>CAMLYR010000009.1 GCA_946491915.1 uncultured Clostridium sp.
TTTTCCTAAATTATCTAATGTTACTTTTGCATTATTTTCTGCCATTTCTACAAATCTTAATTTTTCGCCTTTTTTAGGTGTTTTGATTTCCACTTTTTTTCCTAATTCTGTGGATAACCAACTTTCAATTGCTTCTTTATCTTCGATTTCTTCTCTTATCATAATTTTACTAGGAATGTTTGGATTGTCAAAATAATATTGTTTGATAAATCCTGAAAGAATTTCTTTGTCTTCCATGTCTTTTAAATCTTTATAGAAGTATTGTTCTCTTCCTATCATTTTACTTCCTCTTACAAAAAAGATTTCTACACAAACTTCTAAATCTGATTTTGCAATTCCAATAACATCAATGCTATTTTCTGATATATTGGATACTTTTTGTTTTGCTGAAGCTCTTTCTATTGCTTGTTTTCTATCTCTTAAATTAGCAGCTTTTTCATATTCCATTTTTTGAGATGCTTCTTGCATTTGTAAATCTAAATCTTTTAAAACTTTATCTGTTTTTCCTTCTAATAAATCAATAATTTCATTTACTTGTTTTCGATATTCTTCTTTATCTATATTTCCCATACATGGTGCCAAACACCTACCTATATGGTAATTCAAGCATGGTCTTGTTCCTTCTTTTAAGGTTCTACATTGATGAATTTTATATCTTTCTTTGATAAAATCTAGCATTTCTTTAGCTGCACCTGGATTGGCATATGGTCCAAAATATTTTGAACCATCATTAATGATTCTTCTTGTATAATAAACACCTGGATATTCTGATTTTACATCAATTTTTATATATGGATATGTTTTATCATCTTTTAATAACACATTAAATTTTGGTCTATTTTTTTTGATTAAATTACATTCTAGGATTAAAGCTTCTGCCTCATTATCTACAACAATATATTCGAAATGGTCAATTAGGGAAACCATTTTTTCTATTCTTGCCGTTTTATTTGTCTTTCGAAAATATTGTCTAACTCTATTTTTTAATGAAATCGCTTTTCCAACATAGATAATGTTATCATCTTTATCATGCATAATATATACACCAGGTTTTCCTGGTAATTTTTTTAATTCTTCTTCTATATCAAACATTTCATCTCATTCCTTTATGACGTTTATGATGAAAAGAAAGGCTTATATCTTCTATTTGAATTATAAGTCTTTCTTTTTTATCTACTTTATATAGTATATCACATCATTGCTTTCATGCCAAATGTTTTATTTATTTTTCGTAAATTCTTCTACTTTCTCTTACTTTTTGCCAAGCTTGACTGACTTTTTCTATTCTTTCCATTTCTTCAGCTGAATATTGTTCGCTATCTTTCAACGTTTTGATTGCCTTTTGCCTATCTTCTTCCGTTTTTGCCTTTGCTAAGCCTACTGGCATTCCTATTAGTTTTTGTACTAACTCTGGATAATTTTGACGATGGTGCAAATTTCCAGATATTCCTTTTGCTTCTAACTTTGGCGCTAATGCTTTTACAATTTCTCCTAACAGTTGACGATTAACACGATGATCCTTGGTAATAAATTGATCTTTGTTTGCTTGATAATCCTCTTTTGGTAATACAAAACCTCCTACACCCCATGCATCTTCCATTTTCTTCTTTCCATTTTTTGCTGTTTTTAGTTTATAAAATTGTTCCGTGACAACAAGCCCGTCTTTTACATTTGGTAAATGCACAGCAATATGTCCATCATTTAAAATTTCCATTTTAACATTTTCATCTGATTGTATCCAACTATTATATCGAACTGCTGTATCAAATATATGTTTATGATATTGGGGTTTTGCACCACCATGTTTTTGTTTTACTTCTCTATGTGTAGATTCCTTTTCAGAAACTACGGTTTCATCTAATTCTGTTATTTTTCCGAATAATTCCTCTCTAATGTCAGCATCTTCTGGAGATGGAAATACAATATTGCTGATAGCTATTTTTTGCTCTAATTTTACATCTTGAGACTGTATGATTTCTTGTATATCATGTAAAATAATACTGTTTTGCTGATATAGCTTTCTCAAGTCTTTAGGAATTACCGTTTCGCTCTTTAAAAGATCAACCAATTCTCCTTTATCTGCCCAAAGTACAACTGTATCTATCGGAATGGCTTCTAGGTCATACAAACTTTTTCTATCTTCTTTTCCAAATTCTTTTATTGGTTTTCCAGCTTCTCTGTCACTTTCTATTTTTGTTCCAATATCCATTACCAAATCATTTGCTTTTTCATTGATTTCTTCTTCTGATAATGCATTTAATGTTAAAACCTTATATAATGCAATATATTTCTTCAACTCTGTTTTATCAGAATTTTCATTTTCTCTTATTTTCATATAACTGTCTATGATATATGATTCTATATCAAAATGATCAAACTGCATGCCCTCTTCTTTTAATTGCTCTATTGTTTTCAAACGAATAACATCTTTTTGGTACATATACATAAAATCCTCTGGTTTTATCATTCCTTTAGACGCTAAAATGGCATATGTCCTTTCAGAAAGTAATCCATATCTTAATAATCCTTCCTGTTTTTGCACTTCTGTTCTTTTATTGTCTTCTTCATTCGTTTTTGCTAATTCTTCTATTAATTCTTGTCCTGCTTTTTCTAAGTCTTCTTCTGATTTTCCTTCTAAATATAATGCTTTATACAAATTCAAATATCTTTTGATGGTTTCTTTCTCATATGCATGTTCTTCATCATTTAGATTTTCTAATTCATTAAATTTTTCTACGATACATGCAGGTGTTAGAAATTCTTTTAAATCCAAATCTTCTTGGATTGCTAATACGTTTTCTAAACTACGTTTTCGATTTTCGTACATTTTTAAAACATCTTGTCCTGTTAATAATCCAATACGTATCATATATTTTAATTCACTTGTAGCCATCACGCCTCTATGAATTGTAATATATTCTCTTATATATTGTAATTGTTCTTTAGGAATAACAGATGCCGGTTGTCCACTTTGTAATAATTCTTGAATCATATCATTTATTGCAAAATCTGACATATATCTTCCATTCGCATATTTTTCCATCGCTTTTTCAGCATCCTCAGTGGTATATGTTTTCCCATTAAGGGTAATTTCTACTTTTTTTCCTTTTATTACAGAATAAAATTCTGGTAAATAGGTTTCTATATCTAAATAATCTCCATCTGGTTTCTTTTTTGGGTCAATCTGATTTCCAGCATTAAAGAACATATTTCCATTTTCCGATGTTTGGACAGCTTTCATAATTGTATATAAACATACTTTATCCATATAGATATATTTTTCTAGTCCTTCAAGAGCATTTCTTACTCCTGGATACAATATTTCTGCTTTTCTTTCTAACGGATATTTCATTACATACTTTTCTGGATATTCAAATGCATCTATAACTTCTTGTGTTAAAATGCCTTTTTCATTTGCTTTTGCTCCCATTACCTGTATCACTTGATTAATCAAATCTTCTTTTTTAGTAAATTCTTTTCTCCCCTCTACATAATCATTTACTACAAAAAATGCTGAAAAAAGTGCTTTTTCTGGCAATGTATTTATTGCTTTAACACTTTCTCTTTCTTGTTTTCTTTCTCCTTGAGATGGCATCTTATGTAAAAGTTCACTACTTGAAATAATTTCTATAAAATAATCCTTTCCACTTTTTTTCAATCGGCTAATGATAATATCCTTTTCATCTTTTAATAATTCTTGTGCAAGTTTTTGGGTTGTTTTTAATCCTTCTTCAATTTTTTCTTTTTGACTAATCAGGTATTCTCTATCAGGATTATGGATATCATCTATTTTATCTTTATATGTTTTATATCTATAAAGACTAATTAATAACATCATTCTTTTATCCACATTTTCTTCATTTTCTTTTAAATAATCGATTATTCTAATATGTGGAATTGATTTAAAATCTTGCTTAATTGTTTCACTGGATTTACCTCTTATGATATATGGAATATCTGTTTCTAAAATTTGTAAATGACATCGATTATGTAATTCTTGAATACTTATTTCTTCTAAACGCTTCATTTTCCACCTCACAATTTTTACTATAATATATTTCATAAAAAATTCACTTCTATTGTCTATTATACTATATTAATTTACATAAAGTCAATTTTGGACTGTTTTTTCATTTTTTATAGACTATATATTTTTGAGAAAAAAAAGAAAAGTCTTAAAAAAACTTTTCCTTTTAGAATTCATCTACACTTTCTACATAACCAATATATGGCAGATTCCTATAATTTTGGTTATAATCTAACCCATATCCAACGACAAATTTATCTTCTATTCTAAATCCAATATACTCTACGTCTAATTCTTTTATTCTTCTTGATGGCTTACTAAGTAAAGTAGTAATTTTTAAACTATTTGGTTTTTTTAACTTCAAATATTCTTTTAAGAATGCTAATGTTGTCCCAGTATCAATAATATCTTCTACAATTAATACATCTTTTCCTTCTATGCTATTTTTAATATCTTTTACAATTTTTACTTTTCCAGTACTTTCTGTTCCCTCATAACTAGATACTTCTATAAATTCAAATTGTACTTTTGTTTTTAATCTCTTAGCTAATTCCACCATAAAAACAACGGAACCTTTTAATATTCCAATTAAAATAATTTCTTTTCCTTCGTAATCTTTGTCTATTTGTTTTGCCAATTCATCTAATCTTTTTTCAATTCTTGCTTCATTAATTAATACATTCATATTGATTCCCCTTATTTCATATTTTTTAGTTACCTATCACATTTTATGCATATCTTTTTTTGAACAATTGTATTATATACGATTTTCCCTATATTTTCAAGCCTTTTGCCGTTTTTTCTATTATCTGATATTCATTTTTTTAGTTGCTTCCTTATAGCATATAAACTAGTAAACCATCTTAGTCTTAAAAGTAACCTTTTTGCTATCCGCATTTTAAACAATCAACAGGAATATTAATTTCTTCTTTTGAAAATGGATTTTCATTGATATATAATTTATTTTTTATTCTTTCTCTAAACAATTTTTGCAAATTTGTATCTTTAGTTAATATAACTGCAATACAATCTTGGTGAAGATTGATTATCCCAATCGCTTCTTCTATATCATCTTCAAATAGCACTTCTGCTTCAAAAAAATTATTAGAAGAATATTCATAAATACTTCTACACAAGTCTTCTAATTCCTCATCTACACAATAAATGATATAATTATTATATGGTATATAAATATATTTTCCAAGATACTCAGCTTTGCTTTGAGTAGCACCAATAATGATGGTTTTTATGTTGTTTGCAATAATGGCTTTTTTATCTAATATTTCTATACAATGTATCAACAATTTTGGAAGATGATTTTCTTTTAATATTTCATTTACCATATTCACAATAAATGTATTAGTAGATAGCATAAATTCTCCTGTTTCTAATAATAATTGCTTTTGATAAATAATCGCTTGGATACATAAAATTAACGTGACATATGGATTTCCATAATAACTTACTACTATTTTTTCTATTTGTGTATTTCCTTCTTCTATCTTGATAGTATGGTTATTTTTCTCCATTTCTATATATTCATCAATCAGTTTAGAAAATATCGCTAAATCTATCTTCTTTTTCCATTTCTCGAAATCTAATTGTATAGCTTGTTCAAAAAATTCTTTATCCTTTATAACACTTTCTTTTATTTCATTTAATAATTTCATTTTCTTATTTTTTAGAGTATTACCATACCCTATATCTTTATTTAAAAATTCTTGAAATTCTATATCCATATTTTTTACCTTTCATAATATTTATTTTATATTTCTTCATAATATCCTCTACTCTTTCTTACACTTTCCCAAGCCTCGTTTATTTGCATGATTCTCTCTTTTTCCCCATCTGTATATTCTTGGCTATCAACAAGTCTTTGTAAAGCCTTATCTCGTTTTTCTTCTCCTCTAGCTCTTGCTAAATAGTTTGGTACACCTAACAATTTTTGTACCCTTTCAGGATATTGATTTTTAGAATGTGTAAGCTCTCTTAATATCCCTTTTTCTTCTAGGTTCGGTAATTCTTTTTGCATAATATCGATTAATTCTGATCGTTTGACTCTATTGTCTTTTGTAATAAATCTAGACTGATTTGCCTCATATTCTCCTTCTGTTAATACATATCCTCTTGACCCATATTTATCTGCCAATTCCATTTTATGTGTTTCTTTATTTCTTTTCCAACAATACAATTGCTCTAAAATGACAAGACCTCCCTTATGATTTGGCAACTCAATTAATACATGACCATCTTTCAATTTTGTTAATTTTGCATCTTTGTCTGATTCTATCCATGCATTATATCTAACAGCTGTATCAAATAGATATCTAAGTTCACCTTCACTAGGCTCAATTTCATCATTATCATCATCTATATCTTTTTCTTTATCTTCCGCCTGTCCATTTGCATGTTTATTAGATTTAACTGTTGTGGCTAATCCCTTTATTTTTTTAAATAATTCTTTTCGTATTTCACTGTCACTTGCATTAGAAAATATAATATTTACTAAATGAATATTTGCACTAAAGTCATTTTCTCTAGAGGCTATAATGTTTTCTATATCTTGAATGGTTACATCCCCATCTCTATACAATTTTCTAACATCTCTTGGAACTAAGCCATCACTTTTTAATAATTCTATGATTTCTTTCTTATCTGCCCAAGGAATGATAATATCAATTGGGATAACCCCTAATTCATATAATCGTTTTCTATCTTGTGCTTCAAAATCTTTCTTTTGCTTTCCAATTTCTATGTCATTTTCAATTCTTTCTCCAATCTCCATTAAAAATTCATCTGCTGTTTTTTGTTTTCCTCTATCTGATAACCCTTTTAATTTAATATTTTTATATAAAGAAGCATATTTATTTAATTCTGTATTATCTGGATTTTCTTGTTCTCTCGTTCGCATAAAACCTTCTATGAAATATGGTTCTACATCTATACTATCAAATGAAATCCCCTTTTCTTGCAATTGCTTTATCATATCTAGATTAATACCATTTTTTTGATACATCTGCATAAAGTCATCTGTTTTTACAATTCCTTTAGAAGCTAAAATAGCATAAGTTTCACCAGATAATACTCCATAATTTAATAATTGGTCTTGTTTTTCTACTGTATTTTCATCATTTTCTTTTTGATTGGCTTTTAATTCTTCAATTAATATTTCTCCTGCTTTTTCTATTTCTTCTTCCGTTTTTCCATTAATGTACAATTCTTTATATAGCTCAATATATCTTTCTATTGTCTCCTTTTCTTCTTGATTTTTCTCCTTATTTTCTTCTTGAATTGAGGCTAATTTATCCATTTCTTGCAATATAAAATGAGGTGTTACAATTTTTTCTAGATTTAGTCCTTCCTTTGTTTGACGAATATCCTCTATACTAATTTTTTTATCTTTGTACATTTTTAAAATGTCTTGCTCTTTTAATAATCCAATATCTATCATATTTTTTAATTCATCTGTTGATTTTACATTTCTTTTATCCATTAAATATGTTTTTAGATATTGTAAATTTCTAGGATTTATATTAGATACTTCCAGCTTGCCTCTTAATAATTGGATAATTTGTGCGTCCATACAAATGTCTGACATATATACACCATTTATATATTTTTTCATTGCCTCTTTTGCATCTTGTGTTGTATATATTATATCTTCAAATTTCACCTGCGTATCTTCTTCCGATATAATTGAAAAATATTCAGGTAAATATTCTCCAAAATATGCATAATTCGGGTAAAAAGCTCTATAAAATGATTTTGGAGGTAGCATCATTTCCATATAATCTCCATCTCTATAATAGATGATTTCTCCTCTTTCCATATCATCTACTAGCTTAGCAAATGTAAGTAAACACAGTTTTCTCATATCCATATACTTTTCTATTCCTACACTTACTTTTTGTATCTCTTCACCATCAAATTCATCTAAATGTTGCAGTATATAGGAATAAAACTCTTTATTTTCGTACAACCTATTGATTTCTTGGATTGACATTCCTTTTCTCATAAGATTCTTTTCTGCCACTGCTTTAAATAACTTTTGTCCTAAAAAGGGAATATCATAAATATCATTATCTACATGTACTTTTGAACTATTTGTTAGCATGAACATAAAAACGATTGTTTCTTTTGAAAGTTTTTTCATTGTTCTCCTTGTTGTTCTTTCTCTTTTTTTCTCCTCTGATGATAATGGCTCTCCTAAAATTTCTTTACTGGATAATAATCTTAAATTGCCATCTATTTCGTCCGGACGTACAATTTCTATAAATTTCACATCTTTTCCTCTAAGTACTTCTACTGCTTCTTTTGCTTTCTCTATTCCCTCTTGTAATTCTTTTCCTGTTTTTATTTTTAGTTTTTTCAATTTTTCCTTTTCGTTTTCCGTTTTATATGCTTTTTCTGCTTCTTTAAAATATACATGTGCGTCATAATTCACAAGAAGTAATCTTTCTTTATCTACATATTTTTCATTTTCTATTAAGAATTCTACTATTTTATCTACTGGAACACCTCCTTCTTTTCTGTAATATCCATCCAGTTTTTCTGATATTTCAGTTAATATATTATCTTTTTCAATTAAGTACTTTAAATCTACATATTCAAGCTGTAACCCTAGATATTCATCTAACTCTTTTATACTCATTTTATTGATATCTATCATATTCTCACCTCTATTTCTATTGCTATTTAATTACAAACTTTGTTGCATACCTATATTATACTATTTTTTTGTTTTTTTCAAATTTGAGCAATTTTATATTTAAGATTTTTTAACTGATTTTTCAAGAAAATAAAATTTTTTAACTAGGACTTGCGTATTTTTTTATTTTAGTATAATATAATAGCAGTAAATTAAAAGTATGCAAGAAAATTTTTAGAAAGGAGGGCAATATTTCGTATATATTTAGCGCCTGGACACTATTTAATAGTGTTGACGAGGTTCAGAGTTATCGAAAGATTCGGCGGATGCTCTGATGGCTTTCACTTATGGTCATGAGTATTGATTAAAAGAGCAATAGTAATGTTGTAACAAAGGTCAATACATATAGGTTTTATTTGCATACCTTTAATTCCAACAATCTCTTTCTTTTATAAGTTAGAGATAAAAATAATAAAAAATAAATATTAGGCAATGTTATATATTGCATGAATGGAGGATTTATATTATGTGTGGAATTGTAGGTTATATAGGAAAACAAAAAGCAAGTCCAATTTTAATCAATGGACTTTTAAGATTAGAATACAGAGGTTATGACTCTGCAGGTATTTCAACAATTGAACCAGAAGGTTTGGTTGTTATGAAAGATAAGGGAAGAGTAAAAAATTTATATGATATTAAAGGAATTGATGATTTAAAAGGTACGATTGGTATTGCACATACAAGATGGGCAACACATGGAAAACCATCTAAAGAAAATGCACACCCTCATCAAGATAACTCAAAATCATTTAGTGTTGTTCATAATGGTATTATTGAAAATTATAACGAATTAAAGAAATTTTTAATAGATAATGGATATAAGTTTTATTCTGATACAGATACAGAAATCGTTCCAAATTTAATCCATTACTACTATACAAAGAATAATAAAGAAACAGGAAAAATGAAATTTTTAACAGCAGTAAAAAATGCTTGTTCTGATTTAAAAGGAAGTTTCGCTTTAGAAATTATTTGTAAAGATTTCCCTGATAATATGATTGTTGTTAGAAAGGATAGCCCTTTAGTTATCGGAAAAGGAATTGATGAAAACTATATTTCTTCAGATATTCCAGCTATCTTGTCATTTACTAGAAACTTCTATCTTTTAAATGATTTAGAATATGTATTTTTATCAAGAGATTCTGCTGAATTTTATGATAAAGATTTAAATAAAATAGATAAAAAAACTCAAAGTATTGAATGGGATGCTGCTAGTAGTGAAAAAAATGGTTATGAAGATTTCATGTTAAAAGAAATTCATGAGCAACCAACAGCTATTCGTGAAACTATTGGTGCTAAATTCAGTGAAAACTCAAAATGTGAATTTGATGAATTAAAATTCACAAAAGAGTATTTATCAAGTTTAAATAAAATTTATATTGTTGCTTGTGGTACAGCTATGCATGCTGGATTAGCAGGAAAAAATATTATCGAGAAACTTTGTAGAATTCCAACTGAAGTAGATATTGCTTCTGAATTTAGATATAGAGATCCATTAATTGATGATAAAACATTATGTATCTTTATTTCTCAATCAGGAGAAACAGCAGATACGATTGCTGCATTAAAATTATCAAAACAAAAAGGTGCGAAAACACTTGCAATTACTAATGTTATTGGAAGTTCTATTACAAGAGAAGCAGATTATTCTATTTATACACATGCAGGACCAGAAATTGCAGTTGCTTCTACAAAAGCATATACTTCACAAGTTGTTTTGGTTGCTATATTAGCTATTTACTTTGCAGAAATATTAGAAAAAAATTCTGAAATGTTATACGAATTAAAAAAACAAATCTTAGAATTACCTAAGCAAATTGAAGATTGTTTAACATTAGAAGATAGAATTAAAGATTTTGCAAAAGAAATTTATCAGGAAAAAGATATTTTCTTTATTGGTAGAGGTGTTGATGAAACAGTTGCCAAAGAAGGTTCTTTAAAATTAAAAGAAATTTCATATATTCATTCAGAAAGTTATGCAGCAGGTGAATTAAAGCATGGTGCTATTGCTTTAATTGAAAAAGATGTAACAGTTGTAGGAATTATGACAGAACCTACCTTGGTTGAAAAAACGGTTAGCAATCTTCAAGAAGTCATCACTCGTGGAGCTAAAACATTTATTGTTACAAATCAAAAGATTGATAAATCTATGTTTGATATTGTATTAGAGATTCCTGAAACTAGCTCATATATCTCACCAATCTTATCTATTATTCCTTTACAATTATTATCATATTACATTTCAAAGGAAAAAGGATTAGATGTTGATAAACCTAGAAACTTAGCAAAATCTGTTACAGTAGAATAATCAAAATTATATAAATAAGACCAACTCTAATTTATTCTAGAGTTGGCTTTGTTTTGTTATCCTCTATACCCACTTAAATCTTTTGTTGAATATTCTACTGTTCCATCATTGTTTATTACCATGTATTTTTCAATGTCAATTAAATCTATATCTTCTTCTCCTCTAGCAATTGCATTTTCGTCTACGCCAGATACTTTTATAATTAATTTTCCATCTACAATTTGTGTTGCAATATTTTCAACTTTAGTTAAGTTTGTATCTCCATCAATTCTATACATAATTTTTCCTTCAAAATTCACTTTCATTACTAAATCTTTATTTTCTTCTCCTATAAGAATAATTCCATCATTCATCATTAAAACTTTGGTTTTATTACCTACTAAAACCGGTTCGATTATATTTTCTCCTGTTTCCAAATCTATTAAATATAAATCATTATCAATGACAATGGACATTTGTGTCTCATTATAATCCATTGGACTATAATTTGTTTCATCAGTTGAATTATATTCAAATTCTCTACTCCATAATTTATTTAAGTTTTTATCAAAATAATCAATATATACATATTTTAAACTACTGTCATACGTACTTACAATATAATGATTAAAATCAGATGATATAAATAATTTCTTTGTAATATTATCAGTTAAATTATTGTAATCTATATCATAAGTAATAATTCCTTGACTTTTACTCATATTAAAAGCTTTAAAGTTAGCGTTTGACTGATTGTCTAATGTCACTAGATAATTATATTGATTCTGCTCATTTACTTTTATATCTTCCCCAAAAATATATTTTGCTATATCTCTAATGGTTTCTGCATCAAATTTATCTTCTCCATAATCACTTACATTCATTGCACTAATAACTGGTATCGTATAAGTATTCCCATTGATTTCTCTTGTTTCTACACCTACATATCTTCCATATATTTGAATAAAATCTTTTTCTACTAATCTTTCATTCAATTGTTCGCCTTTTAAAATATATAATCTATCACTAGAATCTGTAAGTGTATATTCTCCCGTTGGATGGTCTCCATAATAATATCCATCACAATCATCAAACATCAATACTTCAAATTCTTCATCTGTAGATTCTAGTACTTTAACCACTCCACCAATAGTATAAACTTTTGCATTTTCAAATATTTGTGGATATTTTTGGATATTTTCTATATCGCAATGTAAAAATAAATAATCATTATCGAAATAATTAATAACCGCCCTTTGTTGTTCTGTTAAATTTCCATCATCAGAATTCATATTTGAAAAACTTAAGCTTTGCATCCCATTTGCTTGCATATTAGCACTATCTTGTACTACTGCATTTTCTTTTGGAGTTTCCTCATTAATATTTTCATTACGATTGATAGCCATTACAGCTATCACTACAATTGCTACAATTATAACTATTATTCCTAAAACAATTGCCACTTTTTTTGCTATAGACTTTTTACTTACATTTTCTTCATTTACTTTTGCACCACATTTTGGACAGAATACACTTTCTTCAGCAATTTCTTCACCACATTTTTTACACTTCATATTTTTTCCCCTTTCATTTGTTTATCTATTTTACTATAACATTCTTACTTTTTTTATGCAATATTTTTTGTAGAAAATTGTCTTAAACTTTAATAAAAATAAACCCAAATTATGAAACTCTAATTGTTTGCATTCTAATTTGGGTTCACTTCATTTATTTTGACTTAACCTTTTTCTTTCTTACTAAAAATCCAGAATTTCTAAAACCTCTTGAAAGCTTGCATTATTGGTTAATACAATATCAAAAATTTTCTTATATTTTTCTAAATTCGCTTCTATATCTCCATCTAAAAATCCTATGGTTACAGTATGATTTAACTTTTCTTTTGAAACCATATTCACATCATCTGTTAAATCACCTAATAATAATGTATATGTTTTATCTTTTATGATTTTCTTTATTTTCTCTGAAAATTCTATTTTGTTTTTATTATATGGTGTCACATTTGTAATATAGTGTTCTTTTATTCCATCCATATCATAATAATTAGCATATATATACATATTATCATAATATGCATCATTTTGCTTTAGATATTCTTCTATGACATTTTTTATGCTAGAAGATATGATAATAACTGGAATATGATTATTATACATTTGTTTAAAAAATTCTTTTGCACCTTCACGTAATTTTAATTTCGTTTTTTTTACGGATTTTTCTAGAATATCTTTACTAAAATGACATTCTTTTAGTAAATCCATAAATTCTATAAATCTTTGTTCAAAAGCATTTTCTTTAACTTCATTAGTTGCATTCTTATCAGGCTCTGTTTTAATATGTATATCCATATATTGTTCTTTAAAATCTTTTCCTAAAAATTCTGAATAATATAGTACTCTCCATGCACTAAAACTTTTTGCCTCTGTAATCGTTCTATCAAAATCAATTAGTACATAAAAATTATCTTTATCGAACTTTATATTTTTTAACTTGTCTTTATGATTTATATATTTCATACTTTTGTTCCCCTTATTCGTTCTTTTTTATATTTTTATCCTATCAGAAATTTCTTCATAATTCAATAGTAGTCGTATTTTTTCGTTATTCTATTGTGGTATATTTTTCCTTTATCCTATTAATAATTTAACAATAATTAGACAAACTGCTCCAGGTAGTCCTAATAATCCTATTATGATACTATTAACAATATTTAACCCTATATGAAATCCAAAGTTAGCGCCTATTAAATTAATTACATATATAACAATCCCACCAAATATCGAATTGATAATTAATTTCAATATCTTTTTTAATGGAACAATAAAAATTTTTCCAATGATAAATATAAAACAAATACAAGCCAAATATGTAATTACATTTAAATCCATTTTTTCCTCCAATTCATAACATAGAAATCTTTTATTAATTACTATGCAATCAATTGGACAAATAGACCTATCCTACTTCTTCATCACTAGAAAGTCTATATTTTATATCATTAATCATATCAACTGTAATCCCTTTCATTTTTGCCATTTTGATTAAATAATTTAATTTCGCTTGATTTGCCTTCATTTCATAGATATAATAATCTACCAAATCATCTTGTGCATATTCAAAATTTCTATCTACATTTTTTAACTCTCTCCTTGTATGAATAATATTTTTGATTAGTTCTATTTCTTTTTCTCTTTCATCTAAATTTTCCAATTCGCTTTCTTTCATATATCCTTCTTCCATAACTTTCCTCCTTGCCTTTTGTCATAATAGTATATTCCATTATCTTACTTTTTATACTATCATTTTGTCTAATTGGGACCGTTTATTGTTACAATTCACAACTCAATAACGGACAGGGAAAGGTTATGTTATTCTAGATTGAATAGATTTCGAATGTGATTGGAGTACTTGTAGCCTTTCTTAATTTAAAACAAATGAGGAAGCGGGAATAGCGAGAGGCTCGTTTGTTTTAGATTTAGAAAGGCTAAAGTACGCATTGAGCCGAGAAATTTATGAAATCTAGAATAACATAACCTTTCCCTGTCCGTTATTGAGTTGTGAATTGTAACCCTTTATTGGACAAAGTTAAATTATTTTCGCTAAAAGTCTTGTTTTTTTCGCTATTTTGTAGGATAATATATATGTATGATTTTAAATTTTGAAAGGATATTTTAAATGAAGCTAATCGATAAATTTTTAAAGAAATTAAACGTGAATAGAAATACTTTTGCAACATATATTTTAACATTATTAACCGTATATTTAGCTGTAGATAGAATTGTTGAAATGCTTCTTATGATATTTACAGGTGTATCCTATTCTTATTGGGGACCTATACAATATACATTGGCATTGGCGTGTCCAATTTTTGCATTTCTATTTTCAGGACATTCTGAATTTGCAACATCAAACATGAAAAAAGTTTCTATATTCTATATATATGTCATTGGATTGTATGTCATTGCAATTTCTATGTTTACTCAATGGCTAAATATGGGAGCTTGGTTATTATTACTATCTGTTCCAAATTACGTAGAATTAATTACTGATTTTTCTGACATTGTAAAGCCAGCTTTCATTAGTATTTCACTTTACTTACCATTAGTTACCATATTTCCATTATTTAAATGGCTATACATGGGTATTAATGATACTTTAGATCAAATTCGTTCTATTTGGGACTATAAAGGTATTGATTTATCAGACCCTAAAAAAGATAGAGGTGTTTATACTTGTGAGGTCTTTTTATGTACAGATGATGATTATGGTAAAACCATTATCATTCCAGAAGTTTCTAGATATTTATCTTTATTTGTATGTGGTGGTTCTGGAACAGGAAAAACGTCTTTAGTATTTGAGCCAATGATTGCTAGAGATATTGAGAAAAAATACTTTTTTAGAGAAGTCTCTAAAGAAATGGGATTCACTGCTTTAAAAACAGGCATTGCTCACTTAAAGAGACCATATGATAACGACTATCTAAATCAAAATTTTAAATTAGAAATGCTTACTCCTACTGAAGGAAAAGAAGATGTTTATAATGCCTATATGAAAAAAATGATTTTGGGAACATTAAATGGAGAAAATGTATACAAAAATTTAGGATTAGAAATCATGTCACCAGATTATGAATTAATTGACCATATGACACAAGTTTGTGAAAATTATGGATTCAAGTATAATATGATTGACCCATCTAACCCTAATTCAATGGGATTAAATCCTTTTGTATATGATGAACCTGCAAAAATAGCAATTACTATTTCTTCTGCCTTAAAGGCTATGTATAATAATGCACATGAAGAAGTAGAAGATGCTTACAGAGAAGACTTTATCATTCAAGCAATTGAAAACTTAGCTATCTTACTAAAAGAAATGTATCCTAAAATGAACGAAGGTGCTCTTCCTAATATGGAAGATATGCTAAAAATGTTTACCAACTTTGAATTAATAGAAAAAATGTGTGAAATATTAGCACATGACGAAGAATTAAAAGAAAAATATGCTATACAACTTGCCTACTTTAAAAAATGTTTCTATAAAGATGGTAGTGCTAGAGAACAAACTGAAAAAGATATTTATGCAGCAGTCACACAATTAGATAATCTTTTAAGATTACCTGGTGTTAAATCAATATTATGTAATCGTTTTAATAATATTGATTTTGATAGGGCTCTTGCAAATGGAGATATTACTTTTGTATGTACTAGACGTGGTGATTTAGGTTCTTCAACACATCAAGCTTTTGGATTATTCTTCTTAATCTCAATGCAAAATGCTGTTTTAAGAAGACCTGGTGGAGAAAATTCAAGAGTACCTAACTTCTTATATGTTGATGAGTTTCCTGACTTTATTTGTAAAGCGACAGAAGCTATATTTACAATGTATAGAAAATATCGTGTTGGAACTATTATTTCTGCTCAAAACTTAGCACAATTGGAAACACCAAAATCTAGAGAGAATTATAGGAACACTATTTTATCAAACTGTTCAAACAAAGTATTTACAGGTAATGCTGTTATCGATGAATTAAAATGGTGGGTTTCAGAATTTGGTTCACACAGAGAATGGACTTTCAAGGTAGATTTTGATACTGATAAAGTAGAATATGCACATAAATATGGTGATGCAAAATGGGCATATGTTGATTATTTTACACCTGGAAAATTACAAGGAATGCTTACTGATAAAAAATGTGCTTATAAAGTAAAAGATATTGGTGGAAAATTAATGGTAGGACCAGGCAGATTTAATTACTTAGAATCTAAATATAAGGAAAAACAAAAAATTAAAACTTTTGATTTTGGTAAATATTCTGATGGTGTTACAACTGCCACAGAAGATGATACTTCACCTAAAAAGAAATTTGATTTAAAAAATCTAAATTTTAAAGATGAAAGAGATGAAATTAACCCAGTACAAACAGATACTACAGATTCTAAATACTTCTTTGACAATGATGATGCTGTGGTTATCAATTTCAAGAGAAATGAAAAGAAATAGAAATCTAAAACAAAGACTTACGATTAAAATAAATTCGCAAGTCTTTATTTTTTGCGTTACTTATATTTTTGTCATATTGTCAATCCAATCAATTCTAAAATGATACCAGATATGACACCTATTGCATATAGTAAAACAGTAATTTTTATATTTTCTTTTATACCTTTATTAGTCCTAAATAATACTGCTAGTCCCACACCTGCACCAACTAATAAACCAGCAATCATTGTACCAACAGATATAATATTTTCTAAATACATTTGTGTAATAATAACTGATGATGCACAGTTTGGTATCAATCCAATAAGTCCAGATATAATTGGTCCTAATACTGGTCTATCTAACATAAATCCAGCTATTGTTTCTTCTCCAATAAAGTGAATAGCTAAATTAATTACAAATGTTATGATAAAGATGAAAATAAATATATTTACAGTATGTTTTAATGCAGATTTCCATATTCCATGTTCACAATGGCAATGCTCTTTTTCACATAAGTCAATAATCTTTTCTTCATCTTCTTTTCCTTTATTCTTTAATCGTATAACAAAATCAATTAAAAATCCTGCTATCATACCAATAACCAATTTAATAGCTAATATTTTTATAATTACATCAATGGCTACACCTTCTGATAAAAATATAGGCAACATTTCATCAGAAGTAGATAAGTAGACTGCAATTAACGTTCCTAAAGTTATCACTCTTGCCGCATATAAATTTGTTGCAGATACTGAAAAACCACATTGAGGAACAATACCAAGTAATGCCCCAAAAAATGGTCCAAACTTTCCTGATTTTTTTATGGTTTCCTTTGTTTTTTCTTTGGTTTTATGTTCTATGTATTCCATTAGTAGATAGGTAAGAAATAAAAAAGGAATTAATTTTACACTATCTTCAATTGTATGTTCTAATATTTCTAACATTTTCTCCTCCTTTTCGTATGATATATATTACCATAATTTTTATAAAAATTCAACTATGTCGCATTAGGTTCGTTTGTGTCGCATTAGGTTCGTTTGTCTATGCGACATTTTAGTGTCGCATTAAGTTCGTTTGTCTATGCGACAACTGATAAAAGAGAAAAAGGAAAATTGGGACTGTTTCCAACTTTCCTTGATACTTTTTGATAATGGACTATCTTCTTCTATATCTTCCACAAATGCAACCTGTTCTTCCATTATTTGCAGTATTTGGTACTACATTAATTCTAGTTGTTATTTCATCATTATTACAACAATTATTTCCATTACTATCTACAATTCTGATAACACCATTGATTGTGTTTGCTGTATTTATGCCATTATCATTATCATTTCCACATCCACAATGATTATTGTCTTCATGATGACAGCAACAATCCCTTCCATTATTATTACTACTAATTGTCAGCAAGTTATTGGTATTTCCATTTGCACAACTACTATTAATTGTTAACAAATCACCATTTCCATTATTTTGGCATCGACTGCTGATGGTTAATAATTCATTATCGTTATTATTGTTATGATTGCAACAACGATGTCTTCTACAACAATTATTACTATCATTATTACAGAAAAATCTACTTATCAAACAAGTTATAACTGCTGTTATATAACTAATTAATGTGTACACCAATGTGGCGGCTAATACAATTAGATTTCCTATAATAAATGTGATGATAACACCTATTGCAAATATGATTCCTGCCACTAATGCTGGACATTTTAATAATTTTTGTAATGCTATGGAAAATATAATTACAGCTAATGGTATTGCAAAAAATATAAGTAAAATTGTATTCATATGCTTTCTCCTTTTTTCTTTTTACTATATTTTATGCATAATCCCATTACTTTGTTCATATTATTAATAGATTATAAACAAAATAAGTTAAATTAGCTTTTTTTGTCTTCTTATTTCTCATACTCTACACTAACTAAATATAACCCTTGTGGTGGCAATGTTTTTCCTGCATTTTCTCTTTTTTTAGATTCTATAATTGTTTTTATTTCATTCGGTTCTATTTTTCCCAATCCCACTTCTACAAGTGTTCCTGCAATAATTCTTACCATATTATATAAAAAGCCATTTCCTGTTAATTCAATATAAATTCTTTCATTTCCTGCATCAATCACTTCTGCTTTATAAATTGTTCTTACACTGCTTTTACTACTTGTTCCACTTGCTTTAAATGCTTTAAAATCATGTTCTCCTTCAAAATATTTTACTGCTTCTTGCATTTTTTGTATATCTAGTTTCATCGGTATATGAGTTTCTAAGTTTCTATAAATCGCTGTTCCATATTTGGAATTATTAATCTTATATCGATATGTTTTTCTTTTACAATTTAATCGACTATGAAATCTTTCTTCCACTTCTTCTGCTGATTTTATAACAATCGATTTTTTTAAATTAGAGTTTAATGCTATAGGAATTTTTTCAATTGGTATATTCGAATTTGTTTTAAAATTAGCCACTTGGCCAAGAGCATGAACACCTGCATCTGTTCTTCCAGAAGCTGTTAAATCTACCTCTTCTCCCGTTATTTGTTTAATTGCTCTTTCAATTTCTCCTTGAATATTTAATTTTGTTGGTTGTTTTTGCCATCCATTAAAATCTTTTCCATCATATTCAATTACTAATTTTATATTTCTCATAATTTGAATTCCTCTTTCTAAAATCCTTATCCATCTATTATCGTAATTTATCTTCATATATTTCTATCAAAAAAATTATACGCTTGTTTCTTATTCTGTTTTAATAAAAAATTATACAAAGATATTTCATTAAAACCTAATCAATAAAAGTCGCAACATGCGACTTTTATCCTTTCTTCTCTTCCTCTTCTTTAGCTTTCTCTTCTTGTTTCTCCTTACGTAGTTTTTCTCTAATTTCTTTTATTTTATTTCTTCTTTCTCTTTTTTCTACTGCAAATCTCTTTGTTACCACATTCGTAATTAATATCTTTTTCAACGCATCTTCACTAACATCTGCTATTAATGTTCCATCTTTTGCAATAGAAATTTTTCCTGTTTCTTCTGAAACAACAACTACAATACTATCAGATTCTTTAGATATTCCGATAGCTGCTCTATGTCTTGTTCCTAATTCTTTGGCTATATCATTATCATCTGCAAGTGGCAATACACAGGCTGCTGCTGCTATTTTATTTCCTGAGATAATCACTGCTCCATCATGCAATGGTGTTTTTGGTTCAAAGATATTAACTAATAGCTGAGGAGATACATCTGCATTCATGGGGATTCCACTAGCTACAACATCTTGTATTTTTATATCTCTTTCTATAACAATTAAAGCCCCTGTTTTACTTTTTGATAATTCTACTGCTGCAATGACAATCTTATAAATATCTTCTTTTGTTTTGGTTGCTAAATCTTTATCAATTCCAAAAAACTTTGTAAACTTATTGGTTCCTAATTGTTCGAGTCCTCTTCTTAATTCTGGTTGGAATATAACAATGATGGCAATTACTCCTAGGTTCATAATACCTGTTAAAATCCAATTTAAAATTTGCAAATTAAATAAACCACTAAGCCAAGTAATGACAATTAATAATACAATTCCTTTAATTAACTGCCACGCTCTAGAACCCTTTACAACCTTTAAAAAAGAATATATTAAAAATATTACGATTGCTAAATCAATAATTAATGTAATCAATTCAAATGGATTTTCTTGCAATGATTTTATATATCCTACTATATTATCTGTATAAAAATTCTCCCAATTCATTCCAAAATCAATTATCATATTTTTACCTCTTTTATTATATCATTAGTGAATATATTAGTGTTGAAGCTGTTGCTAATATCATTAATATTGCTAAAAAACCTGCCATGACTTTTACAAAAATTCTTCCTTTATCATAGTTTTTTGTCTTTTTCACTTTTTCTTGTTGATTTTTTTCTTTTTTCATTTTGCTCATTCCTTTCTTTTTTATTATATAGGTAATGATTATTTTGTCCTATATAAGATTTTTATTTATATATGTATAAATATTTGCATGATTTTATATTAGAAGTTTATACTAACATTTATATTATATCACTATTTTCTTATTTTTTGTAGGGGTTTAGATAAAATTTTTATTTTATTTATCGACGCGAAAAATTGCATAGCAATTTTTCTGTACAATGATGTTTTTTATTCAATAGAAAAAACGATTTTTCTTTTGAAAATAAAATTTTAATATTTATTTTCACTTTGAGTTGCGTAACTTAAAGTTTCATATTGTTTCCTATACAGCAAAAAAATCCCCCACCGAAGTGGGGGTGAAACTTTTGGAGCTGAAAAAGTTTACCATTTACTTAACAGCATACTTTTTCACTTCATCGAATCTTTCTTCGATGTCCTCCACAAACCATCCATCTTCATAAAGAGACAGGATGGTCATAATTGATTCTGGTTGATGAGTTGATGACTCATCTTTAAGTGTCCCCATCGGGAGCACCTCCTTTCTACGAATCCATTGTTGGCAAGTTCCAACTCTAATTATAACACAATTTACATAATTTTTCAAATGCTGGTTTTATAAAACCAGCATTTATCTTTACATTCTTTAAAATGTATATCACAAACAAATATATCCAATCATAAATGGATTCTTCTATTTTTTAATATCACCTAATCTTCCAAAATGCATATACATACCATGATTACTTCATAATCTCTAATATCATTTTAGGTTTTTCTACTTCTTTATTTTCTATTCTGATAACCTCTAATAAATTCTTTTTCGCTTCTTCTAGTTTTTCTCTCGAATTTGCATATATGGTAACTAATAAATCGTCCTTTTTAACTTTATCTGAAACTTTTTTATTTAATATAATACCTACTGCATTATCAATATTGTCTTCTTTTCGAATTCTACCTGCTCCTAAATCACAGACAATTTTTCCAATTTCTTTTGCATCCATACTTTGTATATAACCATCTTTTTGACTATATACCTTCTCTATATAATTTGCTTTTGGAAATAAATTTGTATCTTTTATATAGGATGTATCTCCTCCTTGATTTTCTACTAATTGTATAAATTTTTCATATCCTTTTCCATTTTCAATGTTTTCTAATAATTTTGCTTTATTTTCTTCAATATCTGCACCTTTTCCTGCAAGTTTTACCATATAAGCTCCTAATTCTAATACCACTTCTTTTACATCTTCTAGCATTTCACCTTTTAAAAATTGAATGGCTTCTATAACTTCTAAAGAATTTCCTACAGCATGTCCCAATGGTTCGTCCATATTGGTAAGTACACATACCGTTTCTTTATTCGCTAATCTTCCAATTTCAATCATTTCATTTGCTAATTCTTCTGCTCTTTCTTTAGATTTCATGAAAGCACCTGAACCACAAGTGACATCTAAGACAATTTTTTGCGCTCCACTTGCAATTTTTTTACTCATAATACTAGAAGCAATTAATGGAATACTTTCTACACAAGAAATACTATCTCTCAAACTATATATCTTTTTGTCTGCAGGTGCTAAATTTAAGGTCTGAGAAATCATACTAATTCCTACTTTTTCCACATTCTCTACAAAATTGTGGATATCTATCCCTGTTTGATACCCTGGAATAGATTCTAATTTATCAACTGTTCCTCCTGTAAATCCTAATCCTCTCCCAGACATTTTGGCTACTGGTACGCCTAAAGAAGCAACTAGCGGTAATAAAATTAAAGATACTTTATCTCCTACTCCCCCAGTTGAATGTTTATCAACAATTACTTCATTTAATCTTGATAGATCTAATTTTTCTCCTGAATTTGCCATTGCAATTGTTAAATCTGTCGTTTCTTGTTTTGTCATTCCATTTAAATAAATTGCCATAATCAATGCAGCAGCTTGATAATCTGCTATTTTATTATTTGTATATCCCTCAATAAAATATTCAATTTCCTCTTTTGTTAATTCCTTTTTGTCTCTCTTTTTTTCTATAATTTCTAGAATGTTCACCTTTTCCTCACTCCTTCTGTATGTTAAAATCCCTAATGTTTAATTATGTATTACATGTTCATAAAATACTGCCTCTCCATTTTTTAGTTATTTTTTATACAAAATTTTTAATAAATGTTCTTCTATGTATTGGACAAGGTCCATATTCCTTTAATGCTTCTATATGTTTGGCCGTTCCGTATCCTTTATGATTGATAAAACCATATTGTGGATAAATTTCATCCCACTCACGCATAATTCTATCCCTTGTTACTTTTGCAATAATAGATGCAGCCGCTATGTTATAACATTTAGCATCTCCTTTAATAATAGAATCATAAGGAATTCCTTTCGTATTAATATGCGTTAGTGCATCTACCAATATTAGGTTAGGTTTTACATCTAATCCTTCTACTACTTCTGTAACGCCTTGTTTTGTTGCATTTAAAATATTGATTTCATCTATAATGTCTTGTCCAATAATCGCAACTGAATAACTAATTGCTTCTTCTAAAATAACATCATACAATTTTTCTCTTTTCTTTTCTGATACTTTTTTGGAATCATTTACGCCTTCTATCATAGAATCTTTGGGCAGAATAACTCCTGCAACGACAACAGGACCAGCTAATGGTCCTCTTCCGGCTTCATCTATTCCACAAATATATTCAAACCCTTTATCATAAAGTTGTTTTTCCATACTTTTTAAATTGGTTAATCTTTCAAATTCTTTTTCTTTTATTGTTTCCACCTTCTTTAATACGATTATACCTGTATTTCATTATACATTTTATTCTATTTTTGTAAAATCTCTTTCATACTTATCTATTACATTTCTATTTGTTCAATTTCTGTTAGTGAATGTTTTCCTTGATATCCTATTGTATGATAAATTTCTGCTGTTGTATCATCAATATTATATACAATAACATACCAGCCATCTTCATCATTTGACTCCACATTATTAATTCCCATATTTTTTAAATTTTCTGTAGTTAATTTACATACTTTTCCATTATCTATATCCTCTTGAAGAATCCCCATATTTAATAACTCATTTACAATGCTATCACTAGAAGTAACTAACATTCCTTTGTCTTCTCCTGTCAACTCATTTTGTGCATTTGTTTTCATTTCATTTGTTGCATTTTGTGGATCAATACCTAAATCAAAGCTTGCATTTTCAACATATTCCTTCGCTTTTGTTTGAATTAATAACATATTTGTTTTTAATCCTTCTAAATTTGCTTTTTGTATAGAATCTTGACCCATATATATGGTTATTCCTGCTAAAATTAATAATAAAATTATGGTTATTGTTAAAACAACTATTGTAATACCTTTTTCATTTTTTTTCATTTCATCAATCTCCCATGATAACTAAATAATTTCATATTCTTTTTTGTATAAAAAATCTACTTTTATATTGACCTTATATAAAGCTTTTTATGTACAATAAGATTATATTTCCTTCATTATATCTTTTTATCTTATTTTTTTCAATAAAATCTAAATGAAATCTTTTTTATTTTGCATGAATTTTATATAATAGAATTATCTAAAAATGACCATAAAAAATCCTATTTTCTTCACATAAATTTCACAAATATATTGTATTATATGTTCAGAATAGGTTAATATATATATAATTAGGAGGTAATATATATGGAAAATAATAATCAAGAAAATGAAACAAATAATTCAAAATTCAAAACTGTTTCAAATCCAGGTAATTATAAAGCAGTTTATGAAATGGATACTAAACCTAAAAAGAAATCAAATTTTGGAAGAAATGTTGTTGTACCGTTCTTTAGTGGAGTTGTTGGTTGTGCCGTTGTATTAGGTACCTGTTTTGGTGTTCCATCAATTAGAAACCAAATTATGGGAGGTATAAATTCTAGTACATCTAATAGTTCTTCTAGTGCACAAACAACAGGATATGTAGACCAAGTTTCCTTATCTAATTATTCTGATACAGCTGTATATGCAGCTAATAAAATTCTACCATCTATTGTTGGTATACAAATTGAATATAATGTAACATCTATGTTCTCTATTTTTGGAGGAAATCAAACCTCAACTGCTACGGCAACAGGTTCAGGTATTATCATTAGTGATGATGGATATATTTTAACTAATAACCATGTTGTTTCTTCTAGTGAAGCAGAAGCATATTATCAAGTATCAGAAGCTACAAAAATCACTGTTACACTATTTAATGATGATACACAATATGATGCAACCATTGTTGGTACTGATGAAGAAACAGATTTAGCTGTTATAAAAATTGATGCAACTGGTTTAACAGAAGCAGAGTTTGCTGACTCAGATTCTATTAAAGTAGGAGAATTTGCAATGGCTGTTGGTAGTCCTTTAGGATTACAAAGTACAATTACTTGTGGTGTTGTTAGCGCTGTAAACAGAGAAGTTACAGATACAGATGGAAAAACGTATACATTAATTCAAACAGATGCAGCTATTAATGCTGGTAATAGTGGTGGTGCTTTAGTAAATAGTGAAGGTAAAGTAATTGGTGTAAATACATTAAAATTAACAGGTGATGATGTCGAAGGTATGGGATTTGCTATACCAATCAACTCAACAACAGACATTACTTCACAATTAATTCAATATAGTAAAGTAAGAAGACCATATATTGGTGTTACAGGAATGGATTTAGATGCTGAAACTGCTCAAAAGAATAATTTAGTAGAAGGTATCTATGTAAAAGATGTTGAAACATTTTCAGCAGCTGAAAAAGGTGGCATTAAAATTGGTGATGTCATTATAAAAGCTGATGGAAAAGATGTTAAAACAATGGATGAATTAAATGAAATTAAAAATTCTCATAATATTGGTGATACAATGACAATCACTGTTAATAGAGAAGGTCAAGAAAAAGAATTAACTATAACATTAGGTGAACAACCTTAAATTAATTACTTCTTTTTCACTTCTAGTTCACAAAATGGACAAATTTGTAAATTATAATACAAACATAATCAGTAAGAAATTACTGATTTAAATAAAAAAACATCCCCTTTTATTTTCAAAAGAGAAGCTTCAAGGCTTCTCTCTTTTTTTGAAGAAGTGCCATTAAACAGAAATACATATTAAAATGTAAGCAGTAACTTTTCATAAATATTTCAATACAAATGTTCTTAAATTTGTTGACTATTCTTGTATTTTGGGGTATGATATATATTGTATATTTATATAGAAATGAGGAGTTTAAAGTATGTTATGTTCAGAATGTAATAAAAACCCAGCTATACTTTTTTATAAAAAAATAGAAAATGGTAAAGAATCTTTAGAAGGGTATTGTTATAATTGCGCAAAAGCAAAAGGAATTGACCCTAATGAAGTATTATATAGACAAAATGAAATCTTATCAAAAGACAATGTAAATTTGAATGATATGACAAAACAATTTGAAACCATTTTTAAAGATTTAGCTGAAAATATTAATTTAGAAGATATCGAAAATATCGATGGAGCCATTACGTTTGAAAATACAGGAGACGAAAATGGCGATGGTACTGGAAAAGTATCAGGTGCAGCCATTCCATTAAGTTCATTATTCTCTAATATGTTTGGAAATACAAATAATAATAATGGTAATAATGAACAAGAATTAAATAATGGTAGAAAAAAAGTAAAAGTTGAAAAAAAGAAAAATACAAAACAGAATAAAAAGAAAAAATTTCTAGATACTTATGGTACTAATCTAACAGCAAAAGCAAAAAATAACGAATTAGATATTGTTGTTGGAAGAGATAATGAAATTAAAAGAATTATCCAAATTTTAAATAGACGTTCCAAAAATAATCCTTGCTTAATTGGTGAACCAGGTGTTGGTAAAACCGCTATTGCTCAAGGGTTAGCCATTCGAATTGCAAATCAAAATGTGCCAGCAAAATTATTAAATAAAGAGGTCTATCTTTTAGATATGACAGCAGTTATTGCAGGAACACAATTTAGAGGACAATTTGAATCTAGAATGAAAGGAATCATTGATGAATGTAAAGAATATGGAAATATTATTTTAGTCATTGATGAAATCCACAATATCATTGGTGCTGGTGATGGTGAACATTCTATGAATGCTGCTAACATCCTAAAACCTGCCCTTTCAAATGGTGAAATCCAATTAATTGGTACCACTACTTTAAAAGAATATAGAAAATATATTGAAAAAGATTCTGCTTTAGAAAGAAGATTTCAACAAGTTTTAGTAGAAGAACCTAATATTGATGATTCTATTGGAATTTTGGAAGGTATCAAAAAATATTATGAAGAATATCATAAAGTAAAAATTTCTTTAGATGTTATTAAACAAGCTGTTATTATGTCTGAAAAATATATTCATGACAGATTTTTACCTGATAAAGCAATTGATATTTTGGATGAAGCTTGTTCAAGAATCAATTTAGAGAATAAAGAATTATTTACTTTGGAAAAACTAAAACAAGAATTAGCACAAGTACAAGCAGAAAAAGAAGAAGTCATTGCTGCTGATTCTACAGAAGATTACCAAAAAGCAGCTGATTTAAAAACACGTGAATGTCAATTAATTGAACAAATTGATAAACTAAATGAAACCATGAAACCTAGACAATTAACCGTTCAAGATATTGCCAATGTGATTGAAAGTTGGACAAAAATACCTGTTCAAAAAATTACAGAAGCAGAAACTCAAAAATTATTAAATCTAGAAACCAATCTTCATAAAAGAATTATTGGTCAAGATGAAGCTGTAAGTGCTGTAGCAAGAGCCATTCGTAGAAACAGAGCAGGATTAAAATCAACTAAAAGACCACCTTCTTTTATCTTTGTTGGTCCTACTGGTGTTGGTAAAACAGAACTTGCTAAAAGTTTGGCTTATGAAATGTTTGGTTCTGAAGATTCTATCATCAGAATTGACATGTCAGAATATATGGAGAGTCACTCTACTTCTAAATTGATTGGTGCACCTCCAGGATATGTTGGTTATGATGATGCTGGACAATTAACAGACAAAGTAAAAAGAAAACCATATTCTATCATTTTATTGGATGAAATTGAAAAAGCACATCCAGATGTATTTAATATTTTATTACAAGTATTAGATGATGGAATCTTAACAGATAGTCAAGGAAATTCTGTTAGTTTCTCAAATACCATTATCATTATGACATCAAATGCAGGTTCTAACTTAAATAATAATTCTATTGGATTTGGAAACTCTATGTTAAATAAAAATAAAATTATGGATAGTCTAAAAGATGTATTTAGACCTGAATTCTTAAATAGAGTTGATGAGATTGTTACATTTGATCCATTAACAAATGAACAATTATTGCAAATTGTTGATTTAATGTTAAAGGATACAATGAAAGCTTTAGCAGATAAAGATATTAAAATGAATATGACAAAAGCTGCTAAAAACTACATTTTAGAAAAAGGAACAGATATCAAATTCGGTGCTAGACCATTAAGAAGAGCTATCCAAAGATATGTTGAAGATGAATTATCTGAAATGATTTTAAGACAACAATTATTAGATGGACAAACTGTCAATATTGATTTTGTAGATGGAAATTTAAAATTTGAAGTAAAATAGGAGATTTTTATGTTAAAACATGTACCAAACGCACTAACAATTATTCGATTTTTATTGATACCAGTTATTGTAATAAGTATTTTTAATGGAGATTATATTATTGCTTTCATATTTTTCACAGTATCTGGTATTACAGATATTGCTGATGGATGTATCGCAAGAAAATTTAATTTAATATCTAATTTCGGAAAATTAATGGATCCTTTGGCAGATAAATTAACACAAATTTCTACCATTGCATCTTTGACAATAATCGATATCATTCCTATTTGGATATTAGCAGTTGTATTATTAAAAGAATTAATTATGATTGCAGGTGCCTCTTTCCTTTATGGTAAGGATGTGGTTGTATATAGCAAATGGTATGGAAAGTTAGCAACTGTACTTTTCTATGTTGCAATTGTATTTTCATTATTAATTAATCAATTTGAATTACCATCTATATGGTCTAATTTAGATTTATGGTTATTCTGTTTAGCTTTATTTGCTACTGTATTTTCTTTAATCATGTATATTAAAGATGTTTACCAAAAAGGATTTATTGATAAACAAGATTTGAATAAAGAAGTTACCATTGATAAAAAAGAAAG
>CAMLYR010000010.1 GCA_946491915.1 uncultured Clostridium sp.
TTCGCTAATAAAATAAAGCTATTTTTTAGTGAAATATTCAAAAATTATTGACACAATTTATGTTAATGTTTTTTGTTCATAATTATTATGCTGCGATTGAAATTTCAATTAATCTTGACTTATTCTCCCTTTTATATTATGATAGATCTAATAAATTTAAGGAGGAATTTTTTATGTCTGATATTATGTCATATTTATTTGAAACAAAAGCTGTAAGATTTTGCGAAGAAAACAAACCTTTTTGGTATACATCTGGTAAAATAGGTCCATATTTCATTAACACACATTTCGTTTATGGAAGTGAAAAAGATGCAAGTGAACTATTAGCCTTTATTGATGAATGTTTACAAGATAAATCAAGCTTACCAGAAAAAGTATTTCAAAAAGTGTTAAAACAATATAATGAAAATGAAATTTATCATAATGTTATTGATACAATGAAAGATTATATCATGAAAAATATAAATGTTTCAGGAGTAGATTATATTTCTGGTGGTGAAAGAAGAGATTGGTTCTTCTCAAATATGATTGCTTATCTTTTGGACAAACCACATATTTCTATTTATAAAGATTTAACAAGTGTTGTTAGTGATAGTAAATTTGAAAAAACGGAAACTGTAACAAATATCGAAAATAAAAAAGTATTACATATTGCTGATTTAGTAACTGTTGCTTCTAGCTACATTAGAGCTTGGATACCTGCTATTAAGAATATCGGTGGACAAATGTGCTGGTCTTGTGTTGTTGTTGACCGTATGCAAGGTGGAAAAGAAAAAATTGAAGCTGAAGGTGTAAAAGCTTTTTCACTAGTTAATGTAGACAATACATTATTTGAAACTGCTTATAAAAATAAGATTATTAATGAAAATCAATTAGAAATGCTAGAAAAATTCTTTGAAAATCCTGATGAAACAATGAAACAATTTTTAATCAATCATCCTGATTTCTTAGAAAATGCATTACATGCTGATGAAAAAACGGCTAAGAGAGCTAAACTTTTAGTTGATGGAAATTTATATGGACTAAATTAATTAGTCCATTTTATTGTATAAAAATACTTAACCCCATTAATACATACTTTCTAAATTTTAGCTAAAACTTGAATTACAAGAAAGAAGGATAATTATGAATCAAGCACTTCAATTAAAAAGGCCTGCCTTTATTATTTTCACAGATAAAGATGGAACTATGAATTTACAAGATAAAAACTTAAATAATATCTTTAGACTTGTTCATGCAATGAATGGTATGATGATTCCTACAACAGGAAGAACCGTTGGAGACATTCAAGAAGATTTAAAAGGAAATAAATTAATAAATCCTGCATTACTAATAGGAGATAATGGCGGTTCTATATTTTTTACAAAAAGTAAAGAATTTGTATATAAACAAACCTTAGATTCTGAAAAAGTAAAAAATGTGATTTCTCATTTTACTGAACTAGGTGGAAATCCTGAAATGATTCGATTAACAGATGGTGAATATATATATGCAATTAACAATCCTGAAGTACAACAATATTATAGAAAAAAACATACTATAAAATATGGAAAAGATATTAACAGTTTATTAGAGATTATGCCCGAAATAACAAAAATTACATTGGCAGGTAGTGAGACACAAATGAAGGATATGTCAAATTATGTTGAAAAATTGAATTTCTGGAGTGATATGGGAGCTACTAAATTCCCAAATGCTAGTTATCAACATTATCGATTAGATATTGCTGATAGAAATATTAATAAAGGAAATGCTGTAAAGTTAATAAATTCTACTTTGAAACCACCTTCTGGATATATGTGTATTGGTAATGGGGAAAATGATATCTCTATGTTTAAACAAGCTATTGATGATGGTATGTTAATTGGAATTATGGAAGATTCTCCTCAATCTGTAATAAAGGAAATGAAAGCCTATGTAGCTTTAAAAAAGAAACGGCAAAATGATTATTATTCCTGCGAATATCAATAAAGCTAACGAATATTTTTTGCGTTTAGCTAAACTGTTTCAACAAAAAATGAAAACTGAACAATCATATTCAAATAACAATCGTGGAAATCAGTTCAAACAATCTATTAAATTTAATCCTCCTCCATTAGATGTAAACTCTAGAAATAATCATTCTGCAAAAAATCGAAAAAGATCTCAAAATATAAAATAAAAATTTTATCATCTTCAATAAAAAACTTGTATGCGTTTTTGGTATACAAGTTTTTTGTGCAATGTTGTTTTTTTGTGATATGGGGAAATTTACTTTTTTCTATACCACAAAAAAAATAATTGCAATAAATATTGCAACTATTCTTCTACTTTTTCAAACATATCTTTTCCAACTCCACATAAAGGACAAACCCAATCCTCTGGTAAATCTTCAAATTTTACTCCTTCTGCTTCATCATTGTAAATATATCCACATGCCATACATCTATATTTCATTATTATCACCTCCATATTTACACCAGCATTATACCAACTAAATAGCAATTCGTAAATACTTTTTTAAAATTTATTTACTTTTCTTTTGATTTTTCTTGATTGTATAGAAAAATCTCTTTGCTTTCGCTAACGCACGCTTTTCTTATTGTATAGAAAAAATCTGCTTTTATCTTGACTCTATATGGATTTTTTCGTATACAACAAGGTTAAGCTTCCTATATCCGTGAAGTACTGCGTAGCAGTCTTCACATCTGTGCGTCGAAATCTTTGATTTCGTTAACGCACGCTTTTCTTATTTTTATCCATTTTTTCTTTTTTTATTCTATAAATCACAAGAATTACAATGATAATAGAAAAAATAATATAAATTGCAATAAACCATACATTTTCTTTCAAATTATCAATAATACTATTTTCCCTTAAATTCTGCCCTTCTTCCCTTTCTTCTTGTTCTTCTAAGATGGCATTTAATTTTTGAATATTTATTTTCTGTTCTTCATCTGCTATTTTTTGTTCTTCATCATTTCTTCTATAAATATTTACTTTATATTGTTTTATCGTATATCCATTTTCAGCCATTACTTGAATATTTACTACATTATCTCCATATTGTAAATTTTCTCCACCTGTTACTTCTACTTTTGCATTTTGCCTTTCTGGTATTGCTAAAATATTTAAATTTTCAGTTGTATTGGAAACAATAGCATGATACTGATATATATCATTTGCAAATTCTGGCTCTATTGTTACATTTTCAATTGCTAAAGTTTCTAGATTTGCATTTGCTTTTTCCAAATCTTTTGTTTTCGTAACAGAAATGGTATACTGTGTTTTACTTGTTTTATCTGGTGAAGTAACTTCTATCACAATGGTATTTAATCCTTCTTTAAAATTGGTATTTCCACTAATCGTTACATTCGCATTTGTATTTTCTGGAATAGCTGTTACATCTAAGTGAGATAGATTTTCTGTTAAAAAGTAATATTCTGTTATATCTGGTGAAAATACAGGTGTCATTCCTTCATGATTTAATCGTAAATTTTTTAATTTAGAATTGTTACTTGCAACTTCACTTTCTTCTGAAATTTCAATCGTTTCTGTTTGTGTTTCTTCATTTGCTATGATTTCTATTCCATCTGTAAAACTTTGTACTTGAACTCCTTCAGCATTATAAAATTCTCCTTGGATAGCTATATATTCACTTTCAATTTCTTTTGCTTTAAATGTATACTTCACCAATTCGCAATTTTGTTTTGGATGCTCTCCTCCTGTTTCATCATACCAAACCGTTATCATTTTACTTCCTGACACATTCGTATTTTCTGGTCCTGAAACATATTCTAATAATTCATTATTAAAATATATTTGAATGTCAAATGCTGCTACATCAATATTCGCTAAATTGATTGTAAAACTAAATTCTTCTCCATTTCTTATTTCTGTATTTGATACATTTAAATATATACTATCTTGATTTTCATTTTGTACAGCAAAACTTTTTATACAATTTTCTAAAAGGATTAGTAAAAATACCAAACCAAAAACTATTTTTTTCAAAATGTATCCTCCCATAATTTCTTTTTTCAGTTATTTTTCCATTAGTTCCTTTATTACTATTTTTTGAATTAATCGACGAATGTGCCGTGGAATAAATGTATAAATTCTTGGTTTTAAATAAATGAGGAAGCACGAATAGCGAGAGGCTCATTTATTTAAAACATAGAATTTATAATTTATGCAGCAAGCCGAGGAGATAATGAAAAAAATAATAATAAAGGAACTAATGGAAAAACTAAAAAAATAAATCTCTTAATTGTAAAATTTGTACAATCATTGTCCAATCTGCTTTAATCCAAGTATATGTCTTTGGATTAATAACAAGTCTACAGATGTTGGTTTTTTTCCATTTTTATTGATATTGCCTGCTTTTTGAGATAAGAAATCTAATTCTTCTATTTCTAATATATGTCTTTGTAATTTCAATAAGTCCACACTATTAATTTTTCCATTTCCATCCACATCTCCATAAATAATGATTTCATATTCTGCTACCAATGTTTGTACATCTGTATTTGTAAAAATTTGAACTTTTGAACCAGTTCCTACCAAGTCTTGACTTTGTAATAGATTTCCTACTTTATCTACAATTTTGACCTGATATTTTTCACTCACAAAAATATTTTCTAATAATTTTTCTACTGTTCTATTTTCTTCTTCAATCCCACTCATTTCATTCCCATTTACTTGTATATTTCCACTAAAACTTAAATCCTCTTCTGCAATCTTTTCTATTACATGTACCTGTATTGACTGGTTAATGTCTTCATCTTCTTCTGAAAAAACCTGTATATTCGTATTTCCTGTTTGAACAGCTGTAATGATTCCTGCATCATTGACAGTAGCAACATTCGTATTTTCAGACACATATTGCACTACTTTATTATTGGCATCATCTGGTTCAACATTGGCAAGTATTTGATATTGTTCCCCTTCTTGCAAAGTAATGATTTCCACATTTACTTCTATTCCTGTAACTTTGCTATATACTTCTATATCTATACTTGCTTCTACACCATTTGAAATTGCTCGTACAGTAATGGTTGCTTTTCCAGAAGAAACACCATATAGATTTCCATTGCTATCTACTTTTACAATTTTTTCGTTACTAGAATGATATTCTACTCTTTGGTCTTCTGCTTCTTTTGGATAGATTTCTATATTTAATTTGCTGATTCCATTTTTTTGAATAACCGGATTATCTACTGATACTTTGATTTCTTCTACTTCGATTTCTGGTAATTCTTCCACATAATTTTGAAAAACATATCCTATCATTCCATTTTTTAAAATGACTCTATCCCATAATTCTCCACTTTGCTTTCCTTTTGCAATTCTTGTCATCGTTTCATTTTTAGCAACACTCGTTATTTTTTCATAACTTGTACTTGGACCACTCCTAACATTTAAAGTGGTTTCTACATTCGCATATACCTTGGTGTTATCTTCCTCATAGTCTGATGGATTAATGGCTGGACTTTCTTCTTGTATTTCAGGCATATGATTGTATACAGGAATGATAAAATTGATATTCAAATCTAATAAATTACTATTGGCATATCCTTTATAGATAATATTAGATTCACTATATGGAGCTAATACATTTGTCATATATTGATGCCAAAATAGTTCTCCATTATTCGTATCATGGACATGGAATTTTTGTAAGTAAATTGTGTTTTGTCCAATATTGATATAACTTGAACCAATAAAGATACCACCACCAGTAATGGCTCTTTCTTTGGTATTCCAAGGAATTAGATATTTTGTTTTGGTTGCTTCACTTGCTCCATTTCCATCTCTTGCATATTTTAGCCCATTAATAATCGCTCCCATCGGTTCTGAAGAACTGGTAGCACCTATGTTGTAAAAATTATATAAACCTTCATATCCGGCTACTTTCCCACTAATCGAACTATGAGATAAAAATGGTCCCACTTCTTGTTTTATTCTAGAGGCCAAATGATAAGAACTTACTTTTGATTGAATACCTGCACTATATATTAAATCCGAATATTTTTTATTCATGGTTACTGTACTTCCACTTGATGTTAAATAACTAACAATTTGGTTATAAAATTCTGTACCATATAATATTTTTTCAATTCCATCAACAGAATTGCTACTACTATTAAAAGATAATTCTTCAAATTGAAAAATTCTTACTTCGTTCAAAAAATTTCGTGGATCCATGGTATATAACAATGCTTGTTTTGAACAATCTACCCAACCGCTATCAACCTCTACATTGTATTCTCCTGGTTTCGTATTTTTCCATCTGTCATGATAAGATTTTGGTACTAAATTTTTTCCAAATATATTTTCATTTTGAATGACATAATCCCAATCTAAATTTGTATACAGAGCGGTAAATGTCCAATTTGGATGGTTCTTTTTTAACTCTTCTAAATATGGCTGATAACTCTCAGGAAAGTTTTCAATTCCATCTACTATATTAACTGCTTGTACATCCTTTTTGGGAAATAGATATATAGCTGATAAAATAATCAAAATTACATACAATCCATATCGTATTTTTTCTTTTAACATATATGCTCCTTTGCAAATTCGTTATGTATTTTAAAATATAGAAAGTAAATATATAATTATTTATCTTTATACATTTACTTTCTACATTTTCTATTTTTATATCTTTACTGCTTTTACAATGATTCTTTTAGAAGAATCTGTTGTGCAAGTAATTAAAGTCACTTCTATTCTTCCATCTGTTTTTTGTGATAAACATTGTGTTTCATCTGGTTCTACAGTTTCTACTGAATATATTTTGTAAAATCCTTCATGATGATTAGTATCTATTAATGTAAAGGTATCTCCAATAGATAAATTCTTCAAATCATGAAACATATTTTTTGTTATATAATTGTGTCCTGCTATACAAAAATTTCCTACTTCATTAGGATTTCCTCCATAAAACTTTGTCACTGATACACCTAATGCTTGATTACTATATTCAGAAATAACATATGTTTCTAAGTCTATTTTTGGTATTTCTAATTTTGCAATCACAGGATATCCTTTATATGTTGTTAAGATACTTTCTTCTGTCTGGTGAATCTTGGTATCTTGTATCCTATTTTCATCATCTAAAATGATATTGGATTCTCCTATCTCATTTTTTGTGTTTACATTTTCCGTACTTACGAAACTAGTTTGTCCTTGTTTATCTACTTTTCCAACTTCTCTTATTTCTATCCATTGATTAACCAATACACAAATAAACAGGAATATGGTTATTACAAAACCAATGAAAATTATTTGACTTTTTCTATCTTTCGTTTTCAAGTGATGATCCTTCTATCTATTCTTTTTCTTCATGATGATATATAAAGAAGTACTCATAATTGCTATTATTATAACCACTATTGGTACATACAAATTCATACCTGTTTTTGGTAATTGTGTTGGTAAATTTTCTTCTGTTGTATTTGTCATATTTTCTTCCTCTTTTATTCCTTCTCCTTCATTCTCTGGTGTTTCCTCTTCTGGTGGTGTTGTCTCTGTATCTGTTACAGTCACTGTAAATGTATTTTCTGCAATAACTGCATCTGAAGAATCTCTATCAATCAATTTAAAAGTAAGTTTATATTCTCCTGCTTTGTCAAAGATACCTCTAAGATTTAATACTTTATTAACATTTTGTCCACCAATGGCATATCCAGATGGGTCACCCCACCCACTATCTATCAAGTCATATTCTGTCTGTGTTTCATCAGTTCCTTTTAATTGCACATTTCCTCCATCAGGTGTTGTTGCATCTACTATAATTCTAGCATGAGCATAATTTTTACCCATTGCAGATGTTAAGGAAAGTACCATTTCTTTTTCTTCATTTACAATTGGTCCACCTGTATAAGATAAATCAAATTTGTAATCTTCATATCTTGGCTCTACTACAATATTTTTCTCTAAAGCAGTTGTTATATCATCATAATTTTCACTAGCATCTGGATTTGCTAATCCTTCTGCAGTTACTGCTAAATCTGTTGGATTTGATGTCATAATCCCTTCCTTAGCTTTAAACGTTATACTCATGCTTTCTTTTGGACTTGTTCCTCCAGTGGAATCATAAAAAACAACTCTTACTCTTGTTCCATTATCATTAGGTGTTCCACCATCTGTTTCCACATATTCTAGTAAACTGTTATCATATGCAATATCAAATGTATAAGATCCTAATGGTTTTCCAAAAGTAATCGTAAGCGTTATGGTGTCTCCCGGATTTACCGTATCTTTATTTGTAGAAATTTCTATATCATCTAATGCAGCTGCTTGTACTGGATTTGGATTGAATAATAGTATAAAAGTAAATAAAATTGATAAAATAAGTAATGTATTGAATATTTTTTTCATTTTTTTAATTTCCTCCTTTTTTCATTTTGTAATATTAGTATGTCTCTTTTTGATATTTTTATTAAATTTTGAAAAAGAAGAAATTTCCAATGTCTCATTGAGTTCGTTTGTCTATGCGACATTTTTTTGTCTCATTGAGTTCGTTTGTCTATGCGACATTAAATGTCCCAAACAGAAACGTCCCCAATGCGACATTTTTTCAAAAACTGTTGTATTTTTAAACATTTTAGGATATAATTACATTTGCGCTATAAAATAATTTTTTTAATTGGGGGATTTTTATGAAAAAATTAGTCATTAAAGATTTATATAAACATACAAACGAATACAAAGATAAGGAAATCACATTAGAAGGTTGGGTAAGAACGATTCGTGATTCTAAAACTTTTGGATTTATTGAATTAAATGATGGTTCTTTTTTTAAGAATGTACAAATTGTTTTTAGTGACAAGTTAGATAACTTTGCTGAAATTGCTAAATTATCTATTAGTTCTTCTATCAAGGTTACTGGTACTTTTGTTATTACTGAAAATGCAAAACAACCTTTTGAAATTCAAGCAACTAAAATAGAAGTTTTAAATTTATGTGATTTAGAATATCCTCTTCAAAAGAAAAGACATTCTTTTGAATATTTAAGAACCATTTCACATCTTCGTCCTAGAACCAATACTTTTAATGCTGTATTTAGAGTGAGAAGTGTATTTGCATATGCCATTCATAAATTTTTCCAAGAAAGAGGATTTGTGTATGTACATACGCCTATTTTGACTTCTAGTGATGCTGAAGGTGCAGGAGAAATGTTTACCGTTACTTCCTTTGACCTTGCCAATGTTCCAAAAACAGAGGATGGACAAGTTGATTATTCAAAAGATTTTTTTGGTGAACCTTCACGTTTGACTGTAAGTGGACAATTAAATGTTGAGACTTATGCGACTGCTTTTAGAAATGTGTATACCTTTGGTCCTACATTTAGAGCTGAAAATTCAAATACAGTGAAGCATGCTGCAGAATTTTGGATGATTGAACCAGAAATTTGTTTTGCAGATTTACATGATGATATGGATTTGGCAGAAGAAATGCTTAAATATACATTTTCTTATGTATTAGAACATTGCAAAGAAGAAATGGAATTCTTTAATAACTTTGTTGATAAAGGTTTATTGGAAAGATTAAATAATGTCATTCATTCTGAGTTTGCTAGAATTTCTTATACAGATGCTATCAAAGAATTAGAAAAAGCAAATGACAAATTTGAATTTAAAGTATCTTGGGGTGTTGATTTACAAACAGAACATGAAAGATATCTTTCTGAACAAGTATTTAAAAAGCCTGTATTTGTAACAGATTACCCAATGGATATTAAAGCCTTTTATATGAAGCAAAATCCAGATGGAAAAACCGTTGCAGCAGCTGACTTGTTAGCTCCTGGAATTGGAGAAATTATTGGTGGTAGCCAAAGAGAAGAAAATTATGATAAATTGGTAACCAGAATGAAAGAACTAAATATGGATATAGATAGTTACAACTGGTATTTGGATTTAAGAAAATATGGTAGTTGTGACCATGCAGGATTTGGTCTAGGATTTGAAAGAGCCATTATGTATTTAACTGGTATGCAAAATATTCGTGATGTCATTCCTTTCCCTAGAACACCTAAAAATTGTGAGTTTTAGCTTATTATATGAAAGTATACATATATATAACTTTTGTATGTATACTTTCTAATTTTAACATTTTTTAATGTATTTATGATATCAATAATTTTTTATTTCTAATTCAATATTTTTTTATAATTTGTTTTTTGATATTCAGATTTATAGTGATGCTACTTGTAAATTTCTTTCTTTTTTTTACTATTTTATTAATGATAATTTCTACAAAAACTAAAAGAATAATCATGATTGTAATTATAAAATTCGGTCTTAATTCTTTCTTTTTTACATTTCTTTTTTTATATCTTTTTTCCATTTATATATATTTCTCCTTTGTCGAAGCTTTTATTTTTTAATTTTAAATTTGTATTTTTATTATATCTTTAGTGCAACATTTTTGCAAGTATTTTTAAGTGCATATTTCATTACTTTTTAATTATAAAATATTTGTGATAACGATATTTATTTCGATTGGTAGTGATAAATTTGCAAAAATTAAAAATTCCTAGAAATCATAGTGGTATCACTAAAACTTTAAGGTTACCAGAAAATTTGATTAATGATGTTCAGATTTTAGCAGATTTAAAAAATATTTCCTTTAATAAGACTGTTATTGAACTACTAGATTTTTCTCTTAAAAATTTAGATGATGATGATAAAAAATTAATTGAAAAAAAACGAGAAAATTTTACTCAAGATTATAATTAACATGACACAATATATACAGTTAAATTTCATACAAAAACCTATATGAAAAAATCACTTTTTAGTATTGGGCAAAAAAACAGGCTAGTTATCATCTTTAACTACCTGTTTTTACTTTTTAATATTGTCTTCCCCAAACCACCATTTTCGTTGCTGGTTTACCACAACATACACAAGTATCACCTAAATGTTCTTGTTCAAAAGGCATACATCTAGATGGTGCACCTGTCTCTTCTTTTACTTTATCTTCACACTCTTGACTTCCACACCACATCGTCTTTACGAATCCTTGATTCTCTTCTAAGTTTTTCTTTAATTCTTCCATATTGTGTGCAACTGTTGTCTTTTCTTCCATTCTCTTTTTACATACATTATACATAGATGTTTGTATATCTTTCAATAATTCGTCTAATTTTTCTTCTATCTCTTCTAATTTTACAGAAATCTTTTCTGAAGTATCTCTTCTAACAAAAACAGCTTCTCCATTTTCTATATCTCTAGGACCCATTTCAATTCTAACTGGTACTCCTCTCATTTCCCAATCATTAAATTTATATCCTACAGAATAATTATCTCTATCGTCTAGCTTCATTCTAAATTTTTTGCTTAATCTATCATTTAATTTATTTGCCTCTTCTAACACGCCTTCTTTTTGTTGTGCAATTGGTACAATCACTGCTTGAATTGGTGCAACAAGTGGTGGCAATTTTAGTCCTCTATTATCTCCGTGAGCCATAATCACTGCTCCAATTAATCTTGTACTAATTCCCCATGATGTTTGATATGCATATTCTTGATCTCCATTTTTATTTTGGAATTTTACATCAAATGGTTTTGTAAAGTTTTGACCAAAATAATGTGACGTTCCTCCTTGTAAAGCTCTACCATCATGCATCAATGTTTCTACTGTATAAGTTGCTTCCGCTCCTGCAAATTGCTCTTTTTTTGTTTTTTGACCTTTTAATATTGGTATTGCCAATAAATTTTCTATAATATCTGCATATACCTCTAACATATCCATTGTAAATTGTTTTGCTTCTTCAGCAGTTTCATGAATGGTATGTCCTTCTTGCCATAAAAATTCTCTTGAACGTAAAAATGGTCTGGTTTCTTTCTCCCATCTTAATACACTACACCATTGATTGTATAAAAATGGTAAATCTCTCCATGAGCTTAGCCATTTTGAGTACATAGTAGAAAAGATGGTTTCTGAGGTAGGTCTCACACATAATCTTTCTTCTAGTTCTTCTCCACCTCCCATAGTTACCCAAGCAACTTCTGGTGCAAATCCTTCTACATGGTCTTTTTCTTTATTTAATAAACTTTCTGGAATTAATACTGGCATAGAAATATTTTTTACTCCATGCTCTTTAAATTTTTCATCTGCATATTTTTGGATATTTTCCCATATAGCATATCCATATGGTCTGATGGCAACAAATCCTTTTACATCTGTATAGTCTGCTAACTCTGCTTTCAATACAATGTCTGTATACCATTGTGGAAAATTTTCATCTATATTGGTAATATCTTTTACAAATTCTTTATCATTTTTCATAATTAAAATCTCTCCTCATATTAAAATTTATTTTTCTAAATTATTCTTCCCCTTCCCTTTCGGGCATTGGAGCCTCTTGCTTACTATGAGGTTCATTTACTTCCCCTTGATTATCCACATCTGCCACATCTTTATGTTCTGCTATTTCAGTATTTTCACTATTAATTTGTTTATCCTCATGCTTTTCGTTTTCTACTAAATCATCAATCACAATTTGTTGATTACTATCTAATTTATATCTTGGTAATTCTGGCAAATCTTTTAATGAACTGTATCCAAACATTTTTAAAAATTCATCTGTTGTTTTATATGTCATTGGTTTTCCAGGTAAATCTGCTTTTCCCGCTTCTTCTATTAGTCCATATTCTAATAATTTATATACACAAGCATCTGCTGATACCCCTCTTATTGCTTCAATTTCTGCTCTTGTAATTCTAGGATTATATGCAATAATGGATAAGGTTTCCAATGCTGCAGTTGATAAATTTGGTTTTGTTCGTTTATCTAAAATTGGATATATGTATTCATATAAATCTTTTTTGGTTGCTAATTGATAACCATCTTCTACTTGAATAATTTCAATTCCACGATTATTTGCTTTATAATCTTGTTGCATGCTTTTAATAATTGTTTGAATCTCTTCTTCATTTTTTTCTAAAACTAATATCAATTCACTAGATTTTACAATTCTTCCTGCTGCAAATAATATGGCTTCAATAATTGCTTTTGTTTTTTCTAATTCCATTTAATTCCCTACTTTTCTTTATTGAATTTACTATATATTATGTCAAAAAAAGCTTGCTGTGTCAAGGGTTTTAAAGGATTTTATGTGACTTTACTGATTTTTTAGTTACAGTTCAGACCTTTCCCATTAAGAGGAACGATATGGTAGAGTTTTAAATGTTCGAATGCGACCGGAGTCGTTTTAGAAATTCTTATATTTAAGTCGTAAAGGGTCCTGTTTCCGGGTATTGTTACGATTTAGATATTAGAATTTCTTAAACGGAAATCGGAGGGTAGCCGAGAACTTTAAAAATCTACCATATCGTTCCTCTTAATGGGAAATGTTTGAACTGTAATGATTTTTTTACTTGAAATAATTGTAAAATTTCTTGCACTTTTTCATTTTATATGCTACGATATAAAAAAATACTAAGGAGGTAATTCCTATGAGTGAAGATAAAAAAATAGAAATTGTATCAGGTGATGAAAACGATTTAGACATATCTCCTGTACATGACCATATTAGCCCTATAAAACCCAAAAATACAGATGATAAAAAACCTAAAAACATCGTGATTCCTAAAGAGAAAAAAGAGGATGACAAAAAATAATTGGATACTACATATTAAAATTGCAAAAAAATGATTATATTAAATACAAAACTTAACTTGTGTTTTAACATAATCATTTTTATTTTTTATATCTTTTTTTATCTCAAATTTATTTTATATTTTTTCTTATCTTTTTTCTTGTCTTTTTTTGTCTTTTTCATTATAGAATCTTTTTAATATTTTTAATTTTTTTTATATTCTACAATCTCTCCTAGTATTTTAAAATCATCAATTAGATATGTAGGATTTGCATTTTCTAAAATCTCTATCTTTTCATAACCATATGTTACAGCAATCGTATCTATTCCCGCATTCTTACCAGCCATAATATCTGCTTTTGTGTCTCCTACCATAACAGATTCTTCTTTTGAAACATGTAATTGATTCATAATATAATTTATAATCTCTGGGTCTGGTTTTGGTTTAAAATGACTTTCTCCTGTTCCTAAAACGAATTCAAATTCATTCAACTTGAAATATTCTACCATTTTATCTAAAATTCTTTTTGGTTTACCAGAAGCGATTGCCATGCAAAATCCTTGCTTTTTTAAATTTTCTAAAGTCTCTTTTACATTTTCAAAAAGTGTTGTTTCATCAGCATAATGACCTTCATCAATATAATATTTACGATATTTTTTTACATATTCATTAGCCAATATTTCTTTATCTTTTGGTAAAACACGTTTAAACATTTCCTCCAAATCTAATCCTGCCAGCTTTTGAAATTCCTCTTTTGTAATTTCTTTACTTTCATTGTTTTTTAATGTATGATTAAATGCTAAAAATACATCTTTTTCACTATCCCATATGGTTCCATCTGCATCAAATATGATTAATTTTTTCTTGATTTTCTTCATATTTTTCCTCTTTTCTTATATATCATTTTTCTCTTTTAATTTTAAAAATTATATACTATTTTCTATCTTCTTTCAAGAATAAATGTGAATTTTTCCTTGTACAATAAAAAATTGAATCATGATTTAGAAAAGGCTAGACCATAAATTCAACTCTCAAAATTCCTCTTTTGACTATTTCGCAAAATCCTTGTATAATAATATATATTATGTTTATTTTAATAATAATGAAAGGAACTTATCTATATGAATACGCACTATATTTCAAAACTAGAATTTCATAAAGTATTAGAAAATTTAAGTATGCATTGTTCTACCTATTTAGGAAAAGAACTTGCTCTTAATTTACAAATATGTAATGATGCTAATATTGTAAAGCAAAAATTAGCTGAGACAGAAGAAGCTGTAAATATAATCTATAAAAATTCAACTCCTTCTTTTTCTGATATTCAAGATATTCAAATCTATCTCATTAATTTAGAAAGCTCTCAAAGTTTACCAATAAAAGGCTTATTGGACTTGAATACCATTTTTCTATGTAGCAGAGATTTAAAAACTTATTTTTCAAAAGACTATATCAATAAAGAAGACTTCCCAATTCTAGAAGGGCTGTTTTCTAGTTTATATACCAATGAAGGTATCATCTCTAAGATTTCCTCTTCTATCATTGATGAAAATACAATAGATGACAAAGCTTCCCCAGAATTGCAAAAAATTAGAAAGAAAATTAGAAATTTAGAACAAGACATCCGTTCTAAATTAAATGTGATGATTCACTCTTCTTCTTTTTCTAAATATGTACAAGAAAATGTAGTAACCATTCGAAATGACCGATTTGTAATTCCCATCAAAGAAGAATATAGAAGTCAAGTAAAAGGGTTTGTACATGATGTTTCTAATGCTGGTTCTACTTTATTTATAGAACCTATCTCTATATTTGAATTAAACAATGAAATCAATCAATTACGATTAGAGGAAGAAGTAGAAATAGAGAAAATATTACAACAATTAACTTCTCTTTTCTATCCCTATATAGAAGAATTAAAAACAGATGTGGAAGTCATTGGTACTTTAGATTTTATATTTGCAAAAGCCAAATATTCTAAGGCAATTTCAGGAATCACCCCAACCATTAATACCAAAAAAGAAATTCATTTTATCAATGCTAGACATCCTTTAATTGATCAAAATAAAGTGGTTCCCGTTTCTATAGAGCTTGGAAAAGATTTTACTACATTATTAATTACTGGTCCAAATACAGGAGGAAAAACGGTTACTCTAAAAACCGTTGGTCTCCTTACTTGTATGGCCTGTAGTGGATTAAATATTCCAGCTGATGAGAAGTCTAGTATATTTGTATTTGAACATATCTTTGCTGATATTGGTGATGACCAAAGTATTGCTGATTCTTTAAGTACATTTTCTTCTCATATGACCAATATCGTGGATATTACAAAACATGCCAATGAAAATTCCTTAATTTTAGTAGACGAATTAGGTTCTGGTACTGACCCAGTAGAAGGTGCCAATTTAGCCATTTCTATATTAGACTATTTTAAAAATATTGGTTCCCTTACGATTGCCACTACCCATTATCAAGAATTAAAAAAATATGCGATGACCACTCCTGGATTTGAAAATGCTTCTGTTGAATTTGATGTTGAGACTTTATCACCTACTTATAAACTATTAATTGGTGTTCCTGGAAAAAGTAATGCTTTTGAAATTAGTAAAAAATTAGGTTTAGATACCTCTATTATTCAAAAAGCCAAAAACCTTATGTCTTCAAATGATATCACTTTTGAAGAGCTTTTAAAAAATATTTATGATGATAAACAATTGATTGAAAAAGAAAAAGAAAAGATTTTAGCAGAATCTGAACAAATCACTAGATTAAAAGAAAAATTACAAAGAGAAAATCTAGAAAAAGAAAAACAAGAAAAAGAAATGATTAATAATGCAAAAATAAAAGCAAGAAATATTTTATTAGAAGCTAAAGAAGATGCCAATGAAATGATTAAAGAATTGTCAAATATAAAGGATTCTAAGGAGATAAATACTTTAAGAAATGCTTTTAATAAAAAAATTAAAGATATTCAATTAGAACCAAATATTTCTGATAATACTGCTAACACCAATTCTCTTTCTAAAGAAGAAATTCAACCAGGAAAAGAAGTTTTTGTTACTTCATTTAATCAAAATGGAATCATTCTTTCCCATGTTTCTAGAAATAATGACGTTCAAGTACAAATTGGTAGTATGAAAATGAATGTAAAATTAGATGTTTTACAAAATCCTAAAGCACTTCATAATTCTAACTCTACTAAAAATATGCATACCTCTTCTCACATTTCTAAAAGTAGAAATATTAAACCAGAAATTAATGTAATTGGTATGAATGTAGAAGAAGCCAATTTTATAATTGATAAATTTTTAGACGATTGTGCTTTGGCAAAATTAGAAACGGTTAGAATTATTCATGGAAAAGGTACTGGTAAATTAAAAAATGGTATTCACCAATTTTTAAAAAACAATTCTCATGTAAAATCTTTCCGATTAGGTACCTTTGGTGAAGGTGAAATGGGTGTAACGGTTGTTACATTAAAATAACTATCCATAAATACGTAAAAAATAATGGTTTGAATTTATTTATATGTTGTATACAAAAAATGTTATATATGGTTAATATAAAAGTCGCTTTTTTTAATAAATTCAAACCATTATCTTTACAAGAGATAATTGCATTTTATTTCTTTTTATTTTTATCTTTATTTTCTTCTAAATTCTTTTTAGATAAATTCTTTTCAAACATATTTGTAATTCCAAATAAAGTTAATAAATATACTAATATTACCATTGGAATCGTTAATCTTCCGATTGGTATTCTTGTGATTGCTATCACACTAAATAATAATATTTGAGCTAATGCCATAATTCCTATGCTTTTTGCAATTACTTTTGCTATATTTAATTTGTAATAACGAATTCCTAAATAAACTAATACAATAATAACCGCAATGACAAATGGAATGATATATGGTTTTATAATATCTCTTCCTCTTGTATGTCCTATATCTTCTACTGTTGTATCTTCTGCAGTTAATTCTGTTCCATATTTTTCATTAATTTTTGTTATTAAATTACTTTTTTGTTCATCTGATATAGAAGTGGTTGTGATAGAAACAGAATCTTCAAAAACTTCTACTTTTTGTATCATGACTTTTTGATTTCCAAATACTTCATTTGTGATTTGTCTAATATCAGATATATTAAATTCTGTTTTCAAATATAATTCTACTCTTTGTGTATCTTGATATTTCAAATCAAAGTTAAATCCTTTTACAGCAATCATGACAATTCCTGCTATGATTACTAATGCAATTAATATAATTTTTAGTTGCTTACTTTTTATGAATTGTTTCATCTGTAAATACCTCCTATTTTTCTGCTTTTACTTTTAACATTGTTGCTGTAATCAAATAATTATATAAAGCAATTAAAGTAATTCCCCAGAACATTACCATTCCAAAGCTACTAATCGTTGTCCAACTGATAAAACAAAATACAATCACAGATATGCAAATTGGTATTAGTTTTATAAAGAATTCTTTGTAACTTTCTTTTATTCCTTCTTTTACAGTTGCTAATTTTTTACTATCTTCACTTTTCTTGATTGTTGATAATATTTTATTGATAAATATATAGTTTAATATAATTGTTACGATAATTCCAACAATTCCTTGAATAGAAATACTTACATTTGTATATCGAATCACTAATAAGTATAAACTAATTAATCCAATAAACGCAATTGTTGATAATAATCCATTAACTCTATATCTAGCAATTAATATAATAAATCCTATTAAAAGAACAATTCCAATTGCTATGGCTAAATATTCAATATGTGTATTTGTTATATCTGATAATATATATTCATTTAAGTCCACATCATATTGTATTGGTAACTTTCCTGAATCTAATACACTTGCTATTGATGAAGCTTGTGATATATTATCTTGTAAAGTAGTTACATCTGTTGTTGCACTTCCCATTGTTAATTGTAGTCTACCATTTTCTATTGGTTCATCAAAACTGGTTGTCATGATTTCTTCATCATCAATTTTTAATGTGATTTCTTTTGTTGTTTCTGTACTATCCTCAGTTGTATCTGTTTCATTTGAAGTTGTATCCTCAGTCGTGTTTTCTTCAGTTGTCGTATTCTCCGCAGTTGTGTTTTCTGCTTCTGTATTTGTTGTATTTTCTGTTGTATTCGTATCTTCTGATGTTGTGTTGGTTGTATCCTCATCAACTTCTACATAAGTATTACTAATATTTTCTAGTTTTTCTGTACCTTGTTTATTAAACTCTATGTTTAAATATACTGTTGTTCCACTTGATGATGTTGAAGAATTTGATCCATACATAACATTTACTAGTTTGATGTCATTATTGTCCATTAATACTTCTTTTGTATCTGCATCAATGATTTCAAATTTTCCAACAGTATTCATATTGCTTACAAAATTATCTGTATACTCATTTTCTGGTATTTGAACTAAAATATCCCCTGTTTCATTGTCTAGAGATATTTCATATTCTCCTACTTTTTGTGTTTCTAATCTTTTAGAGATAATTTCTTTTGATTTTTCATAGTTTTCTACTGTTAAGACATCTTCAGAATTGTTTGGTACACTCTCTTTGGTATATCCATTTTCTGCTAATTGTTCATCTGTCATTTCCTCGTCTGTTTCTACTTCATTTCCATCAGCATCTTTTATAACCTCTGTACTTTCTTTATTTACAGATAATCTTACATATCTTGCTCCATCCAAATCCATGTCTAATGCATAGTCTCTTACTTGGTTTTCCATTCTATTTTGTACTTGTGTGTACACTCCAAAAAATGAAACCATTGTTATTAAGATAATTAATACAATCATTGTGATTATTTTTACTTTTTTCATTGTTTTCTTTCCTTTCCTTAATTATTAAAATATTACATATTTATTTTTAGCTTGTATTATAAAATTTTAAATCTTGCCTCAGTTTAGTATAACTCTACTTTTATCTTGATTCTTCATGTATGCTTTTCTTATAATAATTTTGTATTGTTAATAACCAATTCAAACCAGATTTTTAAATATTTGGCTGCATATTTACTCATCATGGTTCTATCCATAAAGATTTCAAAATAATCTAAAACTGGACATAATTTAGTATCTATTGTTAAATTTAATATTACTTTTCTTTCTTCACTATTTAATTCCAAATTGGCATTGGTTACTGCATAATTTACTCTATCATGAATATCAAAAGTTGATAAATTTTGATTTGTCACTCTATCTCTGTGCACATCTGATTTATCTGCTAATATTAGAGCTGCTGATATATCACTTACTGCTGTTCCTGTTTTTTCATCATGATTTCCAATTGCCATCATAATTTCTGTTCTTTCTTCTACTGCCATTCCCATATCTTTTAAAATATTAAATGCCAAAATAGCTCCACTATGCGCATGGTCTACTCGATTAACACAATTTCCAATATCATGTAAATATCCTGCAATTTTTGCAAGTTCTACTGTTCTTTCTGGATAGCCTAATTTTTCTAAGATATCTCCTGCTCTCTTGGAAACAATAGAAATATGTCTATGACTATGTTCTGTGTATCCGAAGACCATCTAATTGTTTTTGAGCACCTTGTATTAAGGCTTCTACTTCTTCATTTTTTCTAACATCTTCTAAAGTAATCATTCATACCCTCCTTATCGTTAGTCTTTATAGATTTTATATTAAATTGGAAAAAATATCAACTGTTTTTGGTAATAATCACGAAAAAACTGTATGTTTATCTGACATTTTTCTACACAGCGATACTCTAAACAAATTTTAGAATTGTAATTCTAAGTTTTTTTGCTTTTTTCTGAATTGTATAGTATGATATGCATATATCTTTTTTATTGACATCTGTGCATCAAATTCTTTGATTTTGTCAATGCATGCCTTTCTTGCAAATATCAAAATAATTTTTTGGAGGAAACTATGATAAACAATATACCTGAATTTCTATATCATCTATTACTAGAACAATATGGAGAACATTTAACAAATACTATTTTGGAAGGTTATTCCAAGAAGAGACCTGTAACTCTAAGAGCAAATACTTTAAAGACAAATATTGAAGATATAAAATCTGTTTTTAATGATTTACATTTTAGATATAAGGAAATCAGTTGGTATCAAGATGCTTTGATGATGGAAAATATCTTTGAAGAAGATATTAAAAATTTAGATATCTACAAAAACGGAGAAATCTATTTGCAAAGTTTATCTTCTATGATACCACCACTTGTCATCTCTCCTAAAGAAAATGAAAACATCTTAGATATGGCTGCTGCTCCTGGTGGGAAAACAACACAAATGTTAGCTCTTTCTCAAAATAAAGCATTTATAACTGCTTGTGAAAAAAATAAAATTCGAGCAGAAAAATTACAATATAACTTAAATAAACAAGGCGCCAATAGAGTAAATGTTATGATAAAAGATGCAAGGCAATTAGATGATTTCTTTTCCTTTGATAAAATTCTACTAGATGCCCCTTGTAGTGGTAGTGGAACGATTTCTATATTTGATAAAAAATTAGAAACTACTTTTACAGAAGATTTAGTAAATCGTTCTTCAAAAGTGCAAGCTGATTTATTAACTAAAGCCATTACTTTGTTAAAACCTGGACATGAAATGGTATATTCAACTTGCTCTATTTTAGCTAAGGAAAATGAAAATATTTTACAAAAATTTATTGATTTGAAACTAATTGAAATCTTACCAATTGATGTATCTGTTTTCACTGATGCTATCTTGTTACCTACTACTATAAAAGGTACTTTGTGTATTGGTCCATCTGATTTGTATGAAGGTTTTTTCGTTGCTAAGTTGAAGAAGTTATAAATTAATTATTATATTTTTTAAACTGCTTAAATATAAAAAAGCTCTCATACAATAAAAGCTACTAATCCTGTTAAGGTCTCGTCTTTAGCAGATTAGTAGCTTGTTTTTTTATGTTGACTATGGTATAATGACTTCGTCACAATTTCGAAGAGGCAAATGCCTCAATATCTAACTATTTAAGGAGGATTTTTTATGAGTAATAACTCAAATGGAACATCTAAGTTGGCATTATTACGCCAGAAGAGAAGTATCCAAAAAACAAATGAAGATGTTGACATTGAAAAGGCAATTGACGGCTTTGCTATGTCAATTGATACTCAAAAACTAATGGCAGATATTGCACAAAATTCTGCTTTGGTCAATTTGATTATTGATCGTAGCTATTCAATGAGTGGAACTCCCGCAGCAATTGCACGGGAACTAAACGAATTTGCTATGAGACAAGCTGGAAAGCTGTATGAAACAAAGCTTTCTATTACAATGTTCAACAGTGAGGTTACCTCACTCTTTCAAAACGTAACCTGTAAACAATTCAAAATTTCCCCTTGGGAATGCTATGATGATACCAATATTTTTGATGCAGTAATAGTTGCTATTAGTGCAGTACAAAAAATAGATGCTAATCACAAATTGCATTTGGTAATAACAGATGGGAAAAACATTCACAGTAACCATTCATTGGAAGAATTTCGGAATTTGATTCATCAAAGAATTCAAGATGGCGAGCATATATTCTTATTGTATAATGACGAATATAGCAGCTCTCAAGAAACTTCTAAAGCATATGCTGAGGAACTTGGAATTCCGGTTAACAATGCTGTAAACTTCAATCGCACTGGAGATGGTATCAAAATCATTTTTCAAGCAATTGAAACTTTGTTGGACGGTCTTCGTTCCACTGGTACTGTTCCAAAGGATTGGGCCAAAGCAATCATTGCCCATAACAGTAATCCGTTAGGGGTTAAAGCAAGAGAAACTATGTATCTTGAATAACAAGACAACTAGGGCACTACTCAAGAATACTGATATCTTAGTAATACCCTAAAAATTTTTATAAACTGGAGGGATGTGAATGAATCCTTATGAGGTTTTATGTGTTGAAAGAGATGCTAATGAAAAAACTATTAAGGCTGCATACCGAGAACTTGCACGGAAATGGCATCCAGATTCACTAAAAGATGAAGAAGCTATACAACATGCTAAAAAGAAAATGCAGGAAATAAATGAAGCTTTTGATATCTTAAAAGATCCAGAAAAGCGAGCAAAATATGATAAAGAACACCCAATAAACATTTATTCCTATTATGCCAAAAAATCTCATAATACTACGCAGAAAGCTGAATCTTCTCCTGATATTGAACAGGAAAAGATGCGTCAATCCATTTTGCAATTTTTAAATGTAGAATATGTGCATAAAGATGAGATATTGGAGATGTTTCAAGAGCTTGCTACTGGCGTATTGGAAAATGCTTTTGCAGAGGAAGACTATTTTGATACGCTTTCCTTAATATTGGAAGAACAAAAAGAATGTATTTCGAAGATTCAAAAAATTGTGGAGGTGGCAAAGAAAAAGAAGGTCAAAGGACTTGAGGCTGTTTTTATAAAAGCACAATCAGTAATTGATGAATTGGTTTCAAAAGAAGCAGAGACGCCTAAATCTTTAGATCAGGCTCATTACAAAGAAGAAACCAAGAGATTAACTGAAAAAATTCATACTCTCATGAATACTCTTGGCGAAAGAGTGAAAAGTGTAACAGAATTTAATCTGTTAAATAAGACTTGGGAATTTCGGAATGATCATCAATTACAATCAACGATTAAGTCACAAAACCGGTTAGTTTCCAAACTTTTAGAAGATATACAGTGGATTCAAAAAACTGCAACTTCACGAAATATTGAATTCGGAACCGTTTCGATTCCTGAAACTTCCTATTGGAAAAAAGAAGTTTCCATAGAAGAATGCAAAAAACGTGTTATGAACTGTAAAAACATTCTGAACATGAATTTACAAGAACTTCGTGAAGAATTTTGGAAGAAAAAATGTGTCTATTATAAAACGCCAGGTGGAAAAACAATTTTTAAAGGTTTTTCAGAAATTTTTGCACATTATAAAGGAACATTTATTGTTCCTCCATATGTAAATGGCATTGAAGATGATGCCTTCTATTGGTTGGATAATATTCAGACAATATCCATCCCTGCACACTTGATTGATTCTTTTAGCAGAATCAGATTACCATCATCAAGTTCTTTGAAAACGCTCATTTTTACTTATGGCAATAATGGTGAAACATCTAAAACAGTCAGTATTGCAAAAATTGGCGCAGATACACTTACTCGAAAATACAAGTATATTTGCATATATGGCAACTATTCTGGAAAAACTTTTGCGCTGATTGATGAGCATCATATTTATGTTTATGATGATAAAAAGATATTTAGATTATCTGGTGTAAATAGCCAAGATGAATTACAAGAAATCAGTCCGTTATGGAGTTCTTACTCTAAATGGAATGGATATCAATGGCAAATTCATACATGGGCACAAGTAGCCAAAAAACTGCCTAATCCAGAATTTATGCAAAACTTTCCACCTTTTGCAGAATCCATACGAAAATGGCTTGCTTTGGAAAAAACAAATTTTTATCATGCATATGCAACGGCTGAAGAAAGTTTAAAACCAAGAGTGCTTCGTTTATACCTTGCACTTGGTGCTCTTAATGGAGATGTATGCTATAAACAAGCAGAAGAACTTATTTCACAGCTTGATGTGAGCACTATGTATCGCTCAAGACTGGAACGGTTTCCTAATGAAAAATTTGAAAATGAAGACCCCATGTTTTGTGTTCCAAAATCAGCTGTTGATTTGGTTCAAAAAAATCTACATAAACAAGGATTTTTACCATATGTCTTTGCATTTTTGGAAGGATATCAATTATTTTATGCAGAGGCTAAAAAAGAAAATACACAACTTTCAGATGTATTTATCATGTTAACAGCTCCTCAATATATATTTCATGAAAAAGTTAGGAATACAACAAATTTTGTAAAACAACTTTTGTCAGTTGAAAAAACTATCTATAAGAGAATAGCTGACTACATTCTTCGCCTGTATAAAATGCAAAAAAGATACCCAAATAAATATATTAAAAAGACAATCGATATGGATACACATGCTACTATGCATTACCGTTTTTTAGATTTGAAAGAATTAGACTCTTATCTTATGTTTAAAGATGCTTTTATGGTCAAAGATCCTTCCAAAAAATCTAATTACTATTATAGTGTAGAAGCAGAAAATGTATTTTTATCCCCAGATTGTCATGCAATCGAAATTGTAGATAGTAAAAATAATCAAATTGCTATCGTGATTTTAAATTTGTTTGGATTAGGAGAATTGTTTGCTGATATCATGGAATGTGAGAATAAAAGTGTTGAGGTCTTGGAAGCCATCCGAAGAGCTTTAATCGATCAAAAAAATTGCAATTCTGCAGTTACATCTATTTCTATTGGCATGAATGAAGCTCCACGCACAACTCGCTATAATCAATGGCGTCCCGTTGTGGAAAATGCAACTGTTGATTGGCTTAAAAATTGTACCTGGATGAAATTCGAATACCGATTTACTTGTCGTATTCTTGGTACTTCAAAAAAAGCCTACCGGGTTCGTTTTATGGTGGATGGAAGAGGTCAATATTTTGATTTGCCCCACCCATGGGATGATCCTAAAAAGAGCCGTAATAGACGAAGATTCTATTATTAAAAAGAGTTCTGCAAGCAGGTAATACTTGCTTGCAGAACTCTTTTTTCCTTGTTACAATTACTTCGGAAGTCTGATTCTTTTTCCATTGAAAGTAAAATAAATCGTCTTGTCATCTTTTTCTGCTGCATATGTAGGATAATGAGCATTTCCATAACAATCTTTTATAGCCGCATATTTATTCAAATATACTCTGTCATATTCAGTCGGAATCACCTCAATAACCTCAGAAGTACCATCTTTCCAGAATAAAATATGCAAAACCCCATAACGCCTTGAAATGAATCTGTCATCTCTGATTTTTAGCGGCATTATGTTGCCTAAACCGTTATAGTCCAATATCTCAACTTTTTTTCCATTTTTTACATATTTAGAATCAAGGACTTCATTTCCTTGGTCATCGAAAACTCTATAGGTATCTATACCCTTTTCATAAAATTCAAGCACAACAGCTTTAAACGAGTTTCCTATACAAACATCCGGATTTGAATCCTGTCCGATGATAATATTTCCGGCGGCGACAATTTCTCCGGTTTTTGTGTTATATAACACATTCTCTCCTGGCAGTTCAATCAAGATAAATCCTGATTCAAAAAATCTCGGTTCTACCTTTAAGCCTTCCGCTTCCTTTTTTAATCCAGTAGCTTGCTGAACATAGAAACTATACATTTTTCTCTCTGCATAGTTTACTACCAGTGTGTTCTCATAGATCTTATACTTGTCTGTCGGCCGAACATCCTCTGGTAATTCAATCAGCTTTCCATTTTCACTTACTAACATTTTTTGTCCTCCTGTTTTTTCTTTGAATGAAATGTTTTCGTGTTACATCATAACAAGCATCTGCTAAACTTCAATATTCATATGACTATTGAAGCCGAAAAATAAATGCATAATTGCATCTTTTCCTACAAATGGTTACTTTAACTATTATATCACCTTTATGTTAATCTGTCTATGATATGTTTCAAATTTCCTATTGTACACCTTAGCATTTAATATTTATTTTCTGGTAATTAAAAAGAAAAAAACAACTTACAAACTTTATAGTTTATAAGCTGTTATTGCTTGGAGCAGGTAGTGGGAATCGAACCCACGTCATCAGCTTGGAAGGCTGAGGTTCTACCATTGAACTACACCTGCATGACTCTTAACATTTATAAATTATACTGGTTTTTCTTTTTCTTGTCAATACTTTTTTAAAAAATTTTATGAATTTTCTCTGTTTTTTATTTACAAATTCCTACAACTAATATACAATATGCTTGTAAAAAATTACTTTTTATATCATAAAAAAAGTAAAAACTGGAAACACTAAGAAAAAATTTTGGAGGTAACAAATGAAAAATATAAATGAATTAAATTATAAAGATTTAAAATTTTCTTGTAATCCAAATATCTTTAAATTTGAAACCACTGAAGAATTGGAGTCTATTCAAGAAGGTATTGGACAAGATCGAGGTATAAAAGCTTTAGAATTTGGAATACAAGTTGATGTAAAAGGATATAACCTATACCTAGAAGGTCCTAGTGGTGTAGGAAAAACCATGTATACGAAAAACTATCTAGAAAAAATTGCAGCTAAAAAGAAAGTTCCTTCTGATTGGTGCTATATATATAACTTTGAAAATCCAAATGAACCAATTGCTGTTGAATTACCAGCAGGTCATGGAAAAGAATTTAAAGAAGCAATGGACGGATTTATCAAAGAAATCAAAAAAGATATTAAAAAGACATTTAATGCGGATGACTTTGAAAAAGAAAAAGCTTTAATCAAGCAAGAATATGAAACAAAAAGAGCTGCTTTATTAGAAAAATTAAATACAGATGCCAAAAAGTATAACTTTGCTGTAAAATCTGCACAAAATGGTATCTATATGACCCCTATGGTAGACGGTAAACCTATTGAGGAAGAAGAATTTGATAAATTAGATGAAAATATTAGACACGAATATGAGCAAAACTCTTTAATTGTACAAGAACAAATTATGAATGTTATCGGACAAATAAAAGAAATTGAAAGACAATCTGACAAAAAAATATCAGAATGGCAATCTAATATTGCCCTTTTAACAGTTAATGTACACATTAATTATTTAAAATCAAAATATAAGAGAAATAAAAAAATCAATAAATTCTTAACAGATGTTAAACAAGATGTTTTAAGAAATATCTCAACCTTTTTGGAAGACGATACGCAGCCAAATCATTCTGCTAATCAACAAAATCCAGTAATGAAAAAGCCAGACCCTACTTTAAATTATAGAGTGAATTTGTTTGTTGATAATTCTACTCGTGAAGGTGCACCTGTTATCATGGATACCAATTATTCTTATCATAATATTTTTGGTTCCTTAGAATATGAAAACTACTATGGTTCTTTAAAAACAGACCATACCATGTTAAAAGCTGGATTAATGCAAAAAGCAAATGGTGGATATATTATCTTCCAAGCAAAAGATTTATTATCAAATAGTATGTGTTATGAAGCTTTGAAAAAAGCTTTAAGAGTAAAAAATATAGGTATAGAAAATACAGCAGATCAACGTTCTTCTATGGTATTAGTTTCTTTAAAACCTGAACCAATTCCTTTAAATTTAAAGGTTATTCTAATAGGAAATGCCAATATTTATCAAACCTTATTAGCAATGGATTCAGATTTTAGAAAACTATTTAAAATAAAAGTAGAATTTGAAGACGATGCCCCTATTACAGAGGACAATGTCAATAAGTTAGCAAGAATTGTTCATGGCTTTTGTGAACATGAAGAATTACCTCATTTAGATAAAGGTGCTATGGCTAAGCTTATTGAATATGCTTCTAAGCTTGCTGGTAGTCATCACAAAGTTTCTACTCGTTTTGATGATTTAATGCAAGTTGTTGGTGAATCTGCAACATGGGCTAAATTATCTAGATCAAAAGTTGTTACAGAAAAATTTGTGCAAAAAGCTTTAGATGAAAGAATTAATAGAGTAAAAAAATACGATGCAAAATATATGGAAATGATAAAAGAAAATTCTCTACTAATCAATACTTCTGGATTTGAAGTTGGAACTTTAAATGGATTGACCATTATGAATATGGGAGATTATAGCTTTGGAAAACCTGCTAAAATAACTGTTAATACCTATACCGGAAAAACTGGTGTTGTTAATATTGAAAGAGAAGTTGAAATCTCTGGTCCTTCTCATTCTAAAGGTGTTTTAATCCTTACTGGATATTTAGGAGAAATGTTTGCACAAGATATTCCTTTATGTTTAACTGCTAGTATTTGTTTTGAACAATTATATAATGGTGTTGATGGTGACAGTGCTTCTAGTACAGAATTGTATGGATTACTATCTAGCCTTTCTGGTATTCCAATTAATCAATCTATTGCTGTTACAGGTTCAGTCAACCAAAAAGGACAAATTCAACCAATTGGTGGTGTTAATGAAAAAATAGAAGGATTTTTCCAAATTTGTAAAATGCGTGGATTAACTGGAGAACATGGTGTTATGATTCCAATTCAAAATGTAGATAACTTACAATTATCAGATGAAATTATTGAAGCTGTTAAAAATAAACAATTTCATATTTATGCTATTTCTACTATCGAAGAAGGTATCGAAATCTTAACAGGCGTTCCTGCAGGAAAGAAGGATAAAAATGGAAAATTCCCTGCTGGTACCATTAATGACTTGGTTTATAAGAAATTGAAATCATATGCTAAAATAGATTCTTATAATGAAAAATAAAATATTCAATTGAGGGATTTTGGGGACGGACTCATTTTTTCCCTTTTTAGAAGATTAAATAAGAAAAAATATAGAATATAAAAGAATGAAACGATTTTGCGTATCTAAATTTGAATTTAGAAATTCTAAAGAAAAACATGAGGAATGCTCATTTTGCTTAAGCTTTACAGCAACAATGAGAGAGGCGCATGTTTTTCTTGTAGAATTTCTATGAAAATTTAGCTTATACAAAATTGTGTA
>CAMLYR010000011.1 GCA_946491915.1 uncultured Clostridium sp.
TGTGAAAATTTAGCTTATACAAAATCGTGTAATGACTTTATATTCTATATTTTTTCTTATTTAACTATTAAAAAAGGGAAAAATGAGTCCGTCCCCAATTTCCCTTTTCGCCGTCCCAATTTCCCTTTTATTTATTTTTTGATTGATAATATTTTATATTTCATAACTCCTGCTGGTGCATTTACTTCAACTGTTTGATTCTTTTTAGCACCCAATAATGCTTCTCCTAAAGGTGATTCATTTGATATTTTATTTTCAGCTAAGTTTACTTCTGTTGAACCAACAATTGTATATTCAATTTTTTCATCAAATTCAACATCTAATACTTTAACTTTATTACCAATTTGAACAGTTTCTGTATCTATATCTTTTTCATCTATGATTTTTGCATGTCTTAATTTGTTTTCTAACTCAGCTATTTTTACCTCATTTTCTGCTTGTGCATTTTTTGCTTCATCATATTCTGAATTTTCTGATAAATCTCCAAAACCTAAGGCTACCTTTATTCTGTCTGCTATATCAGCTCTTTTTTCAGTTTTTAAAAAATTTAACTCCTTTTCTAAATTATTATACCCCTCTTGTGTTAATATTACTTCTTTTTCTTCCATAGTAATTCCTCCTTGAATTGTGTACGATATTGTACTTTCTTATTGTATTTACATACTTTCCATATCTTACGGCAGAAAATGAAATTTGTCAATACAAATTTCATTTTTTCTTTTATAAATACCTTCCACTTGTGTACATATGTCTAAACTGTAATATTTTATTAGTCTTTCATATATTTTTTAATTCCTCTCATGTAGTCTATTCCAGAGAAAATGGTTGCAATCGTTTGTATAATCATCATTATTGTTACAGCTACATTTAATACAAAATCAGCCCCTTGCAAATTTCCTGCAAAACATGTTCCAAATGCATGTAAATCTAAAAATGCTAAAATAATGGCTATCATTTGGGTAACAGTTTTTAGTTTTCCCCATTTTGAAGCTGCAATCACTTCTCCACCTTTTTCTACCGCAATTAGTCTATATCCAGATACTAAAAACTCTCTTGCTAAAACAATAATTGGAATCCAAGCTGGTAATTTATCCATTTCTACTAACATTAGCATTGCTGCTAATACTAATATTTTATCAGCTAGTGGATCTAAAAACTTTCCAAATGCTGTTACTTGGTTTCTACTTCTTGCTATATATCCATCTAATTTATCTGTTAATGAGGCTAATATAAAAATAAGATCAATGATTAAATACGTAATTGGTATTCCCCATAGTTCTCCTTGTATACCAAAAAATGGTATAATGACCATGATTGGTACTAAAATGACTCTAAATATAGTTAGTTTATTTGGTAAATTCATTTTTTTACTCATTCCCTTCACAAAGGTTTGATTAGCGTTAAAAAATTTGAATTTTTCTAACATTCCCTTTTATTAACTTTTTTCTTATTATATTTATATCTTTAAATTTCTATTCTGTCAACATTTCTATTGCTTTTTGTAATTGTGTATCTTGACTTCTTTCAACATTTAAAACATTTTCTACACTTTCTGGCAATTCTACAGTTTCATCTGGTTCAATACCTTTTTCATTAATTTCTGTTCTATTTGGTGTTAAATATTTTTCTGTTGTTATTTTTAATCCACTACCATCTGGTAATGTTAATATTTGTTGAATAACGCCTTTTCCATATGTTGTTGTTCCTACTGTTCTAGCTTTTCCTAAATCTTTTAATGCTCCTGCTAATATTTCAGAAGAACTTGCTGTATTTTCATTTGTTAAAATGATTACTGGCATATTGATAATTGGATTACTTTCATTTTTCTCTACTGTTTCATTATTATCTTTATCTACTTCATATAATAGTACTGAATCTTTATCTGCAATATATCCTGCTATTTTTAAAGCTTCATCAACAATTCCGCCTCCATTATTTCTTAAATCAATAATTAGAGAAGTTATACCTTGTGCTTGTAATTCTTCAAATTTTGTTTTAAATTCTTCTGCTGTGTTTTCATCAAATGATGAAAATTCCATATATCCTATATTATTTTCTAACACTTCTCCTTCTACAGGATTTACAATAATATTTTCTCTTGTAATTTCAAAATCTAATGTTTCTTCTCCTCTTAGAATTTGTAATTTAACAGTTGAACCTTCTTCTCCTTTTATTTTAGTTGAAATTGCTGTCATATCAGCAGCTGTACATTGTTCTCCATTAACAGCTATAATATAATCTCCTGGTTGAATTCCTGCTTTTTCTGCTGGACTTCCTTTTATAGGTGCTAATACCATAATTTGATTAGTCTCTGTATCTTGTACCATATAAATACCAATTCCTACAAAATTCCCCATTGTATCTTCCATATAGTCTTCCATATCTTCTTTAGAAATATATTCTGTATATGGGTCACCTAATCCTTCTATATAGCCTTGTATAGCACCTTCTTTTAAACTTTCTTCGTCCACATCTCCTAAATAATATTTATCGATAACCGCTCTATATGTATCCAATGTTTGTGAAATATCCTGGCTTTCATCAGATGTCATAAATGCTAGATATTTATTTAAACTATTTCCTTTTACAAAATATTGATAAAATCCTATTGATGTTAATACAAATGTTACAAATGCTACTAAAATAATAAGCATTATGATTCTATATACTTTATATCTCTTTTTTTCCTCCATTGATTTCCTTCCTTTCACGAAATTATTATTTTCTATTAATCTATTATATTTCACAATCCAATTTAAATTCCAAACAAATACATTTATAGAATGTGCTATTTTATAATGTAAAAAGGGATAAAGGACTTTTCCTTAATCCCTCTTTTTTTCATTGTATAAGAAAAATCGAATTTTATCTTGACCACATAAAATCAATCTTTAAAAATATAAGTTTGGATTCACCCTGCAATCATCTCCATATTTTGTCGCACTGTAACTATATGTATATGGAGCTTTTCTTACTTCAAAATGTAAATGTGCTCCCGATGAATTTCCTGAATTTCCACTTTTCATAATCATTTGTCCTTGCGCTACACTCTGTCCTGGTGATACACAAATTGATCCAGGTGTTCCATGAGCATACCAAGTTTGCAATCCATTTGCATGTTGAATAACCACATAGGTTCCATAACTTGTTGTTAAATTATTTGTTGTTAAGACAACTCCATCTGCTGCTGCATAAACTGGTGTTCCTACATTTACACCATAATCAATAGCACCATGGAATTTACCACTTGAATAATATCCATTACAGGTAACTGTTCCTCCATTTACTGGTCTAATGAATCCTCCTGGGTTTGATGTACCGCTGTTTGAAGATCCTCCTCCTGAAGAACCAGAACCACTTGAAGATGAATTCCCACCACTATTAGATGGCTTTTTATTAGCTAACTCTTCCAATTGTTTTTTATATTTTTCCTGTGCTACTCGAATATCATTTAAGATTTTTTGATTATCTTGTGTTAATTGGTCTATTTCTTCTTGTAAATCTTGTTCTTCTTGAGATAGTTGAGATACATATTGACTTTTTTCATTTTTTGCTACTTGTAATTGCTGAGACATATTTTCTTTTTGAATTTTTGAATTATCTAATTCTTGTTTATTCTGTTCTAAAGTTGTTTTTGCTTCTTCTATCTCTTTTTTCTCATTTTCAATGTTTTCCATTAATTTCATATCTGCTTCCGCAATTTCAGAAATCATATAATAATTTGATATTAAATCTGTTAGACTTTTTGATGAAAGTAATACATCCAAAAATGAAGTCTCTCCTGATTCATATGTAGCAACAAGTCTTTTTTCTAGTAATTCTTGCTGTTTATCATAATTTTCTTGTTTTTCATTTATTTTATTTTCTGCATCTGAGATTTGTGTATTCAAGTCATTAATTTTATATTCTAAATCACCTATTTGACTTTCATAATCCGCTATTTGACTATTCAACTCATCTACTTGTTGTTGTACATCACTTTTTTCTTGAGTTACTTGCTCTTTTTGGTTTTCTGCATCTTGCAATTTTTCTTCATTAGAAGCCTGTTGATTTTGCAAATCAGTTATTTCATTAGCATATACGATTACATTAAATTGTAAAACCAATATGGTAATAATTAATCCTCCTAATATTTTACAAAATACTTTTTTCATAAGTTCCTCCTTTTTTTATCATACGGTTCATTTCTTAATTTGTGAAATACGACAAGTAGTGTTTAATCTATGCATACCAAAATGTTATGCATAGATTTCTAAATTATGGTAGATATGGTGTTGGGTTAACTGGTGTTCCATTGACTCTAACTTCAAAATGTAAATGGTATCCTGTTGAATTTCCTGTTGTTCCGACACTCATAATTTGTTGACCTTGGCTTACAGATTGTCCTTCTCTTACTAATCTTGAACCTGGTGCACCATGTGCATATAATGTCATTGTTCCATCATGATGATTAATAACAATATATTCTCCATAACTTTTATAATTGCCATTAGGATATTTTAATGCTGTTGAAGTAACAACTGTTCCTGCTTTGGCAGCTAGTACTGGTTTTCCCGCTATGCCTGATCCACTAAAATCCACACCTGTATGTCCTCTATATCCCATCCAGCCTGTTGTAATACTATATCCTACTATTGGTCTAATATATCCACTGCTACTTGGATTATTCGTAATATTAGAGACATTTGAACTTCCAGAATTTGCTGCTTCTTGTCGAGCAATGGCAGCTAACTGTGCTTGGATATCCCTTTTATCTTGTTCAAATTGCTCTAATTCTGCTTGTGTATTTTTTTCTTGTTCATTTAGTTGTGCGACATAACTATCTTTTTGACTTTTTGCATTTTGTAATTCCGTTGCTTTTTGTTGTTTTTCTGCTCTTACACTATCTAATTCTTGTTTACTTGTTTCAAGTGTTTGTTTTGCTGTTTCTATTTCTTCTTGTTCTTTCTTAATTTTATCCATTAATTCCATATCGCTTTGTGTGATTTCAGATATCATATAATAATTCGAAATTAAATCTGTTAAACTACTTGAAGAAAGTAATACATCCAAATAAGTAGTTTCTCCTGCTTCATAAGCAGCTACTAATCTTTTTTCCAACAATGCTTCTTTATCATCATATTCTTCTTGTTTTTCGTTTAATTTACTTTGAGCCTCTTCTATTTGTGTATTCATATCTGATATTTTGGTATCTAATTCGTCAATTTCTGATTGTGCAGAGGAAATTTGCATAATTAAGTCTTCTACCTGTTGTAATGTCTCTGATTTTTCTGTATTAATATTTTCTAATTCTTCTTTTGCTTCCTCTATTTTTTGATCTGTTTCATTGCTACTTGCATTTAATTCTGATTTTGTTGCAGCTAATACAACATTAAATTGCAATAAGATAACTGCTATTACTATAATCCCTATTATTTTGAGTCCTATTTTTTTCATATCGTTTTTCTCCTTTTCCTCTCACATTTGTTTTTTAATATTGTGCCGTCATATCTGTTTCTTCTTGTGAATCTTCCTCTGCCTCTGTACCTGGAACAAGTCCATTTGTAATATATGGTATTGGATTTGTTACCACCCCATTAATTCTGACTTCAAAATGGGCATGTGGTCCTGTTGAATATCCTGTTGAACCTACTTTTAGAATGGCATCATTTTTCTTAACAGTTTGTCCAACCGTAACCAAAATTTCTGACCCATGTGCATATAATGTAGAAATTCCTCCTCCGTGATCTATCACTACCATATTTCCATATGCTGTATTGTATTCTGCTTTTGTTACAATTCCATCATTTGCGGCTACAAAGTTGGCTCCAATTGGTGCACTAATATCTACACCTGTATGTAATTTATATTGTCCAGTGATAGGGTGTACCCTCATTCCATAATTTGAGGTAATTTTGGTATATCCTGGTACTGGCCAAGCAAGCACTCCTCCTATATAGGCTGTATCTAATCCTTGCTTTGCAATTTCTAATATTTGATTATTAACAGCTTCATATTGCTGTGTCATTTCATCAATTTGTGCCTGTTTTGCTTTTTCCTCATCTGATAACCTAGATATATAATTTTCTCGTAATGCCTTAGTATTTTGTAACACCGTTGCTGTTTTGGTTTGTGTTTGTAATGCTGTTGCCAATGTTTCTTGGTTTTTTTCCAATTTTTGTTTAGATAATTCAATTTCTTTTTTTTCTGATTCTACTTCATCTAACAAATCTTTATCTACTGATGCAATTTCTGTAACCAAATAATAATTTGATAGAAACTCTGAAATATTACTTGATTTTAATAGTACATCTAGATATTTTGTGTCACCAGCTTCATAAATAGCTACTAATCGTTTTTCCATAATATCTTTTTGTTTTTCATAATTTTTCTCTGCTACATCTAGTTGTGATTGAATACCTGCTATTTCTTCTTGTAATGATTTTACTTGTGCATCTAGTTCTTCTATCTGATTTTCTGATTCTCTAATTTTTTCATCTAATTTTTCAATTTGTTGTAAGTTTTCTGATAGTTGACTTTGCACTTCTTCTAATTCTTCATGAGATTGCTGTATTTGGTCTTGTAAATCTTGTTGTTGTGTTTGTAAATCTGTTAAATTACTACTATTCGTATTACTTGTATTATTTGTTGTGTTATCTTCTGCATATACCGCAGTTATATATGTACAAATGATGATAAAAGCTAAAACAATACATAAAAATTTACGCATGCTCTACTCCTTTATACTCTTAAATATTTTCTCATTGAAATAATACTTCCTATGGCTCCTATTCCTACACCTAGTAACATATATACAAATATAATTGAGCTAAACATTTCTGAAAATCCTACTAAACTGATACCTACTGTTCTCATAAATTGTGAATTTACCATTTGTTCTGCTATCAAGTTATAGACAACTGCTATAACAAGGATTGAAATAGCACTTGCGATTACTCCAATAATCATACCTTCTACAATAAAAGGCCATCTGATAAAACTGTTAGTCGCTCCTACATATTTCATTATAGAAATTTCTTTTCTTCTTGCATGTACAGTTAATTTGATGGTGTTGGCAATAATGAATATAGATATGATAACTAATAACACTAAAATAACACCTGTTACAATTTTTACACCATTGGCCAAATCAATTAAAGTTGCTATTACTTCATTCGCATTTGTTATTTTTTTAACATTGGCTAATTGTGAAATTTGTTCTTGTACTTGTGTGTTTAAATTTAAGTCTGTCAATGTTACAACATATGAGGCTGTAAATATATTATTTTCTCCTTCATATCCCTCTAATAAATCTTCATTTTCTGCAAATTTTTCTTTCATTTGGTCTAAGGCTTCTTCTTTTGATACATATTCTACTTTGTTGACACCTTCTATTTGGTTAATTTCTTCCCCTAATTTTTGAATTTGTTCATCTGTTGCCTCGTCTGTTGCAAATACTTGAATTCCTTGTTCTTGTTCCACTTCTTGAACAAAATGGTTAATATTCTCACTTAATATTAAGAATACTCCAAATATAATCATGGTTGCCCACATAATCATGAGTGATGCACCAGTTGATTTTTTATTTTTAAATACATTACTAAATCCTTCTCCAATTAAATATCCTAATATATTATATTTCACAGTTCATACCCACCTTTTTTATCGTCTTTTATGATTTCACCTTTTCTAATATGAATAACCCTTTTCTTCATCTTGTCAACAATATCTTTTGCATGTGTAGCAACAACAACGGTTGTTCCTCTCATGTTAATGTCATTTAACAATGTCATGATATCCCATGCTGTATCTGGGTCCAAGTTTCCTGTTGGCTCATCTGCAATTAGCATAGATGGATTGTTTACCAAAGCTCTAGCTAAAGCAACTCTCTGTTGTTCTCCTCCTGATAACTCATTTGGATACATTTTTGCTTTTCCACTTAATCCAACTAGTGAAAGTACCATTGGAACTTGTCTTCTAATATGTCTTGGTGTTGCTCTTACAATATACATTGCATAAGCAACATTGTCATATACGGTTTTGTCTGGTAATAGTCTGAAATCTTGAAATACAACGCCCATACTTCTTCTTAAATATGGAACCCTACTTGGTTTTAAAAATGTAGTATCTTTTCCATTGATTATAATATTTCCTGAAGTTGGCTCTTCTTCTTTTAAGATTAATTTGATTAAAGTAGATTTTCCACTTCCTGAAGATCCAACTAAAAAAGCAAATTCACCTTTATCAATTCTGAAATTGGCATTTTTTACTGCTTTTGTACCTGTGTCATATGTCTTTGTGACATTTCTAAATTCAATCATCTTTTGCTCTCCTTATCTATTTTTTCGCATAATTTTCTATTATATGTTTTATTCTATCTAATCATAACAATAAAGAACAAAATTTGCAATAGTTTTTACCTAAAAAAACAATAGAAAATGTTGGTTTTTTTGCATTTTCTATCGTTTTTCTCTGTTTTTCTTTATTTCAAAAATTTCACATAAAATTCACATTACTATTGGTTATCTAATTCAATAGTTTCATACTTAGTATCAAAATTTTCATCTATATCTGTTATTGTATCTTCTGCTTGTATTATAAAACTCATAGTTTCATCTTCCATATCTGTTTTGTCTTCTGTTATATCATAATAAATGTCATCAGGATGCATATTTAGTTGTTTAAATGTATATGCTTGATGATATATGTCATCAAAATCTCCCGTATGTGAAATAAATACAGTTATATCTGAAATATCATATAAATGACTACAATATTCACATACACGCATTATATCCTGTTTATATGTTAAAAAATCTGTGTAATCATTTCCTTGTATAATGATTTTTAATACACATCTATCTTCTCCTTCATCATTTGTATACTCATACATCATATTTGTTGTATTAACTCCATACATTAAATCTGTAATTTCTTCATTTTCTGTGTAGTTTATTTTTTGTTCTGTATAATTATCATAATTTTTTGAAAGAGAATCAGCTGTTAATCTAGCACTTATTAAATTTCCATCTGTTGCAAAAAGTGCTCCACAACCATGGCTTTGTCCTTCTGCTCCGCCAATTTTATACACTTGCATAATTTCATAATTATTCCCATAATTTTCTCGAATTTTTTCCTCTAATATTTTTTGAGGATCTGCGCTAAAATATCCAATCCCCCTTGTAATTAAATATATGCCTCCTATTACAACAATAGCAATAACTACTAGTAAAATCAATACATCTTTTCTCATTTTCATATAAAACTCCCCTTTCTTTTTTATTTTTTTATTTCTTTTATAATTGCATTACTATTTACATTTCATTTGTTAGTGTTCTCCATAATCTTCTCCTATTGGCTTTTCAAAACCATTTCTTCTTTCTTGGTAAGCATCATTATGTCCATGTAAATTTGGATGTTCTCCATTTTCTTCTACTCTTACTTGTTTTCTCACATCTTTTTTATATTGCATTTTAGCCTTATCTCTTTGATAATAAAAATCTTTGAAAGTCGCTCTATACTCTTCTATTGCTTTTCTATACATATCTCTATAATACGTATATAATTCATTTGCATCCATTTCTTTCTTAAAACGTTTTCTATCTTGTTTAGAAATCCCATCTAAATTTTGAAAACCTCTTAAAACCTTTAAAACTTCTATTTTAAATTCGCTTTCTTTTGTTCCACCTAAAAAATTTGCCAATTTTAAAACTTGTCCCAATTCGCTTTTACTGATTCCTTTTTCATCTGTTGGTATATCCTCTATACTTCCATCTATATATATATGTAAATACGGTCCCCTATCATGCTGTATATAACTATTTCCCTCACTAAGTTGGATGGTCTCAAAGTTATCTAATCCCACATCACTATGTTCCATCTTTTTTAACTGTTCATATACTAAATATCTAAAATCTTCTTTAAATCCATTTTCATCTACTACAACAAAAGGATATTTTTTATCAACGTTTTCGTTTCGATCAACAGCTATTGTATTGATTGTTGGCGTATTTCTATAGTCACTTGAAATTTCAGTTTTATTTTTTTCTAGCTGTTTTCTTGTTATTTTTTCAAAAAGTTTATGCCAAAAACCGTTCTTTGGGTTTTGAGAAACTGCTAGTAACATATTTTTATCCTGCTTTTCTTCTGCCACTTCCCTATCCATCGTTTGAAAATGCATTGTGGTTTGTTTATAATAATCCGTATCTAAGATACCAATGATTTCTCTTTGTATAGACATCAGTTCACTAAGCATCTCTACTGAGAGCATTTGTTTATTATCCGTATCTGCTCTTAGTGTCTGAATCCTAGTTATAAGCATTTGTGCTACTTCTTTATTTACCTTTCCAATATTTTCTATTGATTGATAAATACTTTCTATACTAGCTATAATTTCATCTTGCATTCTTTCCACACTTTTATCTGTTTCTCTTTTTTTCTCTTCTTCCATATTTCTCCTCTTTGACTATTTTTTTACTGTTTCAATAATTTTCTCACTCGTTAAACCAAAATATTTTAGTAATTCTACTGCATTTCCAGATTTCCCAAAAGTATCGTTGATTCCCATTCGGATTAATTTACATGGATATTCTTCTGTTAACACTTCACTAATGGCACTTCCTAATCCTCCAATGACACTGTGATCTTCAATAGATATTAATTTTTTCGTTTCTTTTGCTGATTTAACAATCATTTCTTTGTCAATTGGTTTTATGGTATGCATATCCACAACTCTTATATGAATACCTTCTTTTTCTAAGATTTCCATTGTTTTTATAGCCTCTACCACAACCACTCCTGTTGCAAAAACAGTTGCATCTGTTCCTTCTCCTATTTGAATTGCTTTTCCAATTTCAAATGTTTGATTTTCTTCATAAATTCCTGGAGTTGCCAATCTTGCCAATCTTACATATACAGGTCCTTTTATTTTTGAAATTTCCTTGATTAAATATTTTGTCTCTACATCATCAGATGGACATATAACTGTCATGTTGGGTAAAACTCTCATTAAAGCTAAATCTTCCAACATTTGATGTGTCGCACCATCTTCTCCTACTGTAATTCCACAATGTGTGGCACATATTTTAACATTTAAATTTGGGTAACATATACTAGAACGTATTTGGTCATAGGCACGTCCTGCTGCAAAAGCTGCAAAAGTACTAACATATGGTATTTTTCCACAAGAAGCCATTCCTGCTGCCACTCCCATCATATTGGCTTCTGCAATTCCCATATCAAAAAATCTATCTGGGAATTTTTTAGCAAAAATGCTAGTTTTGGTGGCTGCTGATAAATCCGCATCTAATACTACAATATCTTTATTTTCCTCTCCTAATTTTTCCAACAATTCTCCATAACTTTGTCTTGTTGCTTTCTTCTCTTCCTTCATGAAACTCTCTCCTTTCATTTTCTCTTATTTTTATTTATTGTATAGAAAAAATCCACTTTTATTTTGGCCCCATATAGATTTTTTCGTATACAATAAGGTTAGGCTTCTTATATTCGTGAAGTACTGCGTAGCAGTCTTCACATCTGTGCGTCAAAATCTTTGATTTTGTTAACGCACGCCTTCCTTACAATATTGCTCCAATCATCCCTGCATCATTATCTAATATTGCTGTTTGAATGTTGATTTCTTTTCTTTCATTAAATAACAAATTATCCTTTAATAATTTTGCTTTCAATTTTTCTAAAAAAACCTCTTCATAAAACACAAAACTTCCACCAATTCCAATAGCTTCTGGTTCAAAAATATTTACTAAGTTTGAAATACCTATACTTAAATATTCAATATATTGCTCTATTAATTTATTGGTTTGTACATATTTAGAATTATTTTTATCCATTTTTCTTAATATGTCTAATAATTCTTTTCCACTTGTTTTTTCATCTAAGTTTAAAATTTCTCGTAAATTATCTTTAAATGCTTTCATAGATGCATAGGTTTCCCAACACCCTTTTTTTCCACATTTACATAGCTTTCCATTTTTTTCTATTAACATATGACCAAATTCACAACCAGGTAAATCTCCTGTGTCTAATAATTCATTATGGATAATGACTGCTCCTCCGATTCCTGTTCCTAAAGTTAAAAATATACTTCTATCATAAGATTTCAATGCTCCATATATATTTTCAGCTAATGCAGCACATTTTGCATCATTTCGAATTTTAATTGGTAAATGAATTTTTTCTTTTAAATTTTTAACAATTTCATAATTTTTTAATCCTAAATTAACAGATTTTATAACAATCTCTTTTTTTACTGTTCCTGGTATAGCAATTCCTATTTCTGTGATTTTATATTGTTGTAAAAAATTTGTAGTTTTCTCTACGATATAATCTTCTATGGTTTTCTTTATATTGTTCTTTTCTGGCTTGGTAATTCTTTTTTCAACTTTTTCTAATATTTTTCCTTTATTATCCACCACACCTATGGCAATATGACTACCGCCTAAGTCAATTCCGATTTTCATTTTAGGTTCACCACTTTCTCAAATTCTCATAATAATTCCTATCTTTCTACTTGCGTTTTGATTATATCACATAACATTTTTTTGAACAATAGGAACATCCCAAATCATTCTAAAATTATTATAAGATAAGTGATTTGTTTTAATTATTAAATAAAAATGTCCCAAACAGAAACGTCCCCAAAAGGACAAAAAAACATTATACACCATATGCTGAAAATAAGAAATTCCCCATATATACTTGTATACATGGCACTAATACAACTAATACGAAGAAAATCAGTACAACTCCAACAATTGCATAAACGACTTGAGGTAATACTTTCATAATTTTTCCCATAATGTTGTCAATATCTATTTGCATGTATTCTACCAATTTTTCCATCATTTCTGCTAAGTCAGTTTGCATACCAATTTTCAACATTTCAGTTATCATAGGTTTTGCTAATCCTGATTCTTCAAACGGTTCTATCCATGAACTACCTGTTAACATATTATTAATAGAAGTTTCTATCATAGACAACATCACATAATTTTTTATTACATTTTTACTAACTTCTATAGAATCTTGTATTCTCATTCCATTTCTCAAATTTAATAACATAGCCTTTAAAAATCTTGAGAAATCTAATGCAAATATCAACTCTCCAAAAATTGGCATTTTATATTTAAAATAATGAAAATTGTATTTTCCCTTTGGTGTATTAATGTAAAATAACACGCCTGCTGCAATCACTGCCATGATAATCACAGGAATATACCAATAGGCTATCATTATATCCACAACATCTGCAAACCACAGTGTAATTGCTGGTAATTTTTCTTCTGTTCCTAATTCATCAAAAATACTTTGAATGGTTGGAATTGCAACTAATGTTCCTACAAAAAGCATCACTAATAATAATACAAACTGAATAATATTTGGTATTAAGATAGATTTTAATTTTCTATTTAAAGCATCAGATTCATCTAAGTATTTTACTGCTTGTTCTAAAGAATTTGTAAGTGAACCTGACAATTCTCCTACTTTTATCATATTGATATAAATATATGGAAACACATTAGAATAATATTCCATTGTAGTATACATATTTTCACCTGCTTCGACACCGGCTAGTATATCTTCTAAAATACCTCTAAAAGATACATTTTCTGTACTTTGAATAATTGTATCTAATGCATGTATATTATTAAAATTTGCCTTTTTTAATAAATAGAAGTTTTGTGTAAATATCATAATATCTCTTGTCGTTATTTTTTCTGTTTTTGCAAAATATAGGTTGATTTTTTCTTTTGTTGATAATTGTTTTGGTTTACTTTTTCCTATATTAGTGGTATTTACATTTTTCATAATTTCTTCTATATTGGTAATATTTTTCTTTGCCTTTTTTTGCTGTTTTCCCACATATCGAATTTGCTGAACATCAATAGGTACTAGTCCATTGCCTTTTAATGTTTTTAACAAATTCTGTCTACTTGGAGACTCTATCCTATTTCTAACAATTAAACCCGATTTTGTCATTGCCCTATATACATAAGTTGGCATGTTTTACCTCCTTTTCTAATTATTCATATTTCTTTTAATTTTTAGTTGCATAATTGTTCTATTTAGGATTTCTTGGTTTTTCTCTTCTATCTGTGATTTAGCTTGTTCTAATGTAATTTTATCTTCTACAAAAAGTTCTGCTAAGGAATTGATTAGTCCAATACTTCCTTTTTCTAGATTACTTTGTATTGCATCTTCTATTTCTGATACACTTAATTTTTCTTTTCTGATAATACCTGCAACAATATTATCTACTACCATTACTTCTGGAACAAGAACCAATTTTCCATTTGTACCTTTTAATAGCCTTTGTGAAACAACTAATTTTAATAAGGCAGATAATAAATATTTTACGCTAGCTTGATCTCTTACTTCATAGAAATTTATCATTCTGTCAATCGTTTCTGCACAGGATTTTGTATGCAAAGTTCCAATTACCAAGTGTCCTGATTCTGCCATTTCAATGGCTGCTTCCATCGTTGTTCTATCCCTAATCTCTCCAATCACTAAGATATCGCAGTCTTCTCTTAAAGAGTTTTTTACACCATCACTAAAAGTTAACACATCTCTTCCTTTACCTACCTCTTTTTGAACAATTAATGATTTTTTAGAATGATGTTTATACTCAATTGGATTTTCCAATGTTAATATCTTTTTATTTTGATTTTCATTGATATAATCTATCATGGAATTTAGGGTTGTACTTTTTCCAGAATTCGTCTTTCCTGTTACTAGAATTAAACCTTGTGGTTGATATGTCATTCTTCTTACAACATCTGGAATTCCTAAAGATTCATAAGGTGGTAATTCATTCTTTATCAATCTTAATGTACAAGTTGGAACATCATCAGAAGATGAAATATTTACTCTTAAACGAATATCTTTGTATTCATATGATAAATCTAGTTTTCTAGTTGAATTATACACTTCATCTTTATCTACATTTCCTCTTACTAAATAATCATATGCTTCTGTCATATCTTCTTCTGTCAATTCTGTCATATCTTTTATTTCAAGCAAATCTCTTGCAATTCTAAGCATTGGTTTATTTCCACATATCATGTGAACATCTGATGCATCTTTCTCCATCGCAATATCTAGGATTTTATCCATATTCATTTTTTATTCCTCCCAGTCCCTTTTCTATAAATTTGATTATTATCACTATTATACATACTGTTTAAATTTTGATATTTTAGAAAGTGGAGAACATTTCTCATTTTTTTCATTATCTCCTCGGCTTGCTACACAGACTATAAATTCTAAGTTTTGAACAAACGAGCCTCTCGCTATCGTGCTTCCTCATTTATTCAAAACTAAGAATTTATACGTCTGTTCCACGGCACATTCGTCGATAAATTCAAAAAATGAGAAATGTTCTCCACTTGGTAAATCATCAAAATTGAAAAAGCACTACTTAAATTTAGAAAAATAATAACTTTTTATTTAACTCTTCTAGTGTAGTTTCTCCTTTTAATACTTTTCGAATTCCATCTACAATTAATGGTCTATAATTTTCTTCCAATGCTTTTCTTCTAATTTCCATACTTGATGCACCTGAAACAATCAATTCTTTTATTTCATCTGTAATATTTAAGATTTCAAAAATTCCGATTCTATCATAAAAACCTGTTCCATTACAATAGTCACATCCTAGAGAATCATAAGTTTTCATATCTTTTAAATCTATTTTTTCACCATATTTTTCTAATATATTGGTTATGATATCTTTTTCTTCTTTGGTAAACTCTCTTTCTCTTTTACATTTTGGACATATTCTTCTTACCAATCTTTGTGAAATAGCTGTAGCTAATGTACTTGCAATATCATAATCTGATACACCAATTTTTCTTAGTCTATTGATAACCTCTATACTGTCAATTGTATGAATGGTTGACAAGACATAATGTCCTGTTTGGCCAGCTTGTATTGCTATTTCTCCTGTTTCTCTATCTCTGATTTCTCCTACTAAAATAATATCTGGGTCTTGTCTTAATACGGTTCTTAATGCTCCAGCAAAAGTTGTCCTATTATCGATTTCTATTTGATTTAATCCTGGAATTCTAATTTCAACCGGATCCTCAATAGTCGTGATATTAATCTCCGGTTTATTTAAATAATCAATAATACTGTATAAAGATGTAGTTTTACCTTCTCCAGTTGGTGCTGCAATAATTGTAATGCTATTTCTTTTATTAATACTTTTGGCAAATTCTTGCTCTTCACCATAATATCCCAAGTCAAAAATATTTTTGATATTTGCATTTTTCTTTAATAATCTTAAAACAAATTTTTCTCCATAGACATTGGGTTGTGAAGATACACGGATATTATAATCTTCATAAAGTAAAATCCTACCATCTTGTGCTTCTTGTTTTTCTTGATGCATATTTGAAATAGCTTTTAATCTTCCAATAATTTGTTGTTGTTTTTCTTTAGCTAGATTTGCTGCTGTAAATAATTCTCCATCAATCCTATATCTAACACGAATAGACGTTGCCATTGGCTCTATATGAATATCACTAGCTCTTTTTTCAATCCCTGTTTTAATAATACTATCTACCAAGTTGATAATGGTTATCCCTGATTTATTAATATCTGTTGTTGCTTTTCCTTCCAAAGATTTTAAAATTTGGATAATATCTTTTTCAAAAGTTATATATATTTCCATAATTAACCCTTTATTTAAAAGCAGTAGTCGGATAGCTTCTATGCTCTTTCTGTTAACAGTATTTGCAAAACATACTTTAATCTTTCCATTTTCAACTTCAAAAGGAATTGCTTTATTTTTTTTTGCGATATCTAAAGAAATATAATCCTCTACATCAATTTTAATAGAGTTTCTATTTAGTAGTGTTCCTTTTTCTCCTAATATTTCTCCAATTGCTGTAATTAATTTATATGGATCACATACATCTAATTCATATAAACAATCACCAATTTTCACATTAGGATGTTGTCTTTGATAGTCTAGCGCTCTTTTGATATCTTCTTCATCCACAATTCCTCTTTTTACTAATTCTACACCAATAGGTTGCCTTCTTTTTAAATCCATATCCACTCATATTCCTTTCCTAAGGCTCATGTCTTTACTCTAATAACGTGTAGGTTGTCATTTTTTCAAATTTTTTTCCCATTATGATTACCGTTATTGTTGTTTTTCCATTGGCTTCTTTTTTACTACTAAAGGTACAACCTGTTATATTTTGTGCAATTTTTATTTGATTCATATATATCCCTTGATTTTGTGGTACATATGTATACTGATTTCCACTTGAAAAAATAATATAGCTTTGCCTAGTATCTTCTATATTGTTTTCAGATATATTTTCATTTAAAGATTCTGTTTGTATGGTACTCATATTTCCACTCTTTGTATCTATTTTTCCTATTTCTAATAATTTATTTCCTTTTTTATTTACCTCTTGTATAAAATAGGAATTAAATTTTGTATATTGCTGATTTAAGTCTTCTCTCACAGAATTAATGTCAATATTTGTGTAAAAATATGATGTTAGGACAGTAATTACTGATACTATCATAAGCATTACAATTACATATATTATTATAGATATTAATGTAATACCTTTTTCACTTTGCATGCTTTTTTCTCCTTAATCACTTTTTGTTATCACAGTTGATAATGCAACTGATTGAGTAGTATCGCCATCTTTATATGCTATTTCTACTGTAGCTTGTTTTACTAATCCTGAAACAGCATTTGTTTTTTCCGGCAAATTTGCATAATCTATGATTGTAATTCTTTTTGCATATCCTGTTTCCCTTTCTTCTTTTGTATCTCCTTCGTCTACTTTTTGAGTAATATTTTCAAATTCATCGGTATTTTCATTTTCTAATGTATCAAAATCATGTGCTTTTAAACCTTCCATTATATTAATTGCATAATTTGTCGCTTCTGTTTTTCTTTCTATAGAGTTAGAATTTGTATGAATTGCATACATAAGTGTAGCAATAAGTGTGACAAATAATGTGATTAATATTATTGAAATTGTAATATCAATACCAGTAATTCCTTTTTCACTTTTTATTTTCACTAGATTTCCTTTCTGTTAAACAAAAAATTTATACATACTTAATGCAAATATATAATTTAACATATTTGATACAGCTAACAAAAATCCATAACTAATATTTTTTCCATAATTTTTTTCTTCTCTTCTAATTTTTCTTCTTATATTCTTTATTTTTTGTAATAAAAAGTTAAATGCTACAATCAATGCTGTCATTATAAGCGTATTAATAGTTACATATTCCCCTGTAAATATACTCATCGTAATCACTGTTAATATAACTCCATTTACATAACTGTTTTTTGCATATCTCTTTAATGTGATAACATCTAAAGTTAATACACCTATATAAATAATTAAATACACAATATATCTGTATATACTAGCATGTTTTACTATACATAGATATACTATATATAAGACAGCTATTATAACACCATACATAGATATTGATTTTTCTATTTTTCTGTTTTCTAAGTCGATTCCTGCCATAATAAAAATGAAACACAAATAAAGTGCCAAAAATGCACTCTCTGCTAAAACATTAGGAGTTATATTGTCTATACGGACATTCATAAAATATGCAATTAATACAAATGTAATACCTGATAAAATTTCTAAAATAAGATATCTTGGTCTGATTTTCTTTTTACAATATCTACATTTTCCTAATAAAAAAAGATAACTAAATACAGGTATTAAATCTAAAAATCCTAATTTATGATTACAATTTGGACAATAAGAATGTGCATGTATAATATTTTGATTTTTTGGTATTCTATAAATTGCTAATGTATAGAAACTTCCAAATACAGTTCCTATTATAAATATTAATATATATAGTAGTATATCCATTTCTTCTCCTTCTAATTCTTAACTTTTCCTCTGTTTATCTTATCTATGAATTTGTTTATTGTAAATTATTTTAATTTTAAGCCATACACACTTTAGTGTGCGTATGGCTCCTTGTTAGTAATTTATTATTTATCTTATTCTTTAATACCTTATGTTTCATCATCTTCTGTTGTACTAGTAATTGGGCTTGTTGAAATTTCACCAGTTGTCTCTGAAACATAGTATACTTTTACATCTCCTTTTGTAAAAGTAACCTTTATATTTCCTTCATTTTCTTCATCATCTATTGCAGTTACTTCATCTTCTCCATAATCATTACTAACAGATGTTATTGAATTCTTTAATGCTGTTACATCAATTGATGGTGCACCTGTATTACCATTCGCATAATAATCTGCTATTACATCAGAAACGGCTAATTTCAAAACCTCTTCATTGCTTTTTGTAACAGTTTCTGTTTGTGCTTTTTGTGCATTTGATAATATTCCATTATCTCCTGTAAGCATTGCAATTGACACTGCTGCTAAAATTAGTAGAACAATAATTGTGATTACTAAAGCAATTAAAGTGATACCTTTTTGGTTTTTCATTTTCTATCCTCCTCTTCTTTTAAACTAAATTTATATATAATTTATGTTTAAAAAACATAACTTTAATAACTATATTTTATTTTATCCCTGTATCAGGATAATATACACTACCATTTGTTTCTGTTAAACTACCATTTTGTGTTGTATCTTCTCCAGAAGTTGTTGTTTCCATATATGGTGAAAATGGATTTGGTTTTCCTGGTACATACGTATTGATTCTTTCATAATTGTCTAAATCTGTTGAATCAACACTATATGTTAAGATAATTTCATCATTTTCAACATCTTTATTTTTGCTCAATTCTTGTTGTACCGCTTCTGAAGGTGTATAAGATACTACATCTGGTACAATTTTATTACTTGGAACATATTCATACAATAATACGCCAAGGATTAATATAATTGCTAAACAGACTAATAACATAATAATCATTTCTTTTATAATTGTTTTGGCCATCATACACTCCTTTACTGATTCGATGTATTTGTTGTATTCGTATTATTTGCTGTGTTTGTACTATTTGTGTTTGCATTATTTGTATTTGTATTATTTGTGTTTGTGTCATTGGTGTTTGTACTATTGGTTGTATTTTCATTTGCTGAATTATTTGTATCTATGGAAGATATGCCTTCAATTGGTATATTCTTACATGCAAAAGTTGCCCTTAATGAAGATGTAGATTCTCCTGTTGTCATTGAAAATTGTTCTATTTTAAATGCTAAATCTGAATCATCTTCTATATCTCTAATAAATTCACATATACCAACATAGCTTCCAAAAGCTGTAAAATTTAGATCATACACATTTTGTCCTCCTGTTCCAGCTGTTAAAGATATATCTATACGAATGCCTTCACTGGTCGCATGTGTACCAATTTTTGTCCATAAAAAGTCTAAAGTATAATTGGATAATTGACTTGCAGCTTGAACATCACCAGTATCACTCACTGCTACCATATCTTGATATGTGTTTTTTTGTTGTTCTAACTCTTTCATACTTGTATTTACTTCACTAACTTTTCCTGGAAATGTAGAATTTGCCAGTCTAGAAGCTTGGGTTACTGTTTCATCTAATGCTATATTTTCCTTTTTTATTTTTGTTATTCCCCAAATGCGAAAACTTCCAATTTCCAGTCCATTAACAATTGTAAAAATCGTTAGTGCTAATACCAGTACGATTAGAATGAGTATTAATAATTTTTTCATGGTAAATCTCCTTCTATCGTTACTTTTATCACGTTGTTTTCTTGTTGCCCAGAAGTAGAAATTACATTTGTTAAATACATTTCTGTATCTAATTTTGCTTTAAACATACCTAATTGTTCATATTTATTTGATTGTGCTTGAATAACTATATGTGTTCCTGTTGTATTTTGTATAGATGTGATTTGAACATTTTCTGGTATGATATACATAATCGAATTTAGTAGATTTGGTATTGCATCTCTTGTTTTACTTGCCTCTGTAAGTCTATCATTTAAATCTTGCAAATTTTCAATCATTTCTGTGTAATCATTTTTCCTAGAATCTATCTTCGTTTTATCACTCTCTGCTAATTGAATTTGGGCATTTGTATGATTAATAGACTCCTGTGCTTGTTGCTCTTTTTGTTCTGTTTGTTTTTGCAATAATTTTGCAAAACAACTATAAATAACAAATAATATAATTAACCCAACTGCTGTTCTTAATAAGCTAATTTCTGTTTTATCTAATTTTTCACCTAAATCATTTGTAAACCAACTAGATGTTGCCAGTTTACTTTTTTTTGCCTTTCCAGGATTTACTTCTATTTTTAACCAATTCGGAATTTTTTCATTAAATGATTGTTTCTTGAAATTAATCCCTTGTATACCTTGTCCTAGTCCTGATAAAGCTAAAGATACTGCTGAATTTACTTCTATATAATCTTGTATACTAATATCTTGTGTTGGATTAATAAAATATGGTTTTAATATTTCACATTCCACTTCATTTAAATATTCTTGAAAATATAAATCTAAATTATTAATTAATGTTGCCGTTCCTGTTAGATAGACTTTAGTAATTCTTTCTTCGCTTTCATTGATAATTTTTCTGACATTTCCTACAATTGTATATAATGTTGGCATGATATCTTCTAGATATCCAAATTCTGTTTCTTGAAGGTCTTTTCCTTCTGAAGTATATATAGTTGTGTTTTTGCATATTTCATATGATTTTGCCATGGAATTTTCTTTTAAATTAATTTTCCTTAAAAATTCTTGGCTTCCTTCATCAAATACTTGAATTTCATATACATTTTCATCAAGAATTTTTGTTACTATTGTATCATCTTCTATATTCACAATTAAATAATTTTCTTTTGGTTTTGTTTCTATTAAATTGGTAATCGCCATTGAAACAGGAACGATATTCGCTAATTTGTATTTTTCTAATACTTGTGTTTTCTTTGTTAATTCTATTTTGTTTGCAGCAATATGAATGATTTTTAATTTGTCTTTATCTTCTGGATTTTTTGAAACAACATATCTTGTTTCAAAAACATTTGGATTATATCCTTGATCATTACAATACATTTCAAATTCTGTTTTGATTGCTTTTGATAAATCCTTATTACTTAACATTGCAAACATATCAAAATAGTTATAAATTTCTTCAGACAAGTTAATACAAATTGGCGTTTTATAACTATAAGTTTCTTCTATAATTTTATCAATTGCTTTTTCTAGGTTATCGTAAAACTTTACCCCAAAAGACTCTACTTTTATTTTTTCATGGTCTTTTGAAACTTTTGCATATTTAATGATATTGCTTTCTACATATAAACCTAAATAACTGGCCATTTTTTGCTCCTTCTTTATTTTTTCTTTATTGCTATTTTTTGCACTTCACAAAATTTGATACTTGAATAAATTAGTAAATTTCTATTTTTTGCCAGTTATCCTAGTTTATTCTATCATTCCTCTATCAAAAATCAACACTTTTCATGTATTTGTAATTCAAGCGTAATCAAACTGTAATATTTACTTTTTTTGTAATTTACAGATAAAAAATCCATCTGTTTCTTTTCCTGGGTATAATTGTATTTTACTAGAAGAATCTATTTTACACTCTATTTTAGATAACTCCATTTTTGCATATATAAAATCCGAATTTTTTTGTAAAAACTTATCTATTATTTTGTCATTTTCCTCACTAAAAATACTACATGTTGAATAAACAATTTGTCCATTTGGTTTTACATATTTCGAACAAGTTTCTAAAATATTTTGTTGAATCTGTGTAATTTCTATAACATCTTCTGGTCTTCGTTTCCATTTAATATCTGGTTTTCTTTTTAAAACACCAATTCCTAAACATGGTACATCTAACAGAATTTTATCAAATTTTTCTTTATATTCTTCTTTGTAAATTGTTGCATCTTGACATTGTGTTTTAATAATATGAATGCCCAATCGTTTGGCATTTTCCTCTACCAATTTTATTCTATGTGCATGTAAATCCCATGCAATAATTTTTCCCTTGTTATCCATTAATTCTGCCATATATGTGGTCTTTCCACCTGGACTACTACAAGCATCTAATATAACTTCATTTGGTTTTGGATTAACAATTTTGGCAATCAAACCTGCTCCTTCATCTTGAATAGTAAAATATCCTTGTTTGAATAAATCTAATTGTTCTATATTTTTGGCTTTTTCTAATATCAAAAAATCTTCAAACATACCTTCTTCAAATGTTATATTTCTTTTTTGTAATAAGTTTTCCAATTCTTGTTTATTTGTTTTTAGTCTATTGATTCTGATTGCCAATTTTGGTTTTATGTTCGAAGCCTTACAAATTTCTTCTACTTTTTTGATATCATTTTCTTTTAATAATTCTTCTATAATCCAAACTGGCATAGACATTGTTTTGGAAATTCTTTCAATTGGATTTTCAATGTCAAAAAATGCTTCATAATCTTTTTTCTCCACTTTTCTTAAAACAGCATTCACAAAATTACTGCTTCCTTTATGTCCGTATCGTTTTGCTAAATTAACACTTTCATTAACTGCTGCTGATTTAGGGACTTTATTTAAAAAGACAATTTGATAAATTCCCATTCTTAATATATTTAAAATCCATGGAGAAATTTTTTTAAGTCTAAGTTTGGAATATTTTTTTATAATTTCATCAATTGTTAATTTCCATGTAGTCACACCATATACAATTTCTGAAATAAATCCAATATCTCTATCGTCTAATTTTCTTCTATTTTCTTTGATCATTTCGTCTAAAACGATATTGGAATATGCTTCTTCTTTGTCAATTTTATATAACGTTTTTAGGGCAACTTCTCTTACAATATCCATACTTTCTTATTTTTCTCCTTTTTCACTTTTTTATTATATAGGAAAATCTTATATGGTATTAAGATAAAAGTTGATTTTTTCCTATACAACAAGAATAGATTTCTTACTTTATTTTTCTTATTCATTTAAATTATATACTGTAATTTATATTTTTTCTACCAGTTTTGTATATTTTTTATTTTTTTGGAAAACATACTCTTAAAAGATAATGGAGGTTTTTATATGGAAATTAAAAAACATTTAATGATTACTGGTAATTCAACTGTATCATGGAAAGATGCGATTGTAAAAGCAGTTGCCGAAGCTTCAAAGACAATTGATTATCTTTCTGATGTTAAAATTTTAGAGCAAAGAGCAAGCATTAGTGGTGACAAAATTTCTGAATATTTTGTTGACTTAGATATCTCATTTTCTATTGATTTAAATAGAAAAGATAATAAAGATGCATAAATTACGCTTATGCAAGAAAAACTTAAAGAAAGGAGTATATGAATATTTTTCACAAAATATATCATATAAGTAACTATGGAAAATCCAACAGAAACCAAAAAAACATATCAAGATTATGTAGACAAAAAATCTCCTAATTCACCCATATTAAAAAATTGTTTTAATGCATTTTGGGTTGGAGGTCTCATTTGTACAATTGGACAGATTATACTTAATATTTGCAAAGATAGAGGTTTTGATACACAAATTTCCGGAACAATTGTTTCCATTTTATTAATTGGCTTATCTGCCTTTTTAACTGGATTAAATATTTTTAATAAAATAGGAAAATTTGCAGGTGCTGGTTCTTTAATACCAATTACTGGATTTGCCAATTCTATTGTTTCTCCTGCCATGGAGTATAAATCAGAGGGCTATGTCATGGGCGTTGGTGGAAAAATGTTTACCGTTGCTGGACCTGTTCTGGTATTTGGTATATCTACTTCTATATTAGTCGGTATTATTTACTTAATATTTAATACCCAAAACATTACTCTAGTTTAAAGGTTGCCAAAGGGGACGGATGAAAAGGGAAATCGGGGACGGACTCATTTTTCCCTTTTTACAAGATTTAATATATTCTCCAAAGTTATTTTAGTAAAAAGGGAAAAATGAGTCCGTCCCCGATTTTCCTTTTCATCCGTCCCCAAAATCCCTCAAAATCCCAATAGGAATATTATGTTCGAAAGGAGCTGAATATTTTGGAAAGATTAGGAACGCAAACCATTAAGTTTACCACTCCTCCCTCTATTTTAGAATGTGCTTCTATTGTTGGTCCAAAAGAAGCCGAAGGTCCATTGGCTAAATATTTTGATCAAACATTAGATGACGAATTTTGGGGTGAAAAAACATGGGAAAAAGCAGAAAGTAAAATTATAAAAGAAACTGTCAATATGGTGATTCGAAAAGCACGGTATTTCAGCAAGCGATATTGATTGTATGTTTGCAGGGGATTTACTTAATCAATGTATTTCTTCAAGTTTTGGATTAAGAGATTTAAAGATTCCTTTTTTCGGTGTGTTTGGCGCTTGTTCTACATTTGTTGAATCTTTAACTTTAGGTGCCATTTGTGCAGAAAGTTTTGCAAATTATGTTTTATGTGCGACTTCCAGCCATTTTTGTAGTGCTGAAAAACAATTCCGATTTCCTTTGGAATTGGGAAATCAACGACCACAAACGAGTCAATGGACTGTTACTGGTTCAGGTAGCGCTATTGTTGCCAAAAATGGCTCTGGACCATATATCACACATGTTACACCTGGCAAGATCATTGATATGGGAATAAAAGATGGAAACAACATGGGCGCTGCTATGGCACCAAGTTTTGCAGATACATTAACAACCCATTTTCAAGATACGGGAAGAAGTCCAAACGATTATGACGCTATTATTAGTGGAGACCTAGGATATGTTGGTAAAGAGATTGCTATTGATCTATTAAAAACAAATGGATATAACATAAAAGATAATTACAATGATTGTGGTGTTCTCATTTTTGATAAAAAAACGCAAGATACTCACAGTGGTGGTAGTGGTTGTGCCTGTTGTGGAACTGTATTTTCTGGATACTTTTTTAAACAATTAAAAGAAAGAAAAATGAAAAGAATTTTATTAATTGCTACTGGTGCTTTAATGAATTCTACTAGTTCTCAACAAGGAGAATCCATTCCTGGTATCGCTCATGCAATTAGTATTGAAAATTTATAAATTAGATAATCATTTTAATATTTTAATATGATACATCTAATCTAGCTTTATGTATAAAACTTATTTTATTTTTAACTTGCGAAAGGAATGAAGTTTTTATGAATGAAATTGATTGGGGTACCGTTTTTGAATGGTCTTCTCTTCTAAAATGTTTTGTTGTTGGTGGTTTAATTTGTGTTATTGGACAAATTTTAATTGATAAAACCAAATTAACACCTGCAAGAATTTTAGTTATTTTTGTGACTTTAGGTGCTATCTTAGGAGGATTGGGAATTTATCAGTATTTAGTAGATTTTGCCGGTGCCGGTGCGACTGTTCCTTTAACAGGATTCGGCTATAACCTAGCAAAAGGTGCTATTGAAGAAGTCAAAAATATAGGATTTATTGGTGCTTTTACAGGTGGTGTGAAAGCTGCTGCAGGGCGGAATTGCAGCTGCTGTTTTCTTTGGCTATTTAGCTTCTCTAATTTCAAAACCAAAAATGAAAAAGCAATAACCATTTTCATATAATATGTATAAATGAGAGAATAGCACTCTCATTTTTCTTTTATCTATAATTTTTATATCTATCATATACAAAGCCTTGAAATGCAATTATTAAAGTTTTATATTTTTCTAATTTTTTGTCAAATTTTATAGCAAAAAAATAAAGTTACTTTATTTTCATAAAATAACTCCATTCTTTTTATCTATGCTTTTTTTG
>CAMLYR010000012.1 GCA_946491915.1 uncultured Clostridium sp.
CGGTACACATACGAGTAAATGTTATCCTCAACCTGACCTAGGATACATTTTTATTATATTTAAATAATAACACATTGTTATTATTTTGTCAAATGCAATTTTAAAAAGTATGTGCATTCGCGGATACACATACAATCTACAAAATGTCCATCGGTAACAGACGCATTTATTCTGTAACTAAATAATAGCATATTAAGTTATATTAGTCAAATGAAAACTTATAATTTCATACTGAAATTGCTAATTCTAATGCAATTTCAAAATGTGTGAAATCATGTTGTGTTCCAGTCAAATCATTTTCTTTTTTTCGACTGTCCCAAACAGGTGCATCCAGTAAATCACCACTTGTTAAGAAATAATATAATTCTAGGTTTCTAAAATTACAAACTGCTTGGAATGCAGAACATTCCATTTCTACTGAAATACAACCATCTTGTTTTCTTTTTTCAAAATTATGAACAGTTTCTCGATAGAAAGCATCTGTTGTCCAAGTTTTTCCTTCTACAAAAGGAAGATGTTGTTCTTTCATAAAGTTTGAAACAACAGGAGCATTTTCAATTTTTATATAGTCACTTGGTGATGCATAATGATAAGAAGTTCCCTCATCTCGATAGGCATATGTTGGAACCATGATTTTACCATGAGAGATGTTTTTATCCAAAGAACCCGCTCCACCAAATACAATAAACTTATTGGTATCTAATATTTCAGTAACATCTTCTAAAGCACCAACAGCGGTAGGGGCACCCATATAAGTTTTATAAAATGCAATAACTTTATTTTTATATTCTAATTTATAAACAGATAAAGGACCAGTTACAAATTTTAGTTCACCAACTTTTTTACAGGAATAATGGTTAAATACATAATCTTCTATGATATTCGAAAATGTAATAATACAAGCATCACATGTTAATCTGTTTTCTCTTGGTTTAGGATTAACTTTTGCTTCTGACTGATTGTCAAAACTATTGGTTATCATGGAAACATCGCCTCTTAATAAAATAATATTTATTTAACTATATCATATTTAATAAAATAATGCTATATTCGTATAAACATACTTATAGCATAAAAAATAAAATAATGTGTATGTTTTTATATTTTGTTATGATATAATATAAAAAATATGAAGTAAAATAATTAAAATGGAGTAAATTATGGATACAAAAGAGATTGAAACTATCTTTACGAAACATAATATAGAAGCTAAAGGAAAAGCAATTTTTAAGAAACTTTTTGACCAAAATACGGATTTATTAGAAACTATAAATTTTGAGATTTTAAGTGATAAATTTATATCTAAACTAACTTTTGAAGAACTTTCAAGAATAGTTTGTGATAAAAGATTTCAAGATACTTTAACAAATCTGGATGATAACCAATATGCATTATTTTTCAAATTAAAAGAATCTTTTTTAACAAAAGATAATTGGATTACAGGAAGTAATATAATTGTAAAAGCTTTGAATGATCCTAATTTCAGCGAATTATCAGAATCCATTTCATCAACTACTAGAATGGATATATTAAAAAGTTATTTTAATGTTATTAATCAAGAACAAAATTATTTTGGGATTAAAAGTATTGAACAACTTGAAAATTACGAACAAATAAGGAATAATGTGTGTAGCTCAATTTTAAATAATCCAGAAAATATGCAAGGCTTAAATGAACATATACAGTCTTTATCTGAATTAGATAGAGTAAAATTTGCTACAATAGAAAAGAACTTTGGAATTAGTCTTACTCAAGCAAAACTATTATGCCAAAAATATGGATTTAATATAGAAAACGCACAAGAAATAGTTGGAAATGAAAAAATACATACATTTCTCAAAAATCTGACACAAATAATTTCTTCAGATAGTATAGAACAAATTGAAAAATTAGAATTAGCTGAAATGAATATAGAAAATTTTAATGCAATTGATACAGAAATTAGGGAAAGCTTTGCACAAATGTATAACGACAAATTTTACAAACCAAATGAGGAAGATCTTATAGAAGTAATAGAAATTGATGGAAAAAAAGTACCTATATACAATGCAGGAACTAACTTTTATATGTGTAGTCATGTTGTGGGAGCGTTTTCACATAAAAGCAATGGCGAACAATCTTATCAAGAATCTTGGAATATTCCAAAGAGAACAAATCATGTTTTTTGTACTAGGATGATATCAAATGAAAGTTTAGAACTTGCAAAAGAAGATCAGATTGGCTATGGATTTACTGATTTTGATAATTCAGCATTAGTCGCATCAGCACCTTGGGATATGGCTTCTATGGAGTTAAATAAACAATTTGATACCATAGGTGCTATGGATGCAGAAAGAACTATGGCAGCATGTGAAGGATCTAGTAGTAGATTTTTAACACCGATGGAACAAGCAAATAATACGAGACTAGATGGAAATGAAACGAATTGGGATAGGTTTAATAGCAATGGAGAAAAAAAACAGCCCTCATATATTATATGTATTGCAGATAGTATGTCAAATGATGAGTACAAAAATAGCAAAAATTATCAAGATTCTTTAATCGTTGCAGCACAATATGGAATTCCACTAGTTATGCTAGATAGAGAAAAAATTATAGAAAATGAACATCTTGAAATAGAAAACATGTTACAAGAATATGAAGAGACCCAAAATCCATATTTTATTAATAGGATAATTCAAAGATTTGAGAATAATAGAACAACAGGATATTGTCAAAAATGCGAAGAAAAATATAAAACGGAATTTCCTTTAAGAAATAATGATAGATATCGATCTTTAGAAAGTTTAGTTGCAAAATTAGTAGATATATCAAAAGAAAATGAAAATAATACTCGGGTTATATCAACAAATAATTGATGAACTTTTGATTCAATCTGTTAGAAGTAGCAATGATGAAAAAGATTTTTGTGATATTGTATATCAAGTCGCAGATTTAGATTCTTCTTTGTCAGTAGATATCGACAAAATTTTAACAATGAATTTAGGAATAACGCAAAAGGATAGAAAGCCACAACTATGTTCTCAATATTATATGAAATCTTTTTATTATAAAAGAGAAGGTATCATTGAAAAGCCGAAATCTGAAAAAAAGGAAAAATTTGATGAAAGTACTTTAAATTCTGATTTACAAGAGCTATCTGGTGAGGCAACAATATCAGGATTTAACGAAATGAGTAAAAGTATAAGAGATGAACAAGTACAAATAATAGAAGATACTAGATGGGGAAAAGATGATGATGGATGGGGTGTTGATGATGATTGGTAATAATATTCATTATATTAAAGCATATACGGAAGTTAATTGTCTATTAGAATATTTACCACAATCTTATATAGATAGGTTGCCAAAGAAATTAATAGAATTAATTAAAAGACAATCCAATGAACAATATAAAATAAATATTGATATTAATAAAAGTCTATTAGAGCAAAATTTTTCAAAAAAAACAAAAGACCTAATTGCTGTTATAAAATATAATTACTGGTCAACAGATGAAGAGAGACAACAATTAAAAAATAAGTTTTATGAGAATGAAAAGAGATACCAAACAGAATTATTAGAAAAATATAATCCTAATGATATTTTCAAGAAAAAAGAATCGAAAACAGATGTGACAGACAATATAGAGACGAATTTACAAATGGTAGAATATAAAGAAAATATCTTTAGAAGAATTTTTAATAAAATTAAAAGAATTTTTATTTAACTATGCCATATATAATAAAATAGTGCTATATTTGTATGAATCTTATATATGAGATATAATAAAACCAACAAGACCGCCTCAAGAAGAGGCGGTCTGTTGTTTAAATCTCGAACTGATTAACAACATTTTCAGAATACTGCCGATAATAGTCATGCAATGTTCTGCAAATAGGTGGAAGAATATATTTTTTTGCTGTAAGATTTTTTTCAAATCCCATGATTGCGGATTTGAAATAATACGGCTCACGACTTCCTGCAATATACTGTCTCCAACATTCTGAATCGGCAGAGAGGTAATCTGCTGCTTTCATCAGTTTATGAAGAGGAATATTACATTCTTCTTCCATCATAACAATTCGCACTGACTTGCCAATGGACTCAGGTATCTGATTATACAGATTTTCTGAAAGTACCATTTTTTCGTATTTTTCGATGGCATCTCGGAATCCTTTGATTTTATTTTTAATGGGAGAGGGGATATCATTTGTCCATCTCTCTGCAATATCATGAAAGATTCCAATGAAGAACATTTTACTGGCCAGTTCTTCATTTCCACCAAAATGTTCCAGCCCAATTAGATATGCAAACAGAGCAGTATCAAATAAATGTCCTAAAACTGAACAATTGACCAAATAGGGTTGAACGGCCCATCGATTCTGATTTCTCAGTTTAGAAATTTCGGAGAACAATTTGAAATATTTTCCATCCATATCAGAGAATTCTGACAGACCTGGAATGGATTCAAATTGTTCAATGGACTTCTGAATTTCAGTAAATTTGTGCCTATATGCATCAAATCCATTGAGCAAAGCTGCATTTTCTTGGAGTTCTACTAAAGTAGCAATTTTAGTAGCAGCTCTATAAATCTCCATTTCAAATGTGCCAATTCCCTCACTGATAAAGTAAGAAAAATCACCATTAGTCTGTTCCGTGATAATATCCATAGTAACTGTTTCGAATGCAGACTCAGGAATATTTCCAATGGCACAGATTTCCTTCAGCGTATGCTCTTTTGTATCATAATTGACATATGTCTTTTGAAAAGAGCGATACAAAGCAATTTTAGGAAAACGTTCCCATTTGATTTTATGCCCATTTTCTTCAGCATAGCAAGCAAGTATATAAACAATCACACAGTTTAGTGCCTGCTTAGCCAGTTCATTATACTTACTATCTGATGTGATAGAAGTCCAACGGCGTAGGCAGTTTAACCGTTTAAATACTTCATTGATAGCTTTCAGATTACTGAGATTTAAAATTTCTTTGTTTAACATGTTTTTTTCCTCCTTATTAATTAATTGTCCTCTTGCAAAAGCATGATGTCTCGCAAGGAAGACTCCTACAACAAAGTTATCACCTTATATTATACCACAAAATTATGTATACTTCAATTTAAAGGAATTATTTTTAATGAATAGACTATGTAAAATCATTTTATGCAAAGATAAAAGGAAGGAATATTTCCTTCCTTATCATACTTACCATTTCTTTTTCAAATTGATTAGCTCTGAAATATATCCCATTAGACAATAAGGAGCTAAGATAAACGCATAAACCAAAATATATACAAGAAATGCCAAACAACTTCTTCTTTCTAATTTACAATCAATTTCTTTTAGCATATTTTTTCTCTTGATTTCGATTAATAAGCATAACAATAGTCCAAAAGGAATCACTAATAAAGAAATCCAACCAAGTAGTAAAGGATTTCCGAAAGCTAAAAAGATTAAGCTAAGTGGTACAAAAACAAGAAGTGCTAAATCGATAAAAGGGAAAAAGACATTAAAGCATGCTAAGAATTTAGACTTCAATGACATTTTCTTAGAAGTTAATATTTTATTCTTTTTAAAAGCTTCTATCATACCTCTAGCCCATCTTTTTCTTTGTTTACCCAATTCCTTATATTTTTCTGGAACAACTGTAAATGCAATGGCATTTTTTGCAAAATTGGTTTCATAACCTTTACTTAACAATTGCCAAGTGAGAACAATATCTTCTCCTACACAATGTTGCCAACCACCAATTTCTTTTAGCATTTTTGTTTTATAAGCACTAAAAGCACCTTGTGCAACTAATGTGGAATTGTAATTGCCTTGCATTAGTTTTACTCCAAAGATACCTAGTGTATAATCCCATTGTTGTATTTTGGTAATAAAGTTCTTTTTGTCATTTTTAACAAATAAGCAACCTGCTGTTGCAGCTGTTTTTTTATTAGAATTTACTAACTTATGCATGATATTTTTAACTGCTAAAGGATGCAAAACAGTATCACTATCAATTGTAATCGTATAATCTGTACATACAGTTTGTAATCCTTGGTTAAGTGCATTAGCTTTTCCTTGGTGTTTGCTTTCTATCAATGTCATATTAGCATTTAAATCCATTGATTTTAATAATTCTAAAGTTCCATCGTTTGAACCATCATCAATAATTTTTACATAAATATTTCCACCGTACTTTTGTTTTTTGATAGAGTTAAGAGTTTCTTCTATTGATTTTTTTGCATTGTATACTGGTAACAAAATCGTAACATCTTCTTCTTTTTTGTTATAGGATTTCTTCTTATCTTTTTTATGAAACAATAAACTAACAAAGTTAAATACATAATGAAATCCTGGGATAATGGCTATAAAAGTTACGAGATAAATCGCCAAGAAATAGCCTAAATAACATGAAATATCATAAATCCAATTGATATTGATACATATTGAACAGATAAGACATATTAGTGCAATTATCATAGATATGAAAAACATTTTTATCACCTCATTGTATCTTATGAAACTGTCGAAAAATCGTGATAAGTGTCAAAAAATGTCTATGATAAATATAATAAAAAGAGGTGAAGATAAATTGAGTACAAAAAAGAAAATGATCATTGTATGTGTGATAATTGTTATCATTGTGGTTTCTATTGGAGTTTGTATCAATGTAAAAAGAGATACAAAAAGAGCAGATGTTAAAGTTCCCATTTTGCTATATCATAATTTCGTAACAACGGTTCCAGAAACTGATCCAGACAATTTTAATTATATAAATACGCCAGAAAGTTTTGAAGAAAATATAAAAACATTTATAGAAAATGGATATACCATCATATCTATGAAAGAATTAGCATTTGCTGAAAGTGGAAAGACAAAGCTTCCAGATAAACCGATGGTAATAACATTTGATGATGGATATTACAGTAATTATGAATATATTTATCCAATTTTGAAACAGTATCAAGTGAAAGCATCCATATTTATTGTAACAGATAAAATTGGTCAAGAAATAGATGGTATCAAATATTTAGGGTGGGAAGAATGTTTAGAAATGCAAAATAGTGGACTTGTAGAAATAGGCAGTCACAGTAAAAAACACGTTTTTTATGATAAGCGTCCTGTACGAGAACTTCGTGATGATGTAAAAGCATCTTATGAAGAAATAGAGAAACATTTAGGAAAACAAGATTTAAAAATATTTGCCTATCCATTTGGTGCATATACAACTGAAACAGTAAGGACTTTAAAAAATAATGGAATCGACTTTCAAATTTATGATATTGGAATGAATCATTTTAATAATTTAGATAAAAATGCGATTAAGAGAATCAATATTCCTTGTGAGATGACAGGAAAGGAGATTATAGAAGAGATAGATGCATACCAATAAAAATATTTATAATATATACAGAAACAAGAAATTCAACTCAAAATAAGAGTTGAATTTCTTGTTTTAATATGGAATATATAAATCAAAGTTATCAGTTTTATATACATTTTTTATTAAAGAAAGAAATTTTACTATATAGAAGGATTAATTTCATAAATTAGTAATACCCCCTTTTAAAAATGAAGAAAATGGTATACAATATAGAAAAATTAGAATTAGGAGAGGAATATGAATAAAAAATGGCAAATATATGAAGTAGATGAAGAAAAAGTAGAAGAATTATCTAAAAAGTATCATTTAAATAAACTATTAGCAACCATACTTGCCAATAGAAATATTGTAAATGAAGAAGAAATTAGACTATTTTTAAATCCCACAAGAAATGATTTTCATGACCCATATCTAATCACAGATATGGAAAAAGCGATTAATAGAATTGTAGAAGCAATAAAAAAACAAGAAAAAGTAACCATTTATGGGGATTATGATGTAGATGGCATTACCAGTATTACAGTTTTAAAAAGTTTTTTACAAGATAGAGGATTAGAAGTATCACAGTATATTCCTAATCGATTACATGAAGGATATGGATTAAATAAAAATGCAATTGACAAAATTCATAGTAATGGATGTCAATTGATGATAACAGTAGATTGTGGAATATCTGCAATCGAAGAAATTGAATATACTAACAGTTTAGGAATTGAAACCATTGTAACAGACCATCATGAACCTGGAAATGAATTACCAAATGCATTAGCGGTTATTGATAATAAACGAAAAGATAGTACATATCCATTTCGTGAATTAGCTGGTGTTGGTGTTGTGTTTAAAGTGATACAAGCTTTAGGAATGAAATTAGGATTAAAAGAAGAAGAATATTTAAAATATTTAGATATTGTTTGTATAGGAACTATATCTGATATTGTTCCATTAATAGATGAAAATAGAGTGATTGCTAAATTAGGCTTATTATTAATCAAACAAACTAAAAACATAGGATTAAGGTCTATTATCCAATCATCAGGATATACCAAAATTGATTCAAACAGTATTTCTTTTGGAATTGCACCAAGAATCAATGCTTGTGGAAGAATGGGAAAAGCAGAAGATGCTTTGCAACTATTTTTATCTAAAAATATAAATGAAGTTACTCAACTTACAATCAAATTAAATGAATACAATAGATTAAGACAAGATACAGAAAAGAAAATTTTTGAAAGTGCTATCAAGCAAATAGAAGAAGAACACTTGGCAGAAAATGCAACCATTACTGTTGGAGGACATAATTGGCATCATGGAGTGATTGGGATTGTTTCTTCTAAAATTACAGAAATGTATTTTAAACCAAGTATTTTGCTAAGTTTTGAAGAAGATGGAATTGGGACAGGGTCAGGAAGAAGTATACCTGGATTTGATTTACATGAGGCCTTATCAAAATGTACAGACACCATTGAAAAATTTGGTGGTCATAGCATGGCTATTGGAATTACGATTAAAAAAGAAAAGTTTGAAGCTTTCAGAAAAGAATTTGAGAAAATTGCTAAAGAAGCGAATATTGAAAAAATTGTTCCGATTATCAACATAGATGCCAAAATTGACTTTAGTAGTATTAATAAAGAAATGGTAGAAAGTTTAAAAGAATTAGAGCCATTTGGGGAAGGCAATAAAATGCCTGTATTTGCTTTTAAGAATTTAAAAATTGACTCTATTAGAGCATTATCAGAAGGAAAGCATTTGAAATTAACTCTAAAGGAAGGAAATACAGTTGTAAATGCTATTGGATTTAATATGGGAGCATTAGTAGAAGACTATAGAATTGGTGATAAAATAGATGTTGTAGGTGTATTAGAAGTAAATACCTTTAATGGAGTAGATACCCTACAAATCAATATGAAAGATATTATGAGAGCGATATAGTAAGGGAGTTTAAGGGGTGTAGTTTAATGACTGAAAATAAAGAAATTACAATTAAAGATGTGATTAATAAAAGAAAAGAACATTCTAGAAGAGTAGATATCAAATTAATTATGAGAGCCTATCGATTGGCTAGTGAAAAACATAAAGGACAAAAAAGAAGCTCAGGTGAACCATATATTATTCACCCTCTTAATGTTGCATATATTTTAGCAGATATTGGATTAGATGATAGTACGATTTGTGCAGCACTTCTTCATGATGTTGTAGAAGACACAGATGTTACAGATAAAGATTTAAGAGCACAATTTGGAAATGAAATTGCAGACATGGTAGCAGGTGTAACCAAATTAAGCAATATTCAATTTGCATCTGTAGAAGAACAACAAGCAGAAGACTATCGAAAAATGTTTTTGGCAATGGGAAAAGATATTAGGGTTATCTTAATTAAATTAGCCGACAGATTACATAATATGAGAACTCTAAAATATTTAAAAAGAGATAGACAAATTGCTAATGCTAAAGAAACAAGGGACTTATATGCACCACTTGCAAATAGACTAGGTATTTATTCTCTGAAATGGGAATTGGAAGATTTGGCTTTTAAGTATTTAGAGCCAGAAGAATATCATGAATTAGTAGAAGGCATTAACAAAAAGAGAGAAGAAAGAACACAATTCATCGAGAAAATTATGGCAGATATTCGTGTGGCATTAAAAAAACAAAGAATTGATGCAGAAGTAACAGGAAGAGCAAAGCATTTATATAGTATTTATCGTAAAATGAAACGAGATAATAAAACATTAGATCAAATTTATGATTTATTTGCTCTAAGAATATTAGTAAATTCAGTAAAAGATTGTTATGCGGCATTAGGTGTTGTTCATGAATTATATAATCCTATGCCAGGTAGATTTAAAGACTATATAGCAGTTCCTAAACCAAATATGTACCAATCTATTCATACAACATTGTTAGGAGAAAAAGGAACACCATTCGAGGTACAAATTAGAACATGGGAAATGCATAAAGTTGCTGAATTTGGTATTGCTGCGCACTGGGCATATAAAGAAGCAAGCTATTTTGGAAAAAAACAATCTGTCAAAGTAGAAGAAGATAAATTAGCATGGCTTAGAGAAACTTTGGAATGGCAAAAAGAATTGGAAGATCCACAAGAATTTTTGAATACATTAAAAACAGAATTATTTGAAGATGAAGTATATGTATTTACACCAAAAGGGGCAATCAAAGTATTACCAAGAGGAGCAACACCAATTGATTTTGCATATATGATACATGCTGAAATTGGAAACAAGATGACAGGGTGTAAAATTAATAGTAAAATGATGCCAATTATTACACCATTACAAAGTGGAGATATTGTAGAAATCATCACATCAGATAATTCTAAAGGACCAAGTAGAGATTGGCTAAAATTTGTAAAAAGTTCAGCAGCAAGAAATAAAATCAAAAGTTGGTTTAAAAAAGCACAAAAGGCAGAAAATATTGAAAAGGGAAAAGATGCCATTGAAAAAGAATTAAAAAGAATTGGATTTACACATACAGATTTATTTAAACCAGAATATATTGATCCAATGCTTGAAAAATATAAATATAAAAACTTAGATGAAATGTATGCAGCTGTTGGATTTGGAGCAAACTCATCAGGAAAAGTAATTGCTAGAATGCTTCAAGAATATCGAAAAGAACATGAAGAAGAAGATATTGAAAAAAAATTAGAAGAACTAAAAAAGGCAAAACAAAAGAAACCAAAGCCATCAAGTTCAGGTGTTATTGTAAAAGGAATTGACAATTGTTTAGTGAAACTTTCAAAATGTTGTAATCCCCTTCCAGGAGATGAAATTGTAGGATATATAACAAGAGGAAGAGGGGTATCTGTTCATAGAAAAGATTGTTATAATGTCAAAGACTTAATATCAGAAGAAAATAGAATGATTGATGTAGAATGGTATGAAGAAGAAAAATCAGAATATCAAGCAGAAATCGAAATCTTTTCAAATGATAGAACAGGTTTGTTAGTAGATATCTTAAAAGAATTAGGAACTACAAAAGTAAATATCTTAGGAGTAAATACCAAAACGACAAAAGAAAGAATTGCCATTATCGATATTACTCTTGAGGTAGAAAATTTAGATGAACTAAATAAAGCACAAAAGGTTGTTAGAAAAGTAAACAGTGTTTATGATGTCAAGAGAAAGAAATGATGATGATAGTGACGGACGAAAAGGGAAATCGGGGACGGACTCATTTTTCCCTTTTTATAAAATTTAATATATTTTAAAGTTATTTTAGAGAAAAAGGGAAAAATGAGTCCGTCCCCGATTTCCCTTTTCGTCCGTCCCCAAAACCCCTTTTTGCTCGACTAAAGGAGGAAATATGATTTTAAAAGAACGAAAGATTAATACATGGATAGGAGACCCAACGAATTGCTATATTATTTTTGATGAAGAAAGCAAGGAAACTATGGTAATAGATCCTGCAGAAGATGTGGATGAAATTGTTGAAATGATTCATATTTTAAAAGGAAATCTAAAATACATCTATTTAACACATTGCCATGGGGACCATATAGCAGGGGTAACAGAATTAAAAAATCAATGTGGAGGAAAGGTACTAATTCATCGATTTGATAGCGAAGGATTAAATGATATCAATATTAATCTTTCAGAAATCATTGATTTACCACCAATAGAATTAGAAGCTGATTCAAGAATAGATGACAATGATTTAATACATTTGGGAAAATTAGAATTTAAAGTTATCCATACACCAGGTCATACGAAAGGATCAAGTAGTCTTTACTGTCAAGAAGAGGGGTGTTTGTTTTCTGGAGATACCTTATTTCGTGGAACATGGGGAAGAACGGATTTACCAACAGGGAGTATAGAAGATATTATGGATTCGATAATTAATAAATTGTTAAAACTTCCAGACAATACAATTGTGTATCCAGGACATGGTAAAGCAACAATGATAAAAGAAGAAAAGCCAATATATCTTGAGTTAAAGCCAAAATTGTATTGAAAGTTGACAAATTATATAGTATACTTGTTGGGAAATTGAAAATTCAAAATTGCAGAAGGAGGAGTCAGAATGATTGGTGTTGAAATCAAAAATTTAGGTCGGTTACGAAGAAGAGGGTATCATTTCATAGAAAGCAGTAGTGGAGATGCTATGGCAATTTTTTATGGAGAGGAAATCATCTATTTTATGCAAATAGATAGTGATGGTTCCTTGGTAGTGAAAAATGGAGATGGGGAGACACTATATTCATGTAATAGTCTTGAGATTTCTATCAGAATGGCCGGAACCAAAAACCTATGCATAGCTATATAGTAAAAAATAAGAGAAAGGAAAAGAAAGTATATGGAAAAAGTAGAACCAAGAACATTAGCAGGATTTATGGAATTATTACCAAATGAACAAATCTTGTTTAATCAAATGAAAGAAAAAATAGAGAAAACATATAAAAAGTTTGGATTTTTGCCATTAGATACACCAGTAATTGAACTTGCAGAAGTATTACTTGCAAAAGCTGGAGGAGAAACCGAAAAACAAATTTATCGTTTCCAAAAAGGAGACACAGATTTAGCATTACGTTTTGATTTAACTGTACCACTTGCAAAATATGTGGCAAAAAATTATGGAAATTTAAGTTTCCCATTTAGAAGATATCAAATTGGAAAAGTATATAGGGGAGAAAGAGCACAAAAAGGAAGATATAGAGAATTTTATCAATGTGATATTGATATTATTGGAGATGGAGAATTAGACTTAATCAATGATGCCGAAATTCCTGCAATTATTTATACGATATTTAAAGAATTGGGATTTGAAGACTTTACCATAAAGATAAATAACAGAAGAATTTTAAATGGATTATTTGAAAGTGTAGAACAAAAAGAGAATGCAGTTGAGATATTAAGAATTATTGACAAGATTGAAAAAATAGGAAAAGAAGCTGTTATAGAAGAATTTAAAAAATTAGGCTTACAAGAAAAACAAATCAATAATATTATCAACTTTATAGAAATTGAAGGTACTTCTGATGAAAAAATAGAAAAATTAGAAAATTTAGGAATTGAGAATGAAACATATTTAAAAGGTGTAGAAGAATTAAAAACTGTTGTAAAAAATGTAAGATTATTTGGTGTTCCAGATACCAACTTTAAAGTAGATTTAACCATTGCAAGAGGATTGGATTATTATACAGGAACGGTTTATGAAACCTTTTTAAATGATTATAGAGAAATTGGAAGTGTATGTTCTGGAGGAAGATATGAAAACTTGGCAGAATATTATACAGATAAAAGTCTACCAGGTGTTGGTGTTTCTATTGGATTAACAAGATTATTTTACAAATTAAATGAATTAAATATTATTAAAGCAGATAAAAAATCAGTAGCAGATATTTTAATTATTCCAATGGTAGAAAATCTAGAAGAACCAATACAATTAGCAACAAAATTAAGAAGTATAGGAATCAATACAGAAATTTATTTAAATAACAAAAAATTAAAAGCAAAATTTAAATATGCAGATAAATTGGAGATTCCTTATGTTATTGTATTAGGAGAAGATGAAATAAAAGCAAATGAAGTAACATTAAAAAATATGAAAACTGGAAATGAAAAAAAACTACCTATGGATGAGGAAAAAATAAAAGAGGTAATAAAAAATGAGAAAAGTGTACATTGATGAAATTAAAAACCTCAATGTATATATGTGAAGTACTGTTTCGACAGGATTTATAAATATCAGAAAGTAATAATAAAAAACACAGTTTTATAAAAAATCATAAACTGTGTTTATTTTTTAACTTTTTTCTCTTTATCTAATTTATATTTAAAAGGACATCTTTTCTTGATAAAATCTCTAAAAGTTAAAGGAGTTCCTTTTTTAAATCCAGATTTATCTAATAGAAGAGAATGTCTATTATCTAAGTATAGATAAAAAAAGGTATCTGTTTCAAATATTTTATAAAGTTCTCTGTAATGAATAATAGAATATTCTTTTTTTGTGTAAATCTTAAAATATTTGCTATAAAATGAAAATGTAAAAGTTTGTTCTTTTGTAATTTTATTACTATGATATTCTTTACTTACTTCCTCAATTGGATGAAAATATCTATATAAAATAAAGGAAGTTAAACAAGCACAAAAAATAACAGCTAATCCATAATAATGATTTTTAACATATAGCATAATGAAAAAAAGAATTAGCATAGATACAACAAGTGAAAATAGATGATATCTAAATGAAAATTTTCTAGAATGAAATTTTAGAAAATCATCATATATGTCTTTGGAATATGTAGTTATATTTTTAAATAATAATTTCAACTTAAATCACCTAATATTAGTATAACATAAAAAATATTGAATGAAAATACAATAGAAAAATATTGAGTTTTAATACTTTGACATACTACCTCACCTGTCAAAATAATTCTAAAGAAACATGTGTTGCACATTAGAAACTTAAATGATATAATGGGTGATATAAGAAATGTAATATTATTGTATATAAAATTCATATAAGATTAAGATAAAAAAATAATTTTTTCTATACAATAAAGAAAGCACATAATAAAAAACATATAAAACAAATTAAAGAAAGGTACAAAAATTATGTATGATGTAATTATCATAGGTGCAGGACCTGCAGGTGTTTCAGCAGGATTATATACAAAACGCGCAAACCTAAAAGTATTAATTCTATATAAAGACCAATCAGCACTAGAAAAGACAGAATGGATAGAAAACTATTATGGTTTTGAAAATGGAATAGCAGGAAAAGACTTATATAAAATTGGAATTGAGCAAGCAAAAAACTTAGGAATTGATGTAAAAAAAGAAGAAGTTACCAATATACAATTCAGCGAAGGAAATCAATATGTGGTTATGACAGAAAAAGAAACCTACAAAACAAAAACTGTGATATTTGCAACAGGAAACAAGAAGAATACGCCTAAAATAAAAGGAATTAAAGAATTTGAAGGAAAAGGTGTTAGTTATTGTGCAGTATGTGATGGCTTCTTTTATAGAAATAAAGATGTATCCATTTTAGGAAATGGAAAATATGCTATCTCAGAAGCAAATGAATTAATAAATATAGCAAATAGTATTACCATATTAACAGATGGAAAAGAAGCGCCTGAAATCAGAGCAGACAATGTAAAGATTGATACCAGAAAAATTCGTGAAGTAAGAGGAGACAAAAAAGTAGAAGAAGTAGAATTTGATGACAATAGCAAAACGAAAACAGATGGTATATTTGTAGCACTTGGTGTAGCAGGTGGAAATGAATTTGCTAAAAAGTTAGGAATCATAACCAAGAAAGATAGAATTGTCGTAAATGAAAATATGGAAACCAATATTCCTGGAATTTTTGCATGTGGTGATTGTATAGGTGGATTATTACAAATATCAAAATCTGTATATGAAGGAACAAAAGCGGGATTGCAAGCGATTCAGTATATTAGAAAAGAAAATGCATAATTTTGGCAAAATAGCAACAAAATAAGGAAAGTGGGCTAAGCCATGCGTTAACAAATTTAAAGATAAAATAAAAAAGGAGGAAAAGGTATGAGTATGTTAACTTTTGAAGAGAAAAATTTTGAAGAAGAAGTATTAAAAGCAGAAGGAAAGGTTTTAGTAGATTTTTATGCAGATTGGTGTGGACCATGTAGAATGATGTCACCAGTCATTGATGATATTGCAAAAGAATTAGATGGAACAGTAAAAGTAGGAAAAGTTAATGTAGATAGTAATCAAGAACTAGCTATAAAATATGATGTGATGAGTATACCAACCATTATGGTATTTGAAAATGGAAAATCAATAAAAACATTTGTAGGTGTAACAGATAAACAAGAAATATTAGATGTATTAAAATAGAAGTGTTTGGAGTTGAAAAAAATTACAATTTTGGTTGTGTCAAAGTGTAATTTTTTTCTAACTAGGGATGTGCATTAGGAAAGGAAGGATTATAAAAATGGAAGTCATTTATTTTTTAGCAACAGATGGAATTAAATTAGATGGGTTATTATATACTAGCAAAAATAAAACAGAGGATATCATCTTGTCTATTCATGGAATGGCTACAAATTGCATGAAAAAAAGAGAAACAACGATGGCAAAGATAGCTAATGAAAATGGTATAGATTATTTTTGTTTTAATAACCGTGGAAGTGAATTAGTAAAATATATAAGAAGGTATACAGAAGGAAAAAGAGAAAAAGAATTGGGTGGAACCAGTTATGAAGATGTATTAGAGGGCTATGAAGATATTACAGGTGCTATCATAAAATTAAAAGAGTTAGGATATAAAAATATATATTTACAAGGACATAGCTTAGGATGTACGAAAATTGTCTACACATATAATGAATTAAAAGACGAACAAGATGATATGGTAAACAACATAAAAGGAATCATATTGAATTCTTTGATTGATATTCCAAGAGCATTAAAGGTATATTTAAGGGATAATTTTGATAAATATTTACAATATGCAGAAGAAAAAGAAAAAAACGGGCAAAGAGACGAAATGATGCCATTAGAAGCTTTTATACACCCAATTAGTGTCAAAACATTTTTAAGATATGCAAGAGATTATCAAGATATCAATTTTGCAAATTTTGGAGAAGACAAAGAATTAAAAGTACTAAACAATATAGATGTACCATTGTTTATGCGTTGGGGAAATGTTAATGAAATGATTGTTCAAATGCCAGAGGAATTAGTAGATATTATGAATAACTGTATTACTAATCCAAATAAAGATATCTATTATATGGATGGTGCAAATCATAGCTATGAAGGAAAAGAAGAGGAATTGGCAAAACAAATTATTGCATTTATCAATAAGAATAAATAATAGTCAAACAAAATATTATTTTCCATACTTTGAGTGTCGCAACTACTAATTTTCTTGAATGATAATAAAAAATAGAAAGAGTAAAAATTAAATTAACAAAATAGATTGACAAATAGAGATTACAGATGTAAACTATAATTGGTTTACAACTGTAATCTTTTTGCTTAAATAGGAAAAATTGCTATTTGTTCCTATATAGAAAAAATAGATTCTTTAGTACAATCAAAAACTACAAAAATAAAAATTTTATACAACAAAATATTAAGGAGGTAACAATGAAAATTACAGAAAAAATTACAGATGCAGAATTAGAAATAATGAAAGTATTATGGGAAAAGAAAAGTCTTACCTTAAATGAACTTGTTGAACAATTAAGCAAAGAGGAACAAAAGAATAAAAGTACAATAAAAACATTGTTATATAGATTAATTGACAAAAAAATGGTGAAATCTGTCGAAAAAAATAAAAAAGAGAATGAATATAAGCCTTTAATTTCAGAAAAGAAATATTTAAAAAGTGCAAATGAGAACTTTTTAGACAAAGTATATGCTGGTAATGTAGATCATATGTTATTAAATTTTGTAGAAGATAAAAAAATAACCAAAGAAGAAATAGAAAAATTGTTAAAAATATTAGATGAATAAGAAAATATTTAGATAATATTTAAAGGAGAAAATATATATGATAGAAAAACTATTTACATATGCAAATATCATGATTAATAGAATACCAATAAGAGAAGCTTTTTATATGATAGTATATATGTCCATATTTGCTGTTATTGTAGGATTTACCATATTTTTAATTCAAGAAATATTAGATAAAAAAATTTCCCCTAAATGGAAATTGGTCATGTGGGGGATTTTTATCATTTCTCTTGTTGTTCCATTAAACATAAATGGGATATATGAAAGCAACAACATTTTTATGAAAATTTTAAATCCAATTCAAGAAATATCTTTTCGCCAAGAGATAGAAGATAGGCAAGCAGAATATAATTCCTATATTCAAAGACAAGATACCACATTTGAAGACTATAAAGTTGTAAGAGGAAACTTATATACAGCCTATGCGAAATATATTATATTTGATATTGCCATTCCATGCCTATGGGTAGGTGTTATTGCCATATTATGGTTAAGATATTCGTTTATCAAAAGAAAAATGAATCGTTTAAGAGTAAGCGATTTATTAACAGATAAAAGAATTATCGAAATTTTTGAAAGTTGCAAAAAAGCGTTAAATATAAAAAAAGATATTGTACTAATCAATAAGCAAGGGATTTTATCACCTGCTATATATGGAATAATAGATACAAAAATATTTCTAGATGAAGAGAGTATGAAAAATAAATCAGATGTGGAAATTAAATATACACTTATGCATGAATTAGCCCATTATAAGGGAAAAGACTTAATTATAAATGTAATTTTAAATATCTTAAGAACAATTTATTGGTTTAATCCATTTTTATATATTATTTTTAAAAGAATTAGACAAGATATTGAATTAAAAGCAGATGCAAATGTATTAAAACATTTACAGCCAGAAGAAAATAAAGAATATGCAATGACCATTATTAATTCTTTAAGAGACAGATTATATAAAAGCTATGAAACAGAAGTATTAAACTTAGCAGGCGTAGAAAGTGATACAGAAAGAAGAATTTATATGATAAAATTCTTCCCTAAATTTAAAGCCAAAACTGTTCGAATGACAATCATTTCTTTAACTTTGATTGTTATCATTGGTGGTATATTTTTCATCGGAAAAATTGCAAAAGTAGAGGAAAATTATTTTGCTTATGATTTTGAAGATATGATTCCTTATAAAATACAATATGTGGGAGATTTTAGCAGTGTAAAAAATCTTGTTCAAAAATTAAGTTTAGGAAAATATACATCTGTATATACAGGAAGAGAAGAAGAAAATCCAGAACAATATTATGTGCAAATCCGTTATTATAATGAATTTACAACTGAAGAAAATAAAAAAGAATATGAAGCATTTAAACAACTATCCTTAGAAGAAAAAGAAATACTTTTTAAGAAAAATACAGTCACTTTATTAAGTCTAATTGATAATTTGCATTCTGTAAGAATAGAAGCAAAAGAGGATAGATATGATTCAAGCACTATATATGAAGTAACATATACCAGAGAAGAATTAGAAGCAGAATATGGAGTAGACTTAAGAACATATACATACAATCCTGATAATTTTCCATTTGAAGAAGATTTAATATCATAATAGCAAAAAAATTAGATAAAAAGCAGATGAAAGTTAAAAAGTGATAAAATACAAAATAAAAGATATGAATGAGAAAGGCATATAATATAATAGTATATTATATGAAAGAAAAAAATGAAGTTTAAGAAAAGATATGTAATCATACCGGTGGTTGTCATCTTTATTATAGTATTAGGAATTGCTATACTCATAAAATTAGATAGAGATTATCAAAAAAAGGTCATAGACCAAGATGAAGCAGAATATGGTAATGAATATCTAAAATTAGAAGATAGTTTAAGTTATTATACAGGAAATCCAGATAGAATTATCTATAAACCAAAAATGAAAGATTATTTCTATGTTATTGATAAAAATGACGATAATTATGCGCACTTATTAGAAGTAGCAGAAGATAGGATGAGTTATAGCTTAATGACACCACTAACAGATGATTTTAATGTAGATTCCATGGATAGAATTATGTCATCAGGAAAAAACTATATCATTTTAGATTATGACAAAGAAAAATATGCCAATATAGGTGTAGATGACGGAACGACTCCACGACCAGTTGTCTATAAATTGCTAGATGATAACAGATGTGCAAGATTATTTAAATATGTAACACAATTCATGAAACGATATACCATGGAAGAATTAGAAGAAATGTTAGGAAAAACAGGATTTTCAAGAGATGATGTTAATGTAGAAGTGGCAACTCAAGAAGAAATGAATGATGGATATACAATGATTTATACAATTGATGATTTTAGAAGAATTGCCAATAATCCATCAGGAAAATATAAATTAGTAAATGACTTAGATTTAGAAGGAGATACATTACTATATACAACCACTGGTTTTACAGGGGAATTAGATGGAAATGGTCATACCATTAAAAATATTACTAAAAATCTAGCAAATGATGAAATGGAAAGAATTGCCATGTTCTATACAAATGAAGGAACTATAAAAAATCTAAATATTGAAAATATTAATATCATATCAGATAAAGATACCAGTTATCCAGAAGGTATTATCGCACAAGTTAATAAAGGAACCATTGAAAATTGTACCATTAGTGGAAATGTGACAATTACTTCTGAAACAGGTAATAACTCTATAGGAGGTATTGTTGGTAGTTTACTTGAGGGAACGATTAAAGATTGTGTTAGCAAAGTCAATATTACTTGTCTATCAGGAACCATTGGGGGAATTAGTGTATATCAATCAGGTGGAACAATTGAAAATTGCACAAATACAGGAAATCTAGTAGGTGCCAATGTTAATGGTATTTGTGTGGAATATATAGGAACCTTAGCAAATTGTACCAATATAGGAAATATTACGGCAAGTAATATAGGAAGTGGAATGGTAACCTATAATCAAGGAGAGATTATTAATTGCCAAAATCATGGAACCATCACTTCTGAAAATGGTATGGTGGCAGGAATTGCGATATATAATCATGCAACCATAGCAAATTGTGTCAATGAAGGACAGTTAACAGGATGTAATATTGTGGGAGGAATTGCTGGAATAAATGGAGATCCAAATGGTGCAGAAGGAATGATTATTAATTGCACATCTACAGATATTTTGACAATAAATACATCTTCGCAATATGTGCAAGATATATCATATATTGGAGGTATTGCTGGAAATCATATATTAGGAAATATAGAAGGTTGTAGTTTTGATGGAGGCATTGTTGTGAATACCAATAAAACAACTTATCAAGGGATTTTAGCTGGTGCAAAATCTTCAAAAGCAGAAATGAATCCAAGCACAGGGTATGGTCATAATTATGATTTTGAAACATATTATGATGAACATGCAATGGAAACATTAAATGATTAGGAAAAGGAAGAGAAATATGGTTAATTTAAAAGAAACAAACATAGAAGATTTAGAAAATTTTGAATACAATTGTACGAGCAATTCGAAAAGGCATTATGCGAATAACCTTACAAGTGGTATGGATAAAATATAAAGAATTATTTATAAAAGGTGGCTATTCTAAAAAGCAATTTAAGGAAGATTGTGTTTCTTATTTGAATCAGTCAATTCAAATAGAAAAAAACGGAAAAATACTGTAAAAAAATAAAAAAGGTGATATAATAATGTCGAAATGGGAAGAAGAATCAGAATAAAATGTAAATAAGTTTAATAAGCATAAAAAAATGGGGATATGGTCAACATTAAAAGAAAATATAAATTTTTAAAAATCCTATTTCAGTAAAAGATGTCCTAAGGGGAGGAATCGATATGAAAAATAAAAAAGTAATTATTGGAATCATCATTGCAGTTATCGTAATTGTAGCAATTGTGGTAGGAGTTATCATCATGAACATGCCAAAAGAAAAACCAGAAGAGGTTTTAAATACATATTTTTCAGCTATCAATGATAAAAAATATGAAGAGATGTATAATTATTTAAGTAGTTCATCAAAAGAAAGTATTAGCCAAGAAGATTTTGTAACCAGAAATCAAAACATTTATGAAGGAATTGACAGTAGTAATATTAAAATTATAGTAAAAGAAGTAACAAATGAAAATGATAAGAAAAAAGTATCATATAGTGAAGAAATGGTTACTTCAGCAGGAACCATCAGCTTTGATAATGAAGCATATCTTGTAAAAGAAGAAAAAACATATAAATTAGAATGGTCATCAAGTTTAATTTTTCCGGAATTGCAACGAGATTATAAAGTAAGAGTCGAAACCTTGAGTGGAAAAAGAGGAAGTATATTAGACAGAAATGGAAATCCACTTGCTTATGACGGAACCATTTCTCAAGTGGGAATTGTACCAGGAAAACTAGGTGACAACCGAGAAGAAAGTATTAGTAGAATATCAGAATTAACAGGTGTATCAGTAGAAACGATTAATAATTATCTATCAGCATCTTATGTAAAAGATGATACATTTGTACCAATTAGAAAAGTGTCAAAGGATGATACAGAATTAAAAGAGCAATTGTTAGAGATTCCAGGAATTATGATAAATGATGCAGAAGGCAGAGTTTATACTTTAGGGGAAGAAGCAGGACATTTAATCGGATATGTGCAAGCAATCAATGCAGAAGAATTGGAAGAATATGCAGACAAAGGATATAGTTCTACAAGTTTAATTGGAAAATCTGGACTAGAATTGGCTTATGAAGATAGATTAAGAGGAACAGATGGTGTTAGAATCTATATTGAAGATGCAGATGGAAATGAGGTAACAACTTTGGCAGAGCAAGAACAACAAGATGGAGAAGATATTACACTTACCATTGATAGTGATATCCAAACAAAATTATATGAACAATTACAAAATGATAAAGGATTATTTGTGGTAATGCAACCTGCAACAGGAGAATTATTAGCTTTAGTGAGTACACCAACATTTGATTCAAACGACTTTACATTAGGAATGACAACAGATCAATGGAATGCGTTAAATAATGATGAAGATCAACCCTTATATAATCGATTTATTCAAAGGTATTGTCCAGGTTCAACTTTTAAAGCAATTACAGGTGCGATTGGATTAACAACAGGAAGTATTACAGCAGATGAAGACTTTGGATATACAGGAACCAGTTGGCAAAAAGATTCTTCTTGGGGAGATTACAGAGTAACAACATTAACAGCATATAACGGAGCAAAGAATCTATTAAATGGATTAATGTATTCTGATAATATCTATTTTGCACAAACAGCCTTAAGAATTGGAACAAGTAAATTTACAGAAAGTTTAGACAAAATCGGATTTAACAAGCAATTAGAATTTCCATTATCACTTGCAACATCACAATATGCAAATGAAGATGGAATTAACTCAGATGGAAAATTGGCAGATACTGGATTTGGCCAAGGAAATTTATTAATAAACCCAATTCATATGGCTAGTATTTATTCAAGTTTTTATAACAACGGAGACATGGTAAAACCATATATTGAATATAAAGAAGATAAAACACCAGAGATTCTAATAGAAGATGCTTTCTCAGAAGAGGCAGCAAATACCATAAAAGAAGATTTAATCCAAGTGGTTGAAAGAGGAACTGCTACTGATATGAAAGTAAATGGAGTAACCATTGCAGGAAAAACAGGAACAGCAGAATTAAAAGCAGATAGTAATGATACAGAAAGTGGAACATTAGGATGGTTTGATTGTTTTACAACAGATCAAGGAGAGAATGACATTTTAGTAATTAGTATGGTAGAGAATGTTCAAGATAATACTGAAGGAGGAAGTCATTATTTAATTAAAATGATTAGAAATTTATTTGAATAAGGATAGTTAAATAAAAACGAAATTTTATATAATCAAAAAAGCAGTATAGAAAATAAAATCTATACCGTTTTTTTATATGATAGATGTTTAAGAGTCAAAAAAGTGTAAATACTATTTACAAGAAATAGTATATATAACAAAAGAAGGGAGTTTCTTATGAATAATAAGGTACAACAAAAAAATAAAGGAATTACATTAATTGCTTTAGTTATCACAATCATTGTGTTATTAATTTTGGTAGGAGTAACAATTACAACATTAACGGGAGATAATGGAATTTTAAATAAAGCAGAACAAGCTAAAATAGAAACAGAGGAAGAACAATTAAAAGAAGAAATAAAATTAGCATACAATACAGTAAAAATAGGGAGCAATTTAAATGGATGGGATCTAGATACAGAGATTATAGAATTGCAAAAAGAACTAACAAACAACAATAAAGTAGATAATATATTAGTATATAGAGGAAAAGAAAAAGACGGAAATGATGTTATTATAGTAGAATACACAAATAGGGAAAAAACATATTGTATAAGAAATGAAACAATGGTAAATAGATGTGATGTTAAATATAAATTGGGAGAATTAAAGAAAGATACTATTGAAACAGGGGAATATGCAATTATTTGTGAAACTTCTTCAACAACATCAGTATTATGTAATGACCTAAAATACGAAGTTGTATCTTTAAATGAAGGTGAAGAATTAAAAAAAACAATGAGATGGAGAGTAGAAAAGAGTGATGAGGGGATATTAATATATCCAGCCAGTGGAAATACTAAGAAATATATATATAGATCAAATACTGTTACTGGTAAGGGATATAGGCTGGGATTGAGTGAAAATGAATTTTATTGGAATGAGTCATGGGATTCGGAAAATCAGGCTTTTAAAGTTTTTACGAAAACGAATACTGGCAGAACATTATATATCGGATTTTATAATAGTAAGCTAGGTTGGATAGCCATGTCAGTAACAAGAGTTATTCAATTTGCAAATGTATATACTGAAATTAATATATTAGATTAAAGAATTATAAGATTATACAATAGTGAAATAAATTCAGAAAAAAATAGACTTTTCTCTAAATTTGTGATAATATATTTGTGAATTTTGCACAGAATAAAAGAAAAATATATTATGATAAATAAGGGAGATGAAAAATTTGAGCAATAAATTTTATGTAACAACACCAATCTATTATCCAAGTGGAAAATTTCATATAGGAACAGCCTATACAACAGTGCTAGCAGATACTATGAAAAGATATCATCAGTTAAAAGGTGAAGACACATATATGCTTACAGGAACAGATGAACATGGGCAAAAAATTCAAGGAATAGCAGAAAAAAATGGTAAAGAACCCAAAAAATATGTTGATGAAATGGCAGCACAAGCAAAAGAATTATGGGAAAAAATGGGAATTTATTATGATGACTTTATTCAAACCACAGAAGAAAGACATACCAAAATTGTTCAAAAAATATTTGATAGATTTATGGAACAAGGAGACATATATAAAGGAGAATATGAAGGTTGGTATTGTGTACCATGTGAGACCTATTTTACAGAAACGCAATTAGTAGATGGAAAATGTCCAGACTGTGGTAGAGAAGTTAAATTAATGAAAGAAGAAGCATATTTCTTTAATATGAAGAAATATGTAGATAAATTAGTAAAATATTATGATGAGCATCCTGATTTTATCAAGCCAGCATTTCGAAAAAATGAAATGATAAATAACTTTATTAAACCAGGATTAGAAGATTTATGTGTAACAAGAACAAGTTTTGATTGGGGAATTAAAGTATTAAAAGATCCAAAACATGTGATTTATGTATGGTTAGATGCCTTAACAAACTATATAACTGCTTTAGGATATATGTCTGATGATGATACATTATTCCAAAAATACTGGCCAGCAGATTTACAAATCGTAGGAAAAGATATTGCTAGATTCCACTTAATTTATTGGCCAATATTCTTAATGGCATTAGATTTACCATTACCAAAAACGATTTTGGTTCACAACTGGATTATGATGAAAGATGGTAAAATGTCAAAATCAAAAGGTAATGTCATTTATCCAGAAACTTTAATTGATAGATATGGACTAGACCCAACTAGATATTTCTTACTTAGAGAAATGCCAGTAAATCAAGACGGAATCTTTTCACCAAAAGCATTTGTAGAAAGATATAACTTTGATTTATGTAATGACTTAAGTAATTTATTAAACAGAACCGTATCAATGGTAAATAAATATTTTGGAGGAAACGTTCCAGAATATAATGGTACTCCAAATGCAGTAGATAAAGAATTAGAAGACTATTCTACAGAAAAAATTAAAAGGTTTGAAGAAAAATTAAATGAATACGAAATTGCCAATGCTTTACAAGAAATATGGGATTTAATCGCAAGAACAAATAAATATATTGATGAAACCATGCCATGGACTTTATCAAAAGAAGAAAAAACAGAAGAATTAAAATCTGCAATGTATCATTTAATTGAAAATTTAAGAAAAATTGCCATCTTAATCAAACCATTCATGACAGACACATCAAACAATATGTTAAAACAAATTGGTATAACAGATGTTGATAAAATTAGATGGGATGATATTTATGCATATGACACGTTAAAAGATATGAAGGTAATTGAAAAAGGAGAACCAATTTTCATGAGATTAAAAGTAGATGAAGAAGTTGAATACTTAAAATCTGTTATGAAAAAATAAGGGATTTTGGGGATGGACTCATTTTTCCCTTTTTTAAATTTACAGAATTATAAAAAATATAGAATATAAAGCCATTACACAATTTTGTATAAGCTAAATTTTCA
>CAMLYR010000013.1 GCA_946491915.1 uncultured Clostridium sp.
ATAAGAAATGAATATATCACTGGATTGCCCATGAACATCCCTCATTTTTTTCTTTTAGAATTTCTGTGAAAATTTAGCTTATACAAAATTGTGTAATGACTTTATATTCTATATTTTTCGTTTTAATCAAATTAGAAAAAGGGAAAAATGAGTCCGTCCCCAATTTCCCGATTTGTCCCAAAAAACATTCCCCACAAATAATATTGTAGGGAATCATTTTTTCATATCAACGCTATTACTGGTTTTTTTTTATTATCTTTATCATAATAAGACGCAATTAATTCATCAAGTTCTACACTAATCTTATAAATGATATGATAATCTTTTCCTTCTTCTATACTTTTATTTAATTTATCACGTAATTTACAAATTTCATCATTTAACATTTCTATCTCTCCTTTTCTCTATTTTATCTTCTGTATATTTATAAATTACCACACAAAAATCTCTCCGTCAAGCTATTTCACTTGTTTTTGTCAAGTTTCGTATGACGAATTTTTACAATTTTCGACACCAAAAAATAGAAAAAAACAGTATTATGATTTTTCCTATCTGAATACTGTTTTTTCTACCTTCCGCATTTTCCACAAGTAAATATCTAATTTTTTTAATTTTTGACAATAGAAATTACCATTTTTTCTTCTTTAAATACATCATTTAACACCTGTGTTAAATATTCTACATCTATATTGTCTATTTGATTTAAATAATCGAAACTATTGATTCCCATAAAATAATTGCTTAAAAACATATTCGCAATATTTTCAACATCATTATAATCTTTCACATATTCTCCATAAAGTTTCTTTTTTATTCTGTTAAAATCATTTTCAGATATTCCTTCTTGTTTTTGCCTATTTATCTCTTGTTTGATTCTGTTATATACTTGTTCTGGTTCATTTGATTGTCCTGAAATTAATACATGAGCATAGTTTTCTGAAAATTCATAACTTCCCCCAATTCCTCCAGAAACAATGCCTTCATCATATAATTTCTTATATAATGGTGAGCTTTTTCCTATCAATAGTTCTAATAGAATTTGAATAGCAATATCTCTTTTAATCATTTCTTGTGGATTGTCTATTGGTTTTGCCTTTATGGCAATTGTATACATAGGTCTACTTACTTCCATTTTTTCTTCTATTTTTTCTTTTACAATCGTATCTGGTTCTTCTGGATAAAATGTTTGTATTTCTCCATTTGCTTTACTGTCTTTTAACCTTTTTTTGATTTCTTCTAACATATTTTCTGGTTCAAAATCACCACACACTACAATTGCCATATTCGATAAGTTATAAAATGTATGATAACATTTATATAAAATCTCCTTGTCTATTTTACTAATAGAATCTATTGTTCCAACAACATCAATTTTTACAGGGTGATTATGGTATAGAATTTGCATGGCATTTAAGTATACTTTCCAATCTGGAGAGTCATCATACATCATAATTTCTTGTCCAATAATTCCTTTTTCTTTTTCCACATTTTGATCTGTAAAATAAGGATTTTGTACATAATCCATTAATTCATCCATAGCTGGATAAAAGTTATCTGTACACCCAAATAAATATGCTGTCATATCATTTGTTGTAAAAGCATTGGCATCTACTCCTAAAGCTGTTAAAGTATCTAAACTATTTGTGCCATTTTCTTGTTCAAATAATTTATGCTCTAAAAAATGGGCAATACCATTTGGCACTTCCGTTTTTGCATTTTCTCCAGGAACAATAAATACATTCTCATTTGAACCATAGTTGGTTCCCCATATCATATATTTTTTCTTCATTCCTTTTTTCGGAATAATCATGACTGTTAAGCCATTTTCTAAATTTTCCAAATATAACTTTTCCTTTACTTTTGAATTTTCTATCACTTGCATCTGTTTTTCTCCCATCATTATTAATTTCTCAAAAAATATATTGTATTGATTTCCACTTTATTGGCTACTTGTATAACATCTTCTTTTGTTACTTTTCCTATTCTTTCTATATACTCATCAACTGATTTTTGATTTCCAGACATTTCTTGTCCAAAATAATAGGTAATACTTGTATCTTGCTCATCATCAATTGTTTTTATAGATGATATAATTGCTTTTTTGGCATTTTCTACTTCTTCTTCTGTAAAATCTCCATTTTTCATATCTTCTAATTGTTTCTTTATTAAATTGAATGCCTTTTCATAATTTGAAATTTCTATTCCACAATTTACAAATATATTGTCTTTATATCGAAAATATCTAGAGCTTGCTTCATATGCTAAATTTGCTTTTTCTCTAACATTTTGAAATATTTTAGAATTTGCACTTCCACCCAAAATGGTATTATATATCATAACATTATATTTTTCATCTTCATTTTGTGAATTAACATCTAACCCTACTACTAGTTTTCCCTGCATAACATCCATTGTTTCTATTTTTTCGCCTTGTTTAACGGTATTTTTTTCACTTTCTGTATTATAGCTAGGTTTTCTCTCTTGCAATTTTTTAACATTTTGGTTCTCTGTTATGATATTTTCTACTTCTTCATTGACATTTCCTGAAACAAAGATATCTATTTTACATTGCTCAATTAATTGTTTATATCTTTCATACAAATTGACTTCATTAATATTATTTAAATCTTCTACATAACCAAATCTATATAGACCAAATGGTTTCCCTTTATACATTTCTTCTATACATCTATCTAATGCATATCTTCTTTTATTATCAATTCTTCCTTCTATTCTTAACTTCATATTATTTTTTTCTTGTTCTACATATTCTTTTTTGAAAGCATTGTTCTCCATTAATGGGTTGAATATAATATCTAAAATGTTTTCAATAGATTTTTTTAATATTTTTTCATTTGTTTGTGGTAGAAATGCATCATTTATAGATTCAATATAAAACTTTAATACTTGATTATCTCCTGTTTTATCAATACCACAGTCAAAACTAGCACCATATAATTCTTCTAATTGTTTGCTAATCTCTTCTTGTGTTTTCATGTTATTGGTTCCTCTTCTTAATACAGCTGAAATAAGTGCATTTGCTGTTACAGTCTCTCTTTCAAGTTTTGTTGTTAAAAACACAGCCACTAAATTTGTTTTAAATTTGTCTGTATTTAAAACATGAAGTTTAATTCCTTTTTTGATTTCTTTTTTTGTATCGTTCATATGTTTCCTTTCCTTGATGTTTGGTATGTTTTATGCTAGGAATTTATTTATACACATATTTGTCTACAAAATACCAAATATCAAAATTCTTTAATTTTTCTGATTCATTCTGTTGTATATTATAACACATTTTTTACTTTATTATTATATTTTTTGCAAATTTGCAACTATTTTAGGTAGGACAAATCTCGCTTCGCGAGAACTTTTCTCTACTTTTCTAACTTAACTATATATATTTAAGTTCTCGAAGAAGCGTAAAGATTTGTCGACGCGAAAAATTGCGTAGCAATTTTTCTGTGCAACGTTGTTTTTTGTGGTATAGGAAAAAGCCATTTTTCCTATACCACAAAAAACGAGATATTAATCTCTATTAATACCCCGATCTTATATGTATTAAAATTTTCTTTTTCTTGCTGCCTCAGATTTTTTCTTTCTTTTTACACTAGGTTTTTCATAATGCTCTCTCTTACGAACTTCTTGTAATACTCCATTTCTAGCACATTGTCTTTTGAATCTCTTTAGAGCATCTTCTATATTACCATTATTAACTTTTATTTCTAACATTTAAATTCCCCTCCTTCCGGTCATACGAAAACTGTATGTTGGGATAACCCTTATTCAACGATATATATTATACCTTATTGCCTCTCAGTTGTCAATAGAATTATTCTTAAATTAAGAAAATAAACCTCCGATAAAGTTAAATATTGGATTTTCAAATAATAGCTGTCTCATCCATCCATTGGTAAATGGTATAAACCATAATATAACACCAATGATAAGAAGTACTACTATTGTTAATCCCATTGCTAGCCAGTCTGTTTGATTCATTTTCCTTCTTTCTTTTTTTTGTGGTTTACTAGCAAATAAATCTCTTACTAAATCTATAAGCCCAAATATTGTTCCAACATTACTTTTGTTTTGTACATATTCTGTTTTTGCTTTTTTTCTTTTATTATTTAAAATATTCCTTTTTTGAGCAGTATTTTGTTGATAATTTTGTGTATTTTCGTTTGATATATTTTCCTCAGTTTGCATATTCCTTTGTCTTTGTCTTTGTAATTCTAAGTCATATTGTGATCTTAAAAAACTATCTGATAAGATATTATAGGCTTCATTAATATCTTTGAGTTTTCTTTCTGCTTCCTTTTTTTGGGCAGATGAATACAAATCTGGATGATATTTTTTTACTAATGTTTTATATGCTTTTTCTATGATTTCTGGTGATGCTTTTTCATTTACTTCTAATATTCTATAATAATCCTTCATAATCATTCCTCTATCTTTTTTCTCTTTTGTACTTTTATTTTATCCTAAAAAAAAGAAAATAGCAATATAATTTGCTACTTTCTTTTATATTTATACTGCTCTTCTATATTTTATATAGAATACAACTGCTGATACAATTACTACACCAATTGCTATAATAATAACATTTCTAAATCCAGCATAAGGTAATACTTTATTAGATGTTGTACCTTGATTGTTATTAGATGATGTGCCAATTTGATTTCTATTTGTATTACTATCACCTGCTGTATTATCATCTCCAACTGTATTATCGTCACCTACTATGTTATCATCTCCAACTGTGTTGTCATCTCCTGTTGTGTTATCTCCTCCGGATGGATTATCATCATCTATTGGTGGATTAGTGCTTTGTTCTTCTATGGTTACAACTTCTGATATTCCTGTTCCGTCAATTGTCGTTGTACCTGAAGATCCTTGTATACTTTCTAGAGAAATTGTTGTATTTCCTAATGTTGCATTATCTAATACTTTAAAATTAATTGTTGCTGTATGTGTTCTTTCTTTAACTACTTCTGCATTACTTGTATTAGCTACCATGTTCCCCTCATTTTCTAAAACTTCCCATCCTTGAGCAGCTGTAACATCAACTAATTCTAATATATTTGTATCATATATAATTTTTGTTTGATAAGCACCAATTCCTTGATCTCCACTTGTAACATTCATATTGTCTATGATAATATCTACCGAAAAACTGTTTCCTGGATTTAAAGTAGTTGTTGATGCTTCTAATTGTAATTCAAAATTTTCATCTGCCGCATATGATTTTGAAGCTATCATAATGAATAACATACTTAACATAGTCATTATAGCTACTAATTTTATTCGTTTCATTTGTATTCCTCCATTATTAAAATATTACAATTTTATTTTGACATATTTTTATTTTTTTTTCAAGTGGTTCTTCATTTAATTTCTATTCTTTTATAATCGAATACTATAGAATGTTACTGTAGAGCTACTTACAAAGTTTATTACATTTTCATTACATTTTATTTTTGTTTTCTTATACATTTTCTACAATCACTCTTTTTAACATTAACATATCCGTGATATCTACTGTTCCATTTTCATTCATGTCTGCTGATACTAGACTATCTCCTGTTAATTTCCAATCACTTCTATTTTCTGCTACTAAATGTCTTTTTAGCATCAAGAAATCTGTTATATCTATTCTTCCATTTCCGTCTATATCGCCCTTTTCATATATTAAAATATATCCATGTTCAAATTGCTCTGCATACTTATGCCCTTCTGTATTTCTTTTTGTATAAATCATTGTTGTATCTGAAAAGGCTTCATCTCCAATTGTTAAGGCTGTACTTGGAATTGTTACACTTTTTAGACTACTACATCCTGAAAATGCATAATCTTCTATAGCTGTTACACTTTCTGGAATTATTATATTCGTTAAGCTACTACATCCATAAAATGCATCTACTCCTATACTTGTTACTCCTTCTGGAATAGTTATACTTTTCAAATTACTACATTCTGCAAATGTCCTATCTTCTATACTTGTTATCCCTTCTGGAATTGTTATATTTTCTAGACTACTACATCCTGAAAATGCAGACTTCTCTATAGTTATTACACTTTCTGGAATCATTATATTGGTTAAACTACTACATCCATAAAATGCATCTTTTCCTATACTTATTACTCCCTCTGGAATTGTTATATTTTCTAAACTACTACTGCCTTCAAATGTAGAATCTCCTATGCTTGTTATTCCTTCTGAAATTGTTATGCTTTTTAAACCACTACATCCTTCAAATGCACCATTTTCTATACTTGTTACAGTATCTGGTATTACATATTCTGTTATATCTCTTTTAGCACTTGGATATCGAATTATTTTAGTTTTTTGCTTATCGAATAAAATACCATTTTCACTGGTATACATCTGGTTATTTTCATCTACATTTATCATTTCTAACCCAGTACACTCTTCAAATATATAAGAATCGATACTTGTTACTTCTTTTGGTATCGTTATATTTGTTAAATTACTACATCTTTCAAATGCAAATTTTCCTATACTTGTTACTCCTTCTGGAATGGTTATACTTTCCAAACTACTACATCCATAAAATGCGCCTTCGGCTATGTTTGTTACTCCCTTTGGAATATCTACACTTACTAACCTACTGCAATTAGAAAATGCATAACTGCCAATATTTGTTATTCCTTGATTTACAATTACCTTCTCTATTAAATTTGAATATATCTCCCAATCAATTTCTCCGCCTAAATCCCAATCTTTCATTCTTCCGATTCCAGATATAGTTAATGTTCTATCTGACAATGTCCATTTTGCAAGAATACTTTCATCCTGATTTGCTGATATATCCCAAGTTTCTTCCTCTTTTATTTCATAATTAGTAGTTATTTCTTTTGCTTGTCCTTCTAAAATATATCCTTGTACATTTTCTTCTGCATATTTATGACCTTCACTATCTGCCTGTGCATATATGATTGCTGTTTTAGGTATTGCATATTCTTCTATGCTACTTATTGTATTTGGAAGACTTATACTTATTAAGTTATTACATTGAAAAAAAGCATAACTTCCTATACTTGTTACTCCTTCTGGAATCGTTATAATTCTTAAACTACTACACTCCGCAAATGTACGATATTTTATATTTGTTATTCCCTTTGGAATATTTAAACTGGTTAAACTAGTACATCTTAAAAATGCACTTTGTCCTATACTCGTTACACTTTCTGGTATTACTATATTTGTTAAACTACTACATTCAGAAAATGCACTTCCTCCTATGCTTGTTACACTTTCTGGTATTACTATATCTGTTAAACTACTACATTCAGAAAATGCACTTTCTCCTATACTTGTTACACTTTCTGGAATGCTTATACTTGTTAAGTTATTACATTTTTTAAATGCACCATTTTCTATACTCGTTACAGTATCTGGTATTACATATTTTGTTATATCATTTTTAGCACTTGGATATTGTATAATTATTGTTTTTCCTTTATTAAATAGTATTCCATCATCACTTAGATAGTTTTCATTGTTTTCTTCTACAGTTATACTTATTAAGCTACTACATTCAGAAAATGCTGATTCTCCTATATGTTTTACTTCCTTTGGAATGTTTATACTTGTTAAACTGTTACATCCTTCGAATGCAAAATTCCCTATGCTTGTTACTCCTTCTGGAATCGTTATACTTTCTAAACTACTACATCCTTCAAATGCAAAATCTCCTATAACTTCTACACTACTTACAATATTTATACTTACTAAGTTTTCACATTCATAGAATGTCCAATCTTCTATACTTGTTATTCCTTCTGGAATTGTTATGCTTTCCAAATTGCTACACAAGAAAAACGCTCCTTGTCCTATCCTAGTTATTCCTTCTTTAATAATTACATTTTCTATCAAATTTGTATATTGTGTGTTATGCCAATCTTCTTTAGAATCATTATTCCAATCTTTCATTTCTCCTGTTCCAGATATGGTTAATGTTTTATCATTTAATGTCCATGTTGCAATAACACTTTCATCTCCATTGGCAGATATATCCCAAGTTTCTTCCTCTTTAATTTCATAGTTTCTTGAGATTTCTTCTGTTTCTGTTGTATCTACACTTTCTGATAATTCTGTTGTCCCTGCTTTATCAGCGGTGGATTGTATATTTTCTTGTACCTCTTGTACTGAATTTGTTGTATCTGTTGCTAATACTGTTTTTTGTAATCCAGGTATTACTGGCATTCCCATTTGAAATGTCATTGTTAATATGGCTATGGTAGATATTGCTTTCTTTATCCCTTTTTTCATGTTTCTTTCTCCTTTCGTTTTGACAAGTATTTTTACAATTTTTTAAGTAAACATTTTGGCATGTTTCCTATTTATCCTATTTAATACTATATAAATATTCTAATACTTTGTAAATATAGGGTTTTAGTCTTAATTTGAGCTTACCTCTTATCCTCTTACGGCTTGTCTTTTTACCATTTTCATAATTCTTATATTAAATTTTTATGACATTTTCATTTCAAATTTTATCATTCCATTTTTTGTTTCTATTTTTAGGCAAAAAAATGGACGTACTTCGTACGTCCGTAATATTTTATCATTAAATGTCGCATTAACAAACGATCTCTATGCGACATTTCCATTATTGTCGCACTGACAAACGAACCTAATGCGACATTATTCTGTGAAAATTGCTTCAAACTCATCTGAAGTAATCTTTTCTTTTTCAAGTAAGATTCCTGCTACTTTGTGTAGTTTATCTACATTGTCTGATAATATTTTCTTTGCTCTATTATATCCAGTATCTACAATTCTTTTTGTTTCTTCATCAATAACGGCTGCCGTTTCTTCTGAATATTCTTTCGTGTGACCAAAGTCTCTTCCTAAGAAGACTTCTTCTTGGCTAGATCCTAACATCATTGCACCTATTTTTTCACTCATACCATATTTAGTTACCATGCTTCTTGCAATTTTTGTTGCTCTTTCTATATCATTGCTTGCACCTGTTGATATATCATTTAAAATAAGTGCTTCTGCTACTCTACCGCCTAATAATGATACAATATTTTCTTCCATTTCTGTTTTTGACATGAAGTTTTTGTCTTCTGTTGGTCTATACATGGTGTATCCTCCTGCCATTCCTCTAGGTACGATTGATATTTCATGTACAGGGTCTTGTGTTTCTAGATAATGGCTAACAACTGCATGACCTGCTTCATGATAAGCAACTAATTTGTTTTCTTTATCACTTCTTACTCTTGTTTTCTTTTCAGGTCCCATGGTTACTTTTACCATGGCGTCCTCGATTTCTCTCATTCCAATTTCGTTCATATTTCTTCTAGCGGCTAACAATGCTGCTTCATTTAATATGTTCTCTAAGTCAGCTCCTGCAAATCCTGATGTATTTTTTGCAATAATTTTTAAATCTACATCATCTGCTAGTCTTTTCTTTCTACTATGCACTTCTAATATTTGTTCTCTTGCTTTTACATCTGGCAATCCTACAACAATTTGTCTATCAAATCTTCCTGCTCTTAATAATGCTTTATCTAATACATCTGGTCTATTGGTTGCTGCTAAGACAATAACACCTTCATTTTCTGCAAATCCGTCCATTTCAACTAATAATTGGTTTAATGTTTGTTCTCTTTCATCATGTCCACCACCAAGGCCTGCACCTCTTTGACGTCCTACAGCATCAATTTCATCTATAAATATGATACATGGTGCATTTTTCTTAGCTTGGTCAAATAAATCTCTTACTCTTGAAGCACCAACACCAACAAACATTTCTACAAAGTCTGAACCACTGATAATAAAGAATGGTACGCCTGCTTCTCCAGCAACTGCTTTTGCAAGCAATGTTTTACCTGTACCTGGTTGACCAACTAATAAAACACCTTTTGGGATTCTTGCTCCCATATCTGTGAATTTCTTTGGATTTTTTAAGAATTGTACAATTTCTTCTAATTCTTCTTTTTCTTCGTCTACACCTGCAACATCTTCAAATGTAATTCTATTTTTTTCTGCTGGTGTCATCATTCTGGCTTTGCTTTTTCCAAATGACATTGTTTTACTTCCAGGGTTTCCACTACTAGCTCCTCCCATTGTTAAGAACCAGAAAAGCATGAATATGATTAATATAGCAAATGGTGTTACTAATGGAAGTAATGTCATAAATATTGATTCTGATTTTTCTTCTAATGTAAAGTTTCCATTATTTATGAATTCTTCTACATATGTCATAAATGTACCCATGTCTGGTATATTCGTTTCTTTTCTTATATTATCATCTTTTAATTCAACTTCTGCTGTTTTTCCATCTGCATTAATAACAATTGATTTTACATTATTACTATTAATGTTTGTCATTAATTCTGAATAAGTCAGTCTAGAATTACTATTTTCTACAATGGATGATAATACGACTAAAAAAATTACAATGATGATTAACCACATGGCTAATGTTTTTATTCCGTTTTTCAAAATAATTCCTCCTCTTTCTTCTTGATGTTTACTTAAATTTTCGCATGTATATATTGAAAGATTTACTCTCGCTAACACACGCTTTCTTATCTTTTTGCACTCTATCATATTGTTTTTTCTTTTTCAATAGTTTTTTGTATTTCTTTTTTGTTACAAATTGTATGTATTTTCCAAAATATTACGGCTACTCATATTTCCTTAGAAAATTTTATTTTCCCATTTTTTATAAAAATTTTCAAATTTTTATTTGGCATTAAAAATTTATTGCCTATATTATTTGCACATAATTTTATGATATCCTCTATATGTATTTTTTCAATCCCTTTGGTTGTGTGAAAAAGTCTTGTTATAGTATATAAAATTAAGTTAGATTTTATTACTTTTTCTTGCTGGTTAAATCCTTTTAAATCTAATAAAATATATTCTTTGCCATTTGTATTCTGAAACATTTCTTCATTTCTTTTTTCACTTGTTTGTTCTTCTTTATTTTCTTTTGACTTCAGATTTTGATGAAATGGTATGTTTTCCTCTAATAGAATTTTCTCATACACAATTTTAGTTTGTTTTTTTATATATGCTTCCTGTTCTGTTACAAGATTGGAAAGTCTGTCCATTGTTTCTATAATATTGGGATTAAATTCTTGTTCTATATAGGGAATAACAACATTTCTAATCTTATTTCTTGTATAGACATTTTCAAAGTTGGTTTTATCAATTCTTGGTTCTATATTGTTTTCTTTGCAATATTCTTCAATTTCTTTTCTTTCACATTCAATTAATGGTCTAATATATTGATCTCTTGTTGGTTCAATTCCTTTTAACCCCTGTATTCCGCACCCGCGTAATTGATTCATAATCATTGTTTCCACTTTATCATTTTTGTTATGGGCAATGGCAATTTTATTTCCATTTATTTTTTCTAATACTTCATTAAAAAATGCGTATCTTACATCTCTTCCGGCTTCTTCTGTACTGATTTTATTAGTATTGGCTATTTTTTGAACATCTATACTTTTTGAGAAGAATTGTATATTATTTTTCATACAATATTTTTTGACAAATTCTTCATCCTCATTTGCCTCTTCTCTAATCATATGATTGACATGAGCAACTACCATATCAAATGCTATTAGTTTTTCTTGTTGGATTTTTAATAAAATATCTAACATGGTAATAGAATCAGGTCCTCCTGAAACACCTAATACTAGTCTATCTCCTGTTTCTATTAAATGATACTTTTTTATTGTATCTAATACTTTATGTATTAACGTCTTTTTTTCTCTCTGTGCCATAAAATTCCACCTTTAACTTTTAAAATAAAATGTTGCATCTTTATTCTCACTTTAATCCTAAGTAACTTATAGTTTTATATTGTTTCTATTTAATAAAAATGTCCCATCGGGAAACGTCCCCAATTGGACATTATCATTAATCATCAAATCTTTTTTCTAAGTTCACAAATTTGGTATAACTTCCTAACCATAGAAGATCTACTGTTCCCAATGAACCTCCTCTGTGTTTTGCTATGATAACTTCTGCAATATCTTTTTTCTCACTATCTGGATTATAATAATCATCTCTGTATAGAAACATAACAATATCAGCGTCTTGCTCTATTGCTCCAGATTCCCTTAAGTCTGATAACATTGGTCTATGGTCTGGTCTTTGTTCTACCGCTCTTGATAATTGTGATAAAGCAATTACTGGTACATTTAATTCTTTGGCTAATATTTTTAATGACCTACTGATTTCTGATATTTCTTGTTCACGGCTTCCATTTCTTCTATTACTACCTTGTACCAATTGCAAATAATCGATAACAACCATTCCAATATTTTTTTCTAATTTTAGTTTTCTACATTTTGCTCTAATTTCCATAACAGATATTCCTGGCGTATCATCTATATAGATTTCTGCATCTGATAATGGTCCTATACTTCCTGCTAGCTTTGTCCAGTCATCCTCTTCCAATTTTCCTGTTCTTACTTTGTTGCTATCCACCATGGCTTCACTACATAAAATTCTGTTTACCATTTGTTCTTTTGACATTTCCAAACTGAAGATAACCACTGGTACATTCGCACGTACTGCTGCATTTGTTGCTATATTTAAGGCAAAAGCAGATTTACCCATTGCTGGTCTTGCTGCAATCAAAACTAAATCTGACCCATGAAATCCTGCTGTTTTATAATCTAATTCCGTAAATCCAGATGGTACACCTGTAATGTGTTGTTTTCGATTATATAATTCTTCCAACTGTGTAAAACTATCAACCAATATGTCTTTTATAGGCGAATAACTTTTTTTATCATTGTTTTGCATAATATTAAAAATTTTCTTTTCTGCACCTTCCATGATGTCTGATACATCTTCTGTTGGATCATATCCTAATTCAATAATCTCATTCGCTGTTTTTATTAAGTTTCGTAAAGTCGATTTTTCTTCCACAATTTTTATATATTTCATCGCATTTGCTGTTGTTGGTACTTTATCTGGCAAGCTTGCTAAATATTCTAATCCACCAACTTGCTCAAACTTTCCTAAGGATTCCAACTCTGCTTTTACCGTAATGATGTCAATTGGCTCTGCTCGATTATATAGGTTAATAATTGCTTCATAAATCGATTTGTTATCTGTTCTATAAAAATCGTCTTCTTTCAAAACCTCTATGGCAGATATTACGGCATCTTTATCTGTTAGCATACTTCCTAAAACAGCTTGTTCTGCTTCTACATCATGTGGTGGTACTTTTCCTAATTCCATTTTTTCTAGCCTCCACTCATTTCTTTTATTGCATGGAAATTTCTACTTGTCTCTTCATCAAATATCAATTTTTTCACATACAATAGATTTCATTTTTACTCTTTATTCTGAAATAACATCAATTCTTAGTTTTCCCACTACACCTTCGAATAATTTTATTTCAATATTGTGAACACCAAGTGTCTTAATGGTTTCTTTTAAGTCAATTTTCTTTTTATCTACTTCAATATGATACTGATTTGATAATTCTTGTGCAATATCTTTACTAGATACGCCTCCAAAAATTTTTCCGTTTTCTCCTGCTTTTACTTTTATTTTCAATAATATTTTTGATAGTTTATCTGCTGTTTTCATCGCTTCTTCTTTTTCTAGATTTTTTTGAAATTTCGCAGAATCTTGTTTTGCTTTTAATTTTGCCATATTCTCTTTATTGGCTTCAACTGCTAAATTTTTAGGAAATAAAAAATTTCTTGCATACCCATCTGATGCATTAATCACTTCATCTTTTTTTCCTACCCCTTTTATATCTGCTTTTAAAATAACTTTCATGTCGATTCCTCCTTCACTTGTGTCGCATTGAGTTCGTTTTGTCGCATTGAGTTCGTTTGTCTGTGCGACATTTTTCTGTCGCATTGAGTTCGTTTGTCTATGCGACATTCTCTGTATGCTATATTTTACATCATTTTTTCTCTTTTTTCAATAAAAATTTCTCAAAATGTCGCATTGGGTTCGTTTGTCTATGCGACACAAAAATAAGACGTCTCTGATTAGACAAAATGTCCCAAACAGAAACGTCCCCAAAAGGACAAAACTGTCCATTATTTTCTTCTACGACGGATAAATAACAATACTACTGCTACAAGTATTAATATTTGTAAAGTTACATTTAAGATAAATCTTCCATTTCTGTCTAGACCTGTTGCTACAGTTATCATCATATTTGATGATGAGTGGTTATCGTTTTTATCTATATCTTCATATCCTGCTGGATTTGTTTCTCCGCTTAAGATAACTAAGTTTTCTTTTTCTCCAAAGTTGTCTTCTCCTGTATTCCATCTTAGTACAATTTCAAGTTCTCTGTATTCTCCTGGCTCAATTGTTTCATTTTCTAGAGCATTTGTTACCAATGTTCCATCTTTTTCTTCCCAATAGATGTCATTATCTGTTTGATGATAACTATATCCTGCTGGGATGATTTCAATGATTTCTCCTGCTGTTCCTTCGATTTCTCCTTTGTTTGTTACTCTGATTTTGTATGTAATTCTTATATCTGCTGTGTCTGCTTTCCTTCTATGGATGTCTACTACATACATTTCGTCTTTGTTGTTTATGGTTTTTGCTCCTTCACTGATTCCATTTACATTGACACTTGCTACCCATTTGTCTATTCCTAAGTTAAATACTTGTTTTTCATAATAGTAGACAACCAGTATTTTATCTTTTTGCATTGTTCCACTTGTATTATCTGTTGCTTCTACGAAGTTATAATATGGGATGTCTTTTACTGAAGTTTCATAGTTATCTCCTACATATCCTTCTATCGTTTCACTTGGTGCTATTTCATATTCTGTTCCTTTTTCTAAGTATTTTACTTCTACCTCTGCTTTTCTTTGGTAATAGTATTTAACTACGGTTTCTTCTTCTGTCATTTCTCCTGTACTATTTGATGGTTTTTCTACAAGTTCATATCCGTCAAATTCTTTTTCTTCTGTCTCATAACTATCTCCTATATGTCCTTGTATTTCTTCTTCATCTAGTTTTTCACCTGTTAATTTGTCGATATACTCTACTTTTACTTTTGCTTGTTTGATGTAGTAATAGTTTACTACGATTTCTTCTTCTGTCATGGTTCCTATTGCATTTTCTGGTAACATATTGTTTCCTTCTGAATCCACCTCTACTAAATCATATCCGTCAAATTCTCTTGATGGTATGTCATATGGATCTCCTACATTTCCTTCATGTGTTCCAGTGGCTAATATATTTCCTGTTGTGATGTCTATATGATTTTCTACGACGCCTCCTGCTACCTTTTTGTAGTAGTATACCACTTCAATTTCTGTATGATAGGTTCCATCTGGATTTTTGGTTATTACCATGGTTCCTGTTGCATTTTCTGGTATTTTTACTAGATTGTAGTCTTGTATTTCTTTGGCTTCTGTTTCATAGTTGTCATTTTCATGTCCTTCTATGATTTCTTCTGCCAATACTTGATTATCTGTCGTATCTTCTGGTGTATCATCTTCTTCTAAGTATTTTACAATCACTTTTGCTTTTTTGATGTAATAGTATTTTACTTCAATTACTTCGTCTCTTTTCATTTTTCCTTCTGCATTTTCTGGTAATCTACTATTTCCATCTTTATCTTCTGTTACTAAGTCATAACCCTCAAATTCTCTTGATGGTATGTTATATAAATCCCCTTCATTTCCTTCATGTTCTTCACTGTATAGCAATTCTCCTGTGATGTCATCGATATGTTTTTCGATAACACCTGCTGATACATGTGCATAATAATATTTTACAACTTGCTCTCCTGTTTTATCCATAATGATATTTGGTTCTTCTGGACTTTCTACTAACACATAGCCTTCAAAGTCTTCTGCTTGTGTTTCAAATAGGTCTCCTACTTTTCCTTCTTGGGTTTCTTCTTTTAGGATTTCTCCTGTTTCTCTATCAATATGTTGTACAGTTGCTTTTGTATTTTGTGCATAGTAGTAGATGACTTCTATGATGTCATTTGTCATAGTTCCTTCTGTATTATTTGTTGTTTCTACAAATGTGTAGTTTTCTATATCTTTTTGCTCTGTCTCGTAGTTTAGTCCTGCATAACCTTCTATGGTTATTTCTTCTGCTAATACTTGGTTATCTGTATTATCTTCTGGTGTTTCATCTTTTTCTAAGTATTTTACGATAACTTTTGTATTTTGTGCATAATAGTAGATAACTTCGATTGGCTCTTTTGTCATGGTTCCTTCTGTATTATTTGTTGTTTCTACCAATGTATATCCTTCAACATTTTGTGCTTGTGTTGTGTAATCTTTTCCTACATATCCATTGATTATCTCTTCTGGTGCTAATACCTTATTATCACTATTATCATTTGGTGTATTATCTTTTTCTAGATATTTTACTGTAACAGTTGTGTTTGGTGCATAGTAGTAGATAACAACAATTTCATCTCTTTGCATTTTTCCTTCTGTATTGTCTGTTGTGGCTACTAAGGTATAGTTTGGTATTTCTTCTTCTACTGTTGTATAGTCTTGTCCTTCATATCCTTCTATCGTAACCTCTGGTGCTAACACTTTATTATTTGCAATATCTTCTGGTGTATCATCTTGTTCTAGATATTTTACGATAACCCTTGTATTTTTTGCATAGTAGTAAATTTTTTCTTGTGGTTCTGCTGTATACACACCTGTTTTCTCTGCTGGCTCTTCTACCAAAGTATATCCTTCTATATCTTTTTTATCTTCTGTTACATCAAATGTATCTCCTATAATTCCTTCTTTTGTTTTGCTATCTGATATCTCTTCTCCTGTGTTTTTATCCACATATTTTACCTCTACTGTGGATGGAATTTTTGTCATCGTGTTTGTTATGGTTGCTTCTTTTTCGTCTAATATTCCTTCTTTATCAGTCACTTCTCCGATTTGTTTTTCATAATGGAACAAGTCATTTGATGATACTTCTTCTTCATCTACTGTATATACAATTTCTTGTCCATCTTCATCATATTTTGGTAAATCTGTGAATGTTGTTTGCCAATTATCATCTTGAGTTACTACTTCAGATTTTATGACCATTTCCCCTTGTTTTACTTCTAATCTAATAGAGGTTGGTCTCTTATTGTATACATTATCTTGGTCTTCCCATGTTTTGTTAACTTCTATACTGATGGTTTCTGTTGGTCTTGTAAATGTGTTTGTTATAGTTGTTCCATCTACTTTGCCTGTATAGAATTTTAAGTCTCCTTCTGTTTTTTCTTCTTCCTCTATTGTGTAATTGATAATATTATTGTATTGGTCATATTTTGGTAACTCTGTAAATGTATATGTCCATATGTTTTCATCTGATACATCTGCATTTTCCTTTGTTAATTCATATCTTTGATTTTCTACTCCATTTGCTTTTAATACAATGATGATACTTTCTGGTCTTCTTTGTGCTTGTATGTCATTATCTTCCCAAACTTTCTTAATTGGAATTTCTACCTTATCTGTATTTTGTGTAAAGGTATTGGTTACAGTTGTTCCCTCTAATTTCTTAGTATAGAATTGTAAATCATTATGATTAACTTCTGTTTCATCTACTGTATATTCAATTTCTTGTCCATTGTCATTGTATTTCTCTACATCTGTAAATGTATATTGCCATGTGTTTGTATCTCCACTAACAGCATTTGATACATTGACTACTTGTTCTTTTACTGTTGCATTTCCATTTTTCAATTGTAGATTAATACTTTCTGGTCTCTTTTCTGCTTCGTCGTTATTGTCATCCCATACTTTTGTTACTGTTACTTCTGTCGTATCATCTGGTTTTTCGAAAGTATTTGTTATTGTTACTTCTTTCATGTTTTCATCTGTGTTTTCCACAGTTCCTACACTAATTGTGTAGAAATGTAAGTCTCCTGGATTTTTTTCTTGTTCTTCTACTGTGTATTGGATTTCATTTCCTTGACTATTGTATTTTGGTAAGTCTGTAAATGTATGACTTGTTTCAGTTTCTGTATCTAGTTCATATGTATCAATAATTGCTTCTGGATCATTGTTGTCTGCATTTTCTGCCTTTACATTAATCACAATGGTTTCTGGTCTTCTATTTGCTTGTGTATCATTATCTTCCCATACTTTATTGACTGTAATATTTGTTTTAAATTCTGTATTGGTTGTTGCTGTATCTGTTACCTCTTCACTTGTTTTTGAAGGTGTCAATAGTTTTACATTTCCAGATACATTATTTTCTATGGTTTCTTTTGATACATCCATATTTAGATATACCACTTTGATGGTTTTATGAATTTCGATATTTCCACTTTCAGGTGTTGTATATGTATCAATTCCATCTACCAACTCTGTCCATGTGATTGTTTGGCTTTCTTCATCATATGTTCCACCATTTAAACTAGATTTTGCTACATCAATTTTATATGGTAATGTATCTACAATTGTTACTTGTGCTTTTCCTATGTAGTTTTCAATTGTTGTTGTATATGTGATTCCATATTCTATTTCTGCTTTTGGATTATCAATACTTGCTGTTGCTGTTTTAGAAATGTTTTGTTCTGTTATATTTGGATCTACCAATCTATATTCATATGTAACTTCTGTTAGGGTGTCTATCATGGTTCCTTCCCAGTTTTCAGTTCTTGTTACATATTCATAATTTGCTGGTATTTCGCTACTTACTGTTGTTGTATAGCTATCTCCATATTTTCCTGTTCCTGTTGCTGGAATCATGACATCTGGTGCAATTTGTTCTTTTGTATCTGTATCTATATGATGTACGATAACACCTGCTGAGTCTTTGACTCTGTAATAGTATGTGATAATTGTTTCATTTCCTGTTAGTGTTCCAGAAGGATTTCCTAAAACCTCTACTAACTCATATTTTTCATCAATTCCAGTTGCTGGACTTGTTGTATATTCTGTACCTCTGTCTCTTTCTTCATTGATTTGGTCATCTTCTGAACCTGGTACAATTTCTTCTGTTCCTTCTAAATAATGATGTACGATGAATTTTACAGGTGTTTGTTTGTAGTAATAGGTGACTTCTTGCACATCTGCTGTATATTGTCCACTTGCGTTACTTGGTAATTTTCCAATTACTACTTCATAATCTGCAATATCTTTTGGTGCAGTTGTATAATTTGTTCCAATTTCACCTGTTAAGGTTTCATCTTCTGCTAATTTATCAGTTGTTCCATCTTTATAGTGATGGACAATAACGGTTGAAACTGTGTTACTAAATTGTACGACTACATGTTTATCACTTGTCATATTTGTAAATTTATCTAATATGACACTTCCATCCTCTTCTGGTACAAAATTGATTTCTTCTCCATTTACGGTGATTTTTAAGATTTTGTAACCCTCTTCTGGTGTTACGACAAGATCTTTTGTACTATCTTCTCCATGTTTTACGATTTCATATGGATTTTCTTCAGTTGTGCCTTGTCCTGATATGCTTCCTCCTGTTCCTTCTACCTCTGTTGTAATTTTGTATTCTTTTTTATAGTTTTCTACAGTGATTTCTTGCTGTTCTGGGATTTCGGCTGAGATGGTGTTTTCTTGGAATTTTCTTACTCTAGCTGTAGTAACACTGTTTTCTGTTTGATATCCAAAGAAAGTATATGTGTTATCTCCATTATCGACAATATCAAGATATACTCCATTTAGATTTATCGTATATTGTTCTTCAAATGAAGATGAATATTTAACAATTGAAGTGTCTGTTGCTACTATATATTCATCATTTTTTGTTAGTAATAATTTTCTAGCATTAAGATTACTAGTAGTAACTTTCTTCATCCATTCTACTTTATTATCACTATTATATTTTATTAAATATGAACACCACACTCCTGTTACACTATTTATTATTTCTCCTGAAGCTGTTTCTTCTTCTGTAAAAACTAGTCCTCCTCCAACATTACCTGTATAACCATACCAAAGAGCGAGATATCCTCCGTCTATTGTTTCCACTACATCTTTCAAATTATCTTGACTACTTGCATTCAGTGGTTGAATAACTTTTAAATATTCTATTTTTTTATTTGCATTTAGTTTTACTATAAATCCATCGATATTTTTAGAGCTAGGCACATTTATTTCTCCAATAGTAGTTGCTTCACTAGGAATAGTAATTTCACTTGACCAATTATAGTTTCCAACCACAACGATTCCACCGTCATCTAATGAAGCAATGTTAGTTATATCAGCATATGAGCTAATATATGTATTTATTAGATTTTTAACAGAATTATCGTTATTGAATTCTATTATTATTAGATTACTATTTAAAGAATCCATTTGCATGTTATCTATAATAATATTAGTATTAGTTTTGGCTCCTATAATATATCCTCCAGTATCCAAATTTTGTATACTGGTAAAATAACTATTTGCACCTTCTGCAACTTTTACAGTTATAATTTTTCCTTCTTCATTAAACTCTATTATAATTCCTTTGTCACCACTACTAGTTATATCTATATCTTCTCCATTTTCCGTATATTTTTTATCTATATGTAGGTTTCCATTAATATATCCAACTGCAATATATGTATCGTCTTTCTTTATCACATCTCTTAGTATGTCTGCTCCTGTTCCTCCAAGATTTATAGCCCAATCTATTTTTTTCTCCTCATTGTATTTTGCAATTAGAATATCTGTTCCACCATTACTTGTTAATTTGATTTTTTCATCAATAGATGTGTCGTCCGCTTTTATATTTAAAACTCCTGTTAGTGTTCCTACTGCAATTTGTCCACCATCACTTGTTGAAACTGCTGAATTATATTGTGTTGCAGAAGTAACTGTTTCTATTAAGTTAACATCTATTATTTCATCTATATCTGTCAATTTTATTATATTGAACCCTTTATCAATATCTTGTTTTTCTTCACTATTTACATATATTTTAGAGTTTCCAGTATTTACAGGCAATATATATTCTTCATTATTTTTTTGTATAATTTCTTTAAAATCTTCATCCCCTTTAGTACCTATTATTGTCACTTTTTCTACTAAAAAGTCTTCATTTATACTAATTAATATAATGTCATTTGTTCCTTTAGATGTATTTGTTAACTGTATATTTTTTCCATCTTGTGTATATTTACCATCTATATTTATGTCTGTATTAGTACTTGCTATTGCTATATAGCTTCCATCGTTTGCTTTTATTAATCCTCTGTAACTAAGATTACTTAAGAATTGATTGCTTTTAATGATTTCCGCATTTTCATCATATAAAGTAATAGTACCATTTTTTAATACCACAAAGGAATTATCTTCATTTAAAAATAATTTCGGACTAACGTTACTAGCATCTGCAGTAATATTTACTTTCTCTATCTTTCCTTCTTCATTTATTTTTATAATTCCTTTATTCGTTCCAGAATATTGTAAAGTAGAAATATCTCCATCAATTTGTTCACTATCTAAGACTAAATCCTGACCATTATAAATGACAATATAACTTATACCATGATCAGTATCTATTGGGATAATTTTATCAGCATAGTTCTGTTTTTTTCCATTTAGATATGTTACCCACTCTATTAAATTATTTGAATTATATTTTATAACTATTCCGTTTCTCCAATTTGCAGTTTGATTTTCATTATCAATAATTATTTCTTGATTATTCGCTACTTTATTTGCTGGTATTGTTAAAGTATCCCCTGCCCAACTACCAGTTAGTATAAATCCTCCATCAGGTGTTGCCGCTATCTTAGATGGATATTCGGCTTTGTTTCCAAATGTAGAAACTCCCCAATCGGCTAAACCTTCTTTATTATATTTAACTGTTATAAAATCAAAATCATTAGTTTGTATATTTATGGCTGTATTATTAACAGTCTCTTCCTTTGGAATATTTATAGTTTTACCATTATATAATACCAAATATCCATCTTCTACTTCTACTATGTCCTGTGGTGTTTCATAAATAGTTCCATATGATTTTTTGGCCCATTCAATTTTATCTTCTGCATTATATTTAATTAATATTCCATCTCCTGTAGAAGATGCTTTATTAATTATTTCTATTGCTTTATTATCTACTGTTTGGTCTGCTTCTAATACTACCTTCCCTGTTATTGTGCCAGCTACCAAATATCCTCCATCGCTAGTTGCTATGGATGTTGTGACATCTATCTCTCCATTACCTTCGAAACTTTGACTCCATAATTCTACCATTTCTTTTACTGCTGGTTTTGTTTTTCCAATTCCAAAGAAATAGGTTCTGTCTTCTTCATTTTCTGGTAATTGATATCCTTCTTGTGTTTCTATTTCAACCACTTTGTAATATCCTTCTGGTAAGTCTTCTGTGATTCTTCCTTGTTCATCTGTTGTGATGATTTGGTATGTTTTTCCATCTATTTCTTGGGTTTCTCCTATCACTTCTCCTTTACTATTGACTGCTGTTGTTTCTGTTCCATCATCTTCTACTTTTGTGATGGCAAATTTTACATTTGGTAAAGGTTCTTGGGTTTCTCCATCTATTTTTGTTAGGCTAAATAATGGATCGTTGTCTAATCCTATTATTGCTTGACCTCCGAAAAAACCTACCGCTTTGTCATCTATTATATTACCATCTTTATCTATTGCTGGTAAACTTGCTATTCCATATGTACCAATTCCTTCTTCTCCTGTTTCAAAATCAGCTATTGGTTTAATTTTGCCTTCTAATATCTGTAAATATTGATTTCCTTCTTCATCTCTATCTACCACAAATCTTATAATATTATCATTTAAAGCATATCCTGTTGGAGGCATGATTTCTTCTATAGTATATTCTATTCCTTCATATAATGGTCCTACCTCTAATCCTCCATATTCGTCTGTTGTATACTCATTATCTAACCATTTTCCTGTTACTCTAAATATTGCTCCTTCAAGTGGATTTAGTGTTTCTTTTTCATATTTTCCAAGTGATAATTTGTATTCATCTAATTTTGTATTAACAATTGTTGCACTCATAATTGGTTGTTTTTCTTGTGTATTGTCTACTGTTGGTTGTTCTTTAAAACTTCCTTCTATAACTTGTGCTTCTAAGTCATTTCCATTCCATACTGTTTTGAATTTGATTGGTTCTTCACTATATGCATATCCTTCTGCATACACTTCTGTTAAAGTATATTCTTCATTTGGATATAATCCTGTTATGGTAAGTTCACCTTTACTGTTTGTAGTAACTGTTCTTCCTGCTGTTGGTAAGCCTTTTCCTGTTAAATTAAAACGAACACCTTGTACCAAGTTTCCACTTTGGTCTTCTTTTGTCAATTTAAATGTGTATTTTGGTTCATTTGTTACTGTAAAGCTTACTTTTGCTGGCTCTTCTTCTGTTGCTTGTACTATATTTAAGCTATTGCTTCCTTCTAATTGTTGTACTTGTAAATCTCCATTGTCATCTACTGTTGTTGTGAATTTCATTTCTGCACTATTTAATACATAATCACTTGGTGCTCTTAATTCTTTTACTGTATACACTTTTCCAACATATAGGTCTTGTATATTAATTTTTCCTTGTGCGTCACTTGAAATGATTCTTGAGCTTTCTTCTCCTTCTTCTTGTACACTAAATGATGCTCCTTGAATTGGACTATTTGTTCCTTGTTTTACTTTATTAATCTCTAAGTTATATTTTCTAGCGATTCTAAATCCTAGTTTATTGGTTTCTGTTTGGTCTGCTAATTTTCCTTCATCTGTTTCTAAATAGAAATATACGGCATGTGTTGAATAGCTGACATCATTGTAGTTTACATCTTGTGGTACTTCTATTTCATAAGTACAAATATATTCTTCACTTTTTTCTACTACATAATCTCTTAAATCAATTGCATAAGTTCTGATTTTTGAAAAATCTGTGATTTCATCTGCTGTTTTCCAGTTGTTACTGCTATCGTTTAAATCACTATTGACTGTTTCATTTTCTGAATAATATACAGTTGCAATTCCTTGTAAGTTTTCTGGAAGTTCTATTGGTCCTGTCATTTTTGCTGTAAATGTTGAACCTAGATTGTTTCCTAATACTTGTGATGTATTTCCTGCAAATGGTGTTTTTCCTACTACAACAATTCCACTGATATTTCCAGAATAATTGTTGGTGATTTGCACACTGATTTTGGCTGTTCTATTATTTTGTGTTTTATCAATTTCTGCTACTTGTGGTGCTACGGTTGTCTTAAGTTCGTCTCCTTCTTCATTATAGTCTGAGGCAGTTTCTGTTGTTAATAATGTTGATGGTCCTACAAATGTAACTGACCTTTTACTATAGTCTACGATATCTTCTGTATTTCCATCCCCATTGATATCATAGATATCTTGCGCTCTTAAGGTATCTTTATAGTTATTACATTCTTCATTATAAGCATATAATTCGATATCTTTTGTTGCTGATATTTTTCTTGGGTCTGGTGTTATATTGGCATCTATTGTGATTGTATAGTTTTCTGGATTTTCATTTTCTGTCAATATTTTTAAGAAATAGTTTCCATCTTGTTCATAGATGTCATACCCAAGTATGCTTACATTTCCATTGTTGATATTGACACTATTGATTTCTGCTAATAACACTTCTTCTGGGAATTTTAATAAAAATGTTCCATTTTTCCATGATTCCACATTA
>CAMLYR010000014.1 GCA_946491915.1 uncultured Clostridium sp.
TAATGTGGAATCATGGAAAAATGGAACATTTTTATTAAAATTCCCAGAAGAAGTGCTAGTAGCAGATATAAACGATATTACCATAAACAATGGAAATGTGAGCATACTTGGATATGATATATATGAACAAGACGGTAACTATTTTCTAAAAATATTAACAGAAAATGAAAATCCAGAAAATTATACAATCACAGTAGATGCGGATATTACACCAGACCCAAGAAAAATATCAGCAACAAGAGATATCGAATTATATGCCTATAATGAAGAGTGTAATAACTATAAAGATACCTTAAGAGCAGAAGACAAATATGATATCAATGGGGATGGAAATACACAAGATTTAGTAGACTATAGTAAAAAATCAATTACATTTGTAGGACCTTCAACCCTTTTAACAACAGAAACAGCGTCAGACTATAATGAAGAAGGGGATGAAATTAAGACAACCGTAGCACCACAAGTTGCAGAAATTGATAAAACACAAAACAACAGAACTGCTAAAATCAGTGTACAAATCACCAATAATTATTCTGGAAATATTAGTGGAATTGTAGTGGTAGGAAAAACACCATTTGCAGGAAACACATCACAAATATTAGGAACAGATTTAGGTTCAACCTTTACGGCAAAAATGACAGGGCCAATAGAATTACCAGAAAACCTACAAGGAATTGCAACTGTATATTATTCAGAAAATGAAAATGTCAATAGTGATTTAAATGACGCAGGCAACAACTGGAAAACAGTAGATGAAATCACAGACTTTTCAAAAATAAGAACATATGCAATTGATTTAAGAGATTATGTAGTAGAAAAAAGTGAAGAATATATTTGTACTTATGAAATAGAAGTACCACAAGATGTAAACTACAATGATGTCAGCTATTCAACACATGCCGTATATTTCTATTTAGAAACAGATGAAGGAAAATTAGCAGACCAAACAGAAACCAATAAACTAGGATTTAGAATCGCTAGAAAATATAACTTAGAGATTAATAAAGTAAAACAAGGAACAAATAGTCCAATTCAAGGAGCATCATTTAGTGTACAAGAAGAAGGAGAAGAAAGCTCAAGAATTATTGCAAGTGATGCACAAGGAAAAATTAACATACAAGATTTGTATGTAGGAAAAGTATATACAGTAAAAGAAATAAAAGCACCAAGTGATTATGTATTAAATGGTGAAACAATTAAATTTACAACAACAGTAGATGACAATGGAGATTTACAAGTACAAAAATTAGAAGGAAATAGCAATTTAAATGTAGAACAAGCAACAGAAGAAGAACCAGCAAAAGTAAGCTTTACTGTAACAAATGAACCAAAATACACATTCAAATTAACAAAAGAAGACCAAAATGGAAATTTAGTACAAGGAATACGTTTTAACTTAACAGGAAAAGGCTTACCAACAGCAGGAAGAACAGTTACAACAAACAGAAATGGTGAACTTACCATAACAGGATTATATCCTAATGAAGAATATACCTTAACAGAAGTGTATGCAGAAGGATATGAATATAGTGAAGCACCAATCAAATTTAAAACAGTATGGAATGGTAACAATTTAGAAGCACAAGTTATAGAAGGAAGTTTTAAAGAACAACCTACAATAGACAACACACAAGAAAAACAACCAATTATGAGTGCAAGTATTGTTAATACAAAATTGGATGAATATTACTTACAACTTGGAAAATCAGAAAAAGGAACAATAAAAGAACTAGAAGGAGCAGTATTTAGAATAACAGGAAAATGGTTGGATAATGAGTATACAACAAATGAAGATGGAATGCTTAACGTTGGACCATTATATGAAGGAATAGAATATACCATAGAAGAAGTGATGCCACCAGCAGGATATGCATTAAGTGATAACATAGTAAGATTTATCGTAAAGGAAAACGAAGAAGGACTTTTACAATTACAAATATTAGAAGGAAAAATTAAATCATTAGCAGATTTTGAAACAGAAGAAGAAGGAATTAGTACGTATGGGGAAGTTCCAGTGTCACCATTCACAAAAGATGTTATTGATAAAGATGGTAATATTATAGATGATAAATGTGTAGAGTTTAAAGGAGATTCTATGACAATGGCACTAGACAACGAGCCATTATTTAGCCTAACCAAAATAGATGGAGAAACCCAAGAACCATTACCAAATGTAAAATTTGCTATTACAAAAGTAGAAGATGATGGAACAGAAACACAAGCAGTAAATAGTAAAGGAGAAGTGATAGGAGAAACAGTACAAATAGATGATAAAACATACCAAGTTATCACAACAGACGAACAAGGAAGAATTACGGAAGACTTACCAGAAGGATATTACAAGGTAGTGGAAATAGAAACTGCCGAAGGATACCAATTACCAGAAAATGAACAAGACAGAACCTATTTCTTTGGAATTGGAAAAACAAAACCAGCAGTAAAAGAAATGGTAGAATTATGGAGTCAAAGTTTCGAAGGTAATGGAGAGATTAGTTATACAGATTCTATTGCAACAGATGATGGTGGGTATATTAAGATAGGATTTTTTAAAGGAACAGTAAAATTTGACGCAGATGAAACAGAGAGTGGAGAGGAATTAGTATTAACATCAACAAATGCTAATAGTGACGCTGTTATTATTAAATACAATAGTAATAATAAAATTGTATGGAGTAATACATATGTATCAGGAGGTCATGATTATTTTTATTCTATCACAAAGACAGATTCAAATGAATATGTGGTTTCAGGAGCAAAAGGGGCTACTAAAATTCATATAAAATATAATGATTCTGGAAACTTATTAAATGAATATATAGAATTGACGGATAGGGTAACAAATCCAGGACAAATAAATATAAAAGAAACAAGTGATGGCGGATTTGTGGAAATTGAAAACTTTAGTGAAACAAAAACGATCCCTGCTGAAGCTACAGTAAATAATGAAGAAATAGTATTTGAAAGTAGAGGTAGCTTTGATGCTATACTAATTAAATATAACTCAGAACATAAAGTGGAATGGGCTAGAAGTATAGGAGGAGATGCAGAAGATAAAATCAATGATTTTGAGGTAGATAAAGATGGTAATATTATAGTTGTAGGATACTTTTTAACAAGTAATTTAATAATACCTACTGAAGAAACAGTAAATGGCGAAGAAATAATATTAACCAACGCAGGAAACAATGATCCATTTATAATAAAATATAATCAGGAAGGTCTTATAGAGTGGGTAGGATATCCAGGAGGAACATGGAGTAACGAAAAATTTAATACAATAGATGTAAATAATGAAAATAAGTATATTGTAAATGGGTATTTAGCAACTGGTTCTTTAGAGATATCAGCAGATCAAACTCAAGATGGAAAAAGTATGAGTATATCGGGAAATAGTTGCAATATTATATATAATGAAAATGGCAAGATAGAGTGGGCAGAAGGATATAATACAGGAACTTATACTTCTCACGCAGTGAAATCAACTGAAACAAAAGATGATGGATATATTCAAGTAGGTAGATTTAATGATAATGCTAGTAGTATTAAAGCAGACCAAACAGCCTCTAACCAAGAAATACAACTTTCAAGTAATGGCTCAAGAGATTATCTTGTCTTAAAATTTAATAAAGATAATAAGGTAGAATGGGCAGGACAATTTGGTAGTATTGCTGAGGAAACTGATGCAAATATAAAATCAGTTACAGAATTACCAAGCAACAGATACCTAGTACAAGTATATCTAACAGTCAAAGCAATAATACCAAGTGACCAAACAACATTAGGTCAAGATGTTGAGTTATTAGGAAACACAACCTTAATATACAACAGTGATGGATTAGTAGAATATGCATCAAGTGAAGTAAGTAGTAGTTCACAATATAATTCAGCAGTTGCAACAAGTGATGGTGGACAAATTGCAGTAGGACAAATGACAGGAAAATTACATATTGATGGAGAACAAACATCAACAGGAGAAGACATTGATTTACTAAGTAATGGAAGTACAGATGCATTAATAACAAAATATAATGCAGAAGGAAAAATAGAATGGATTAGTAATATAGGTTCGACAAATGCAGATGTAATCAATGAAATTGAAAAAGTTGATGATAAATATATAGCAGTTGGATATTATTGTGGAAATATAACAATACCTGTAGAAGATACTGTAAATAACGAAGCTATACAAGTAACAAACGCAAATACTAATTATAATGCTATGGCTATCATATTTAATGAAGATGGTAAAATTATCAAAGTTAACAAATTGGATGGTACAAATATTGAAAAATTTAATGCTATTTCTAAATCAGAAGATGGCTATGTTATAGCAGGATTTGTAAGTGCTAATATGACAATACCAGCAGAAGATACTGCTGATGGCATAGCTATAGATATTACTGTAACAGGTGCTAAAAATGGAATTATATTAAAATATGATAATAATGACAAGATAGAATGGGTTTATTGTCTCGAAATGAACTATGGTGCTAATATCGGATTTAAATCAATAGTAAGTTTAAATACTGGAGAATATGTAGCTATTGGAAAAGTACCAAAAGGGGAATTTACAATTAATGCAGAAGATACCGAAAAAAATGAATCAATAATAAAAACAGTTGTGGATAATAATGGTGGATTTATTGTTATAAAATTCAATGATAATGGATTAGTACAGACAGCTAATATAATAAACCAAGATGCATTTTATGACGATAATAGAAATTATTCTGTAAGTCATTCAAATGATGGTGGTTATGTTGTTGGTGTAAGGAGTACATTCGTAGGTGATATGATTATTCCAGCAGAAGAGACAATAGATAATAAAGAAATAGAAATCAGTACGCCAGGATATAATATATTTTTATTAAAATATAATCAGGATGGTTTGTTTGAAAATTTTAAACAAATAGATGCTCATGAATATCAAGGAAATGTTAAAATTAGCAATACAAATGACAATGGATACATATTAAATGGTGCTAATTATACATATAAGTTAGATGCTGAATTAAATATAGAATATAGCTATAAAGGGATATATGCAGCAGTAACCAAACCACTAAACAATGAAACAGAATATATTCAAGTTGGACGTACAACAATAAATGGTGTTAATGTAGCCCAAATATTAAAACTAGAAGAAAACATCATCTTAGGTGAAATCCCAGAACAACAAGAAATAACTGTTAAAAACTATAAGAAGGAATACAAAATCACAACAGAAGTAGAAGGAACAGGAGGAAGTATATCAGGACAAGGCTCAACGGCTGACAATCCATATGAAATTGTAGAAGATGGAGCAGATAGTGCAAAAGATATTGTTATAACACCAGAAGAGGGATACCAAATCTTAAAAATTACCGTAAATGGAGAAGAAATAGACTTTGTACCAGAACAGGATGGTAGTGTCATATTAAATAAATTTACCAATATGACAAGCGACAAACATGTCGTTGTACAATTTAGTAATTCAGTTTCAACCGTTATTGTTCATCACTATAAATATGGAACAACTGAACCATATGAATCATTGGCAGAAGATGACACATTAGTAGGAGAAATAGGTGATAATTATACAACAGCACCAAAAGATATAGAAGGTTATGAAGTGGTAATGGAAGAATTACCAAACAACGCAAGTGGTGAGTTTACAGAAGATGTGCAAGAAGTTATCTATTATTACAAACCAGCACCTGTAAAATTTATTGTACATCACTATTTAGAAGGAGCACAAGAAATTGTGCCAGGTTCTGAAGTTTACCAAATCAATGAAGAAAGAGAAAGAGGAACAGAATATACAACAAGTCCATTAGAAAACTTAGATCCAAAATATGAATTAGTAGCAACACCAAGCAACGCTTCAGGAACATTAACAGAAAATGAAATAGTGGTAACATATTACTATAAAATAAAAGAAAGACCATTTACAATCGTCAAAATTGGAGATGATGGAGAAGGACTAGAAGGTGCATATTTCAAAATAGAAAGTAAAGAAACTGGAAAAATAACATATGTAACAACAAGAAAAAATGGTGAAATAACAGAAACATTAGAAGTAGGAGAATATGTGGTTACAGAAGAAAGAGCACCAGAAGGGTATAAGGTAAATAGAACACCACAAACAGTCAATATAGAACTAGATAAAGAAAACAGAATCACCATAACCAATGAAAAAATAAATTATTTTACACTAAATATGCACAAAATAGATAGTGAAACAAATGAAAACATCCAAGGAGCAAAATTCACTTTAAGTTATATAACACAATATGGAGAAGAGAGAACAGAAGAATATGAAACAACAGAAAATGGAATGATAACACTATCTAATCTAGAAGATGAAATAGAATATACATTGGTAGAAACCGAACCTGCTAAGGGATATGTTGCAAATGCCCAAAAATATAGATTTATAGCACATTATGAAGATGGAATATATAAACTAGAAATGCTAGAAGGAACATTTGATGAAGTAGAACTAGGTGAAAAAGAAATTAATTGTACCATAAATAATACACCAACCTTAAAAGTCATCAAACAAGGAGAATTTGGAGAATTACTTGCAAATGCAAAATTTACCATAACAGATGAAGAAGGAAATGAAGTGACAAATGGAAATGGTGACTTAGTAGGAAACGTTGAAGAAATCAATGGTGTAAACATGAGAGTTATCACAACAGATGAACAAGGAGAAATCGTAGAAAATCTAAAACCAGGAACATATATCTTAACAGAGGTGCAAGCACCAGAAGGATATCAATTACCTGAAAATGAAGAAGACAGAATCACTACAATTGAAATTACAGGAGAAGGATATGATGGAAACGTTATAGAAAAGACAGAAGAAATATATATTGATGAAAGCTTTGATGCAAGTTGGATAGATTTTGAAAAACTAGTATCTATGGCAGAGCCAATATTGACAAATAATGGAGATGTCGTATTTATAGGTGGATTAGCAGATAATTTCACAATTCCATCAGAAAACACCGTATCAGGAGAAGAGATAGTATTAGAAAAAATATCCATTATGGATAGTATTATTCTTGTTTTAAATACAGAAGGAAAAGTAAAAGAAGTATATCAAAACTATTCACCAGAAAATGGTGCAAATAACTTAATAAATATGGTAGAAACAAAAGAAGGAAAAAGAATTGGTGTAGGAGCATATATGGGAGCTATCGAAATTCCAGCTGACCAAACAGTAAACAATCGAGACATCATATTAGAAGCTAAAGATAGTAATAATACCTATTTTTACATGATATGCTATAATAAAGAAGGAAAAGTAGAATGGTTAGAAGAGATACATTTGTCAGAGGAACAATTGATGAATGACCAAATAAATGTAGAAATGGTAGCAGACAAAATGACGATACAATACAATTCAGCAGATGAAACCATTACAATTCCAGAAGATTACACAGCTACAGGAGAAGAAATGGTATTAGATAAAGAAAACAGTAGAAATCCAGTCATGGTAGTCTATAATATGAATGCAAAAGTAGAAAAGGTAGTAGAAGTAAGACAGGATATTACAACAAAATTTTATTCTGAGGTAGGAATTGCGACCTTAGATGGTGCAACAATTATAGCAGGATATTTAGAAAGGGGTTCAGTAATATTTGATGAAACAGAAACAGTAAGTGGAGAGCAAATAGAATTAAGCAATTTAGGGGATGGCGTAATTGTAAAATATAATACAGAAGGAAAAATAGAATGGGCGCATAACCTACAAAGTACAAATCAATATAGTAGATATAAATCATTAAAAGAAGTGGCAGATGGCTATATAAGTTTTGTATATTATGAAGGAGAAATTTATATACCAGCAGAAGACAGTGCAAATGGTCAAGAAATAAGAGCAAATTCTGGAAATTCTCAAGGTAAGGCCGTGATAAAATATAATCAAGAAGGAAAAGTAGAATGGTTGATCAGTGATGAAGCATTGGCAATGGTTAATTATGCATCACAGATACAAATAAGAGAAACAGAAGAGGGATATGCTTTAATTGATATAAATAATATGGCAATTTTAAAATATAAAGAAACTCCTACAAGTCAAATAGCGAATAAACAAGAAGTAATCACATTAACCAATACAGCCAAAGATTCAACTGTATTAGTACACCACTATATCAAAGACTCAACTACAAAATTAAGTGAAGATGTAACCATCACAGGAAAAGTAGGTTCAGATTATCATACAGAAGTAGCAACAGATATACCAGCAAATTATCGATTAGTGGCAGAACCAGAAAATAAGGACGGAAAAATAACAGCAAACCAAACAGAAGTTATCTACTATTATGAATTAAAAGAACCAAACATAACAATGTCACAAATTACAAAAGAAAGTCATGTAGAAAAAGTAACAGATGTAAACCAAGCAATGGATTATACAGTAAATTACAAAGCTACAATTGATACATATATAGGAAAAGCTGTGATAACCATTGTGGACACATTACCATATGAAATTGATACAAGTAAGCCATACAACTTAAATGGAGGCGTATATAACAGTGAAAATAAAACAATTACATGGATAGAAGAAATAGATGATATAGATACCTTTGCAAATGATGAAAATAGTGAAAATATGGAAAATAACCCATACGAAATAAATTTTACAAAACGAATTAGTTTCACATATAAAGACATAGATGTAACACAAACACATGTAGAAAATACGGTAACAGGAACCATAAAATTAGAAACACCAGAAAAAGAAGAAACAGTAGAAACTACAAAAGAAATACCAACAGAATATGTAACAAGTATCATCGTCAATAAGGTATGGAATGATAATGAAACACAAGCACAAAGAAGACCAGAAAGCCTAATATTAGTGGTAAAAAATGGAGACCAAGAAGTAAAAACAGTCGAAATTACCAAAGACGATATGGTAGAAGGAACCACAAATCAATGGTCAATTGTAATTGATGGATTACCAAAATACAATGACAATGGAGAAGAAATACAATACACAGTAGAAGAAAGAGAAAAGGCAGAAGGAGACCTAAAATTCTATGAAGCAGAAGAAAATCCTGTAACAGTAGAAGATCATCAAGCAACTATCAGAAATCATTTTGTAAGACCAGATGATACAACAACTGTAACAGTAAGCAAAGTATGGAATGACAACAATGATGAAAATGGAAAACGTCCAGAGAGCATTATCTTAGGAATAGAAACGGAAAACGGATTACAAAATGATGATGAATTTTCAGAAATTGTTACAGACACTAACAAAGTAACGGATTCTGAACAAAAAACAGAAATTGTTAATAAAGCAAATGCATCTGGCGACTTAAATGTATACTTAGCTGTAGACGAAGTAGAAGTTTGGCAACATACATTTGAAAACTTACCAAAATATAATAAAAATGGTGAAGAAATTATTTATACACCTTTTGAAGATGAAGTCAATAAAGATGATTTAAAATTCTATATTATAGATGGTAAAAGATATGGATTTGCTGGTGATATGGAAGCAGGATATATTATAACAAATAGATTTGAAGTGCCACATGAATTTATTAATTTAACAGTTAATAAAGTATGGGAAGACAATGAAATACAAGCCCAAAGAAGACCAGAAAGCATTGTATTTAATGTAAAAGCTAAAAATGGAAATAACAATAATCCAGAAGAAGTGTTATACACATATGAATTAGATGTTGTAACAGAAAATAGCTATACATTTACACGTTTACCAAAATACAATTTACAAGGAAATGAAATAGAGTATACAGTAGAAGAGCAAGAAAAGAATCCTGGAGATTTATACTTCTATACAGTTAATGTGGGAGACATTATAGATGTAACAGATTCTGAGGTACAAACAAGAGGATTAGTAACAGCAGAATACAACAAACAAGTAACAATCACAAATACGTTCCAAAAGCCAGATGACACAACAGAAGTAACGGTAACAAAAATATGGGATGACAATAACGACGAAGCAGAAAAGAGACCAGGAAGCATTATGTTACAATTAAAGAATGGAAATGTTGTTGAAGATGAACAAGAAGTTAATGAAAGCAATAAAATAGAAGACCAAAGAAAAGAACAAATCATAGCAGAAATCAATGAAAGAAATAATGCAACAAATAATGGAAATGCAGAAAATCCTGAAACAGATAACCAACTAGAGGTTAACACAGTAGAAGTATGGCAATATACATTTACAGATGTAGAAAAATACAATGAAAATGGACAAGAGATTGTATATAGAGTAGATGAAACAGAAATGAATAGTAATGATTTACAATTCTACAATAAAGAGGTAAATGGTCTAACGGTAATCAATACATTTACACAAGACACAACAAAAGTAGAAGTACCTGTGACAAAGATTTGGGAAGATAATGAAATACAAGCCCAAAGAAGACCAGAAAGTGTGGTTGTCATATTAAAAGCAAATGGAATCGAAAACCAAAGATATGAACTAAGTGAAGAAACAGCAGATGCAGTAAGTGGAAACACATGGCAATATACCTTTACAGATTTACCAAAATATGATGAGTATAATAACATTATCAATTACACAGTTGAAGAGGAAGAAAAAGTAACAGGAGACCTATATTTCTATACAACTAAAATAGATGGAACAACTATTACCAATACATTTACGAAACCAACTGATACAATTCGTATAGAAGTAAATAAAGAATGGGTAGACCAAGATAATGCATATGAAAAGAGACCAAACTCTATTAGATTAGAAGTAAAATCAGTAGAAAATGGTACAGGAAAAGAAACAGTAGAACAATATGTAAATGTTACAAAAGATGATAACTGGTCAGCAACATTTACAAATTTACCAAAATATGATGAAGATGGACAAGAAATTGTATATACAGTAGATGAAAAAGAAGTAATGGAAAATGACTTGTTCAACTATGAAAAAGAAATAGGTGAAGTTACAAATAAAGTAGATGAAGTAGATGTAAAAGAAGCAACAATTACAAACACGATGACAAAGATACCAGGAGAAGTCGTAGTAAAATACGTGGATATCAATACAGGAGAAGAAATTTCAGACAGCAAAACTAAAGAAGGAATTGTAGGAGATACATTTGATGTAACAGAAGATAAGAAAGACATAGAAGGATATAGTTTGGTAGAAGAACCAGATGAAAAAACAGGAACATATACAGTACAAAGGCAGACGAAAATTTATTATTATGCAAAAGATACCAGTGTAATTGTAAAATATCTAGAATTAGATGATACACCAGAAGAAACAGCAGACAATCCTGTATTAGCAAAGGAAGTTACAATTGAAGGATATGAAGGAAAAGACTATACAACAGTGGAAGAAGAGATACCTGGATATACATTAGTGGCAACAACAGACAACTTGGAAGGAACAATGCAAAGAGATGAAATTGTAGTCATTTACTACTATGCTCCAAATACAAATGTTATCGTAAAATATCTAGAACAAGATAATACACCAAATGATAATAGTGATAACAAAGTATTAGCAGGAGAAGTGAATATAGAAGGATATGTTGGAAAAGCGTATACAACAACAGAAGAAACAATTCCAGGATATACGTTAGTAGCAACCACAGACAACTTGGAAGGAACCATGACAAAAGACCCAATAGAAGTTATCTACTATTATGCACAAAATACAAAAGTTATCGTAAAATACTTAGAACAAGATGATACACCAGATGACAATACAGATAACCAAGTATTGGCAAAAGAAATAACCATAGAAGGTCATGCAGGACAAGAATATACAACACAAGCACAAGATATTGAAGGATATACACTTGTAGCAAGAACAGACAACTGGGAAGGAACTATGACAAATGACGTAATAGAAGTTATCTACTACTATGCACAAAACACAAAAGCAACCGTACAACATATCGATAGAGAAACAGGGGAAATCCTAAAAGAGGAGACCCAAGACGGAAAAGTAGGAGATGTATTTGAAACACATGCAGAAGACTTTGAAGGCTATGTGTTAGTAGAAAGTCCAGAAGAACCAAATATCATTATGGATAAAACAGGAGAGCAAGTTGTAAAATATTATTATGCACATGTATCAGCAGGTGTTATCGAAAAACATATCGATGACATCACAGGAGAATTGCTATACAGTGAAGAACATGAAGGAAATGAAGGGGATTTATATAACATACCATCAAGAGAATTTGAGGGTTATGACTTAGTAACAGAAGATAAAGATGGAAATAGTAGATTACCAGAAAATGCAGAAGGAAAAATGAAAAGAGACGAAGTAATTGAAGTAAAATACTATTACATCAAAAAAGCAAAAGTGATTGTAAAATACTTAGAAGAAGATGATACACCAGAAGATACAACAGATAACCAAGTATTAGCAAAAGAAGAAATCATAGAAGGTCATGAAAATGATAGCTATGAAACCAAGGCAAAAGACATCGAAGACTATAATCTAGTAAAAACTCCAGAAAATGCAACAGGAACCATGGTAATCACCAAAAATCCAGACGGAACTTATAACACAGAAATAGAAGTTATATACTACTATAAAAAGGCAGCAGGAGGCGTCATAGAAAATCATATAGATATTACAACAGGAAATATATTAGCAACTGAAGAACGTCAAGGAAACGTAGGAGATGCCTATGACATCCCATCAAGAACATTTGAGGGATATGATTTAGTAGAAGTAGATTCAGAAGGAAATAATATGTTACCAGAAAACGCAACTGGAACCATGACAGAAGAAGAAATTGTAGTAAACTACTACTATATTAAACAAGCAAAAGTAAAAGTAGAGTATATAGATAAAATAACAGGAGAAAAACTAGATGAAGAAGAAATACAAGGTCATGTGGGAGATAGCTATGAGACAGAAGAAAAAGAATTTGACGCATATGAGTTAGTAGAAAAACCATCAAATAGTACAGGAGAAATGACAGAAGAAGAAACAGTTGTCAAATATTATTACCAAAGAAAAGCAGAAGTAGAAGTTAAATACTTAGAAAAAGGAACAGAATATGAGATCGCACCAAGTGAAATAATAGAAGGTCTAGTAGGAGATAATTATGAAACTTCAGAAAAAGACATTCCATATTACAAATTTGTTGAAAAAACAAATAATTGGGAAGGAACCATGACAGAAGAAAAAATCACAGTTATCTACTATTATGAAAAACAAATATTTAACTTAAGTGTAGACAAATGGGTATCAAGTGTTAATGTAAATGGAATTCATCATGAAGCACGAAACATAAATAACAAAGATGAAATGTATGTAGTAGACATTCATAGAAGTAAAACAGAAACAGCAGACATAAGAATTACATACACAATTAGAGTAACCAATACAGGAGAAATAGAAGGAACAGCAGGACAAATCATGGAAATCATCCCAAAAGGATATAGCTATTATCAAGAAGATAATAATATTTATTGGGAAGAAAGAAATGGAACATTCGTAACAGATACCTTAAAAGACGAAACAATAGAACCAGGAGAATACAAAGAAATTGAAATCGTACTAAGATGGAACAAAGGAGAAGAAAACTTTGGAGAAAAAGAAAACTTAGTTATCTTAACAGAAGCAAACAACCCAGCAGGATATCAAGATGTCAATGAAGGAGACAACCACTCAACCTCAGATATGATGATAACAGTAGCAACAGGATTAGACACAAATGGAAGAATCATCTTAACAGCAAGTATCACAATGGCATTATCAATCATATTAGCAGTGAACATAGGCTTATTCATTGCCTGCAAGAAAAAAGAAAAATAGCAGAAATGTCGCATAGGGATCAGATCCTTATGCGACATTTCGCAAATAAAAGTGAATCCAATGCGATAAAAAATGTCGCACAGACAAACGAACTCTATGCGACAAAAAAAGAACTAGATTACTGTTATAGGAGAAATCTAGTTCAATAAACAAAAAATAAATGATAAATCGATATATAAATATATGATTTATTACTGGTATTGTAGCAAATAAAAGAAAACAAGTCAATAAAAAAATACAAAAAACAACAAATTTCTGTAAAATATTACAAAAGAAATCTGCCATGAAATCTCTCATGAAATCTGTTATGAAATTTATCAGAAAAAATGGACTAAAACGATCTAACTTTATCAATATTATTGATAAACTTCTAAGTCTTTAAAAGCAGGTCCATACAGATTTTTCCCCATAGCATCATAACGAGAACCATGGCAAGGACAATCCCAAGTTTTATCAATATCATTCCAAGTAAGTAAACATCCTAAATGTGTACAAATGGGATTAATGGCATGAATTTGATTTCCTTTATCTCTGTAAATGCCAACTTTTTTTCCATCTAATTCAATGATATCTCCAGAATTCGGTTTTATATTTTCTAAAGAAGCATCTGAAGATTTTAATTTATTTAGTAATAAAGAATTTGTAGAATCTACAATCATGTTTTTTACTTCATCAAAGTTTTTAAATAATCCAAATCTTGTAGAATCAAATAAATAGGCGTAAGGATTTTTTCTTTCACAAATTTCATCAACAATTAAATTAGCAGCAACATTAGATAATGTCATCCCCCATTTTTTAAATCCTGTTCCCACATATACATTTGGCAATAAGCTAGAATATTTTCCAATATAAGGAAGCTTGTCTAAAGAGATACAATCTTCACTACTCCATTCATATAAAACATCACAATCTGGATAATATTGTTTAGCAAAATTCTTTAAAGTATCATAAGGATTTTCTTGAGAATAGTTATGACCAGTTTTACTATTGCCACTTGCCAATAATAAAATATCTTTTCCATTAAATTTTGCTGTTCTAAAAGAATAAATAGGAGAAGAAATGTTGATATACATATCGTTTAAAGATTCTTTTTTTGTATCTATAGCAATGATATAGGAAGTGGATTGATACAATTTTGAGAAATAAAAACCAGGAACATTCATAAATGGATAACGTGTTGCCATAATGACATGTTTTGCTTTTATCCTTTTTCCATTATCTGTATAAACTACATAATTTTTCTTATCTTTTTCTATATCCACAGCTATGGTATTTGTATAAATTTGTCCGTTTTTTTCAATAATGGTTTTCGATAACCCTAAAATATATTTTAAAGGATTAAATTTCGCTTGATTTTTAAAACATAAAGTACTTTCAATTTCAAATGGTAAAGAAACATTTTTCGTTAATTCTGCATGATAATCTAAACTTTCCAAAACCTTTTGTTCTTTTTTTAATAAATCCACTTCTTCTTTTTTGGTTGTATATACATAACTATTTTGTATTTCAAAATCACAATCAATTTGTTCTTTATTAATAATGTTTTCCATATTTTTGATTGCTTTTTCATTGACTTCTAAATAATCTTTTGCAAAATGCATATCATAAGAAGTGTTTAGATAAGAATAAAATAAGCCATGCTGACTGGTGATTTTACCAGTTGTAAAACTCGTTGTACCTGCTAAATTATTTTTATCAATGATAATTACTTTAAAACCTAAATGGCTTAGGTAATAGCCACAAGTCATTCCAAAAATACCGGCTCCGATAATACAAATATCAGCTTCTAAATTTTTATCTAATGTTTCAAATTTTGAGTTTCCTTTTACAGAATCTATCCATAAAGAATTCATAAAATTCCACCTTTCGTAATATAGTCTCTTACAGTTCAGACCTTTCCATCTAGGAGGAATTATATGTTATATTTTTATGATTCGAATGCGACCGGAATCGTTTTAGAAATTCTTATATCTAAGTCGTAAAGGGTCCTGTTTTCGGGTATCGTTACGATTTAAATATTAGAATTTCTTAAACGGAAATTGGAGGGTAGCCGAGAATCTTAAAAATATAACATATAATTCCTCCTAGATGGAAAGGTTTGAAATATAATGATAGTATAACCAAATTTTTGGAATAAATTACAAAAATAGTGGAAAAATGAATTATATAATGATATACTGTGAAATGAAAAAAAGATAAATGGAAGAAATTAGATTGAAAATCAATACGATATTGGCAAGACAAATTTCCAATCTAGTTTATGCCTAAAGAAAGGAATGATATAAATTATGAGTGAAGAATTAAAAGAAAAACTTTTTGACAAAAAGGAAAATGGCTGGATTTCCGTAAATGAAGAAGAAAAGAAAAACATATTTGACTTTTCAAAAGGATATATGGATTTCTTAAATCAAGCCAAAACAGAAAGAGAATTTGTAAAAATGGCAAGAAAGCTTGCTGACCAAAATGGTTATAAGGACATTATGGAGTTTGAAACTTTAAAGCCAGGAGACAAAGTATATTTTGTAAATAGAAATAAAAGTATGTATTTAGCTGTTATCGGAACAGAAAGTATTGAAAAAGGATTACATATTATTGGTTCACATGTAGATTCACCAAGATTAGATTTAAAACCAAATCCTTTATATGAAGATACAGAAATGGCATATTTTAATACCCATTATTATGGTGGAATCAAAAAATATCAATGGACAACAATTCCACTTAGCATCCATGGAACAATTGTAAAAGCAGATGGAGAAGCAATTGATATTTGTATTGGAGAAGATGAAAATGATCCAATCTTTACGATTACAGATTTATTACCACATCTAGCACAAGACCAAATGGAGAAAAAGCTAAAAAATGGAATTGATGGGGAAGACTTAAATCTTTTAATTGGAAGCATTCCTTATGGAGAAAAAGGAAAAGACCAAGTAAAATTAAATATTTTAAATATATTAAACCAAAAATATGGTATTACAGAAGCAGATTTAAAAAGCTCAGAAATCGAATTGGTACCAGCATTCAAAGCTAGAAGTTTAGGATTTGACGAAAGTATGGTAGCAGCATATGGTCAAGATGATAAAGTATGTGCATATACATCACTTGCAGCCATGATGGAATTAGAAAACGTAAAAAACACAGCTGTATGTATATTATCTGATAAAGAAGAAATTGGAAGTATAGGAAATACAGGTATGGAATCACATATGTTTGATTTCTTTATCTCAGAAATATTAAATAAATTAGGTGTCAATAGACCAAATCTTTTAGATAAAGTATTTTGTTTTTCAAAAATGTTATCTTCAGATGTAGATGCAGGTTTTGACCCAATTTATGCTTCTGTATCAGATACAACCAATGCAGGATTTTTAGGAAAAGGTATTAGCTTGAATAAATATACAGGGGCTAGAGGAAAATCAGGTGCTTCTGATGCAAATGCTGAATATGTAGCATGGGTAAGAAATGTATTAGAAAAACATGATATTCATTATCAAATTGCAGAACTTGGAAAAGTAGATATTGGTGGTGGAGGTACAATTGCCTATATCATTGCCAACAAAGGAGCAGATGTTATTGATTGTGGTGTTCCAGTACTATCAATGCATGCACCTTATGAAGTAACAAGTAAATATGATGTTTATTCAGCATACAAGACATATAAGGCATTTTGGAATGCATAAATAGAATGATAAAAAAGTGTGCCAAACAAAATCAAATACAGAATCAGAGTATAGGAAAGATGGTCATTTACAGAATCAGAGTATAAGAAAGATGGACATTTAAGAATCAAAGTATAGGGCATCTAAGCATTCTATACAATACTGTAGAAATAAAAAACAACCAATAATCTTTTATGATTATTGGTTGTTGGTTTTACAGTAATATAAAAAATTTAAATACATTGATGAAATGATAACGAAAATTAATCTTTATTAAAATTAATTAACAAATCAATCATGTTATCAACAAAATTCAATTCTTCTACTGAAAGTTGGTTTAATTTCTCAGATATTTCAATTTGTTTTATAATGTCTTTATTTGTCATAAGCTCTTTAAAAATAGTATTAGGAGTAATACCTAAAATATTCATATAATTAATTAAAGTCTGGGTTTTAATTCCACTATATCCGTTTTCAATTCTAGATATATATTTTAAAGAGATTCCAAGCTTTTCTGCCATAACTTCTTGTGTATAACCATTTTTAACTCTAAAATCTTTTAATATTTTTCCAAAAGTTTTATCAATATCACTTTTTGAGATAGAATTCATTTTATTCCTCCATAATTTGAAAGTATTACTATAAGTATAACAAGCTGGGAGCTAACATTAAACACAGTAATAATATAAGAAAAAAATCATAAAAATATTCTAAAAAATTCTAAAAAACTTGAAAAATAAAACTACTAGTGATAATATTTACTTAAACGAATTGTATAACTAAAAGTTATACAATTGTAAAAAAGATATGGAGAAATAATTAAAAATGATAAGAAATGAAGAATATATAGATTATTTAAAAAAAGTGATAGCTTGTGTTAGTAATGGAGACTATTATTCTGTAAAAGAATTGTCTGTTTTAAAGTTAGATACATTAAATGAAGAAACTATGTCTATGAAAAAAAACTTGCATAAATTTGCTGAAAAGAATATAGACAAAAAGGAATTTAAAGATTTAGAAAAACAACAATTTCTGAATATTGTTAATTTGTATATAGAATATTTATTAAATGAAATAAAAGAGAGTAGAGAAATTAAAAAAATTGCTTCTATTGAGGAATTTATTCGAGAAATGCAATAAATGGAAAATTACATATAGACAATATATGTAATTTTTAAAATATAAAAAATATCGAAAAACAATAAAAAAATATTGACAAATAATAAAAATATGAATAAAATAATACCCATAGGAGGGAGTCTTATGAATTTGATTTTTATTTGTGGAATCATTCTTAGTCTATTACAATCCATATTATTTTGGGAAAAGAAACCGGGAATTTCTGTGATGTTATTTGTCATTTCTTTTTTAGTAGGGCTAATATATTTAATGTACAAACATAAAAAAGTGGAAAACAAAAAGGCATTCATATTAGCAATTCCCATTACCTTATTAAGTGCTACTTATTTTATTTATCACAATACATTGTTTCAAACAATTAATGTACTTGTTATTGTGATGTTAACAATTATTATGTGTATATATGCAACTAGAATACATATAAAAACACAAGAATTTTTGATGAAGGGAATTGAATTGTTAGCAGGAACATTTGAGAGTATCAGTGATGTGATAGACAGTTTAAAACATAAATTTAAGAAAAAAGAAGGTATCGAAAATGAAAAATCTGAAAAACGAAAACAAGTATTAAAATCATTTGTATATGCGATTCCAGTGATTTTAATTGTATTAATATTATTAATGTCAGCAGATAGCGTATTTGCAAACATATTTGAAAATATTTTTGGCGAATTTAAAAATATATTTATGGCAGAAAATTTTGTGATGTTTTGTTTAAGAATATGCATCATCATGGTATTTTTCTTTATTTTTTCAGGATTTTTTGTAAATATATTAAAAAAAGATACGATGTTTAATAGTGAAAGTGAAGAAAATATCATAGAAATTCATGTAGAGAAAATGACAATTAATATGATATTGAGCATTTTAAATATATTTTATTTCATTTTTAGTATTATACAATTTACAAGTTTATTCTCTAATATGAATACCAATGATTTTGATTATGCAACAAATGCAAGACAGGGATTTTTTCAATTAATGTTGATATCTTTTATTAACATTGTTATGATTATACTTGCAAAAGTGAATAAAGGGAATATAAGCAGTTATACAAAGGGAATGTCTATTTTAACACTAGTATTTACAGTTGTTATTCTACTATCTGCATTTTTCAGAATGAATTTATATGAAAAAGCATATGGATATACGTATTTAAGATTATTTGTTTATTATATTTTAGCAACAGAATTCATTTTGATTTTACCAATAGGGTTATGGATATTAGATAAAAAGATAGATATATTAAAATGGACAATAGGAATTGTTACCATTATGTATGTGATATTAAATTTTTCAAATGTAGAATCCACAATTGCAAAACGAAATGTGGATAGATATTTCGAAAATCAGGAAGAAAATGAAATTGATTTAGAGTATTTGTTTCATCATACAGGAACAGATGCCATTGAGCAAATGAAACGACTATTAAATGCAAAAGATGAAACAATAACAAAAAGAGTAAAAGAATATTTATTACAAGAAAAAGAAGAATTGAAAGACACAAATAATAGTTGGCAAGAAACCAATTTATCTGAAATAAAAGCAAAAGAAGAACTTATGAATATCAAGTAGGGGGAATTTGTTATGAAAATTTTAGGAAAGAAAAGTTTATCATCAGTTGTTTTGGCATTCTTATGTGTATTATTGGTACTTTGTGTAATAGCCATTATTGCAGGAGGGATATTTGTACTAAGTAATTTTGCATTTTTTACAAAAGATTTATTAAGCATAACTTATATTTTGATTTATTTATCAGCTATACCTGCATTGGTTATGATTGTTACATTTTTACGAATATTTAACACGTTAAAACAAGAAAATCCATTTGAAAAGAAAAATATAAAAAGATTAGGAATTAGCTATATGACATCCATTGTGATAGGGGTTATATATGCCATAAATGTATTACTGATTTATTTAGGGGTTGGAATGGTAGAAGAAAGATTTTTCATCATATACCCATTAGCAAATGTTGCCATATCTGTTATCTTTTTAATATTTGGAATTGGTATTGTTGTACTAAAAGAAATTTATAAAAAAGCAATTGAATATAAAGATGAAAATGATTTAACAATATAAAGGAGGGAAAGATATGTCCATTGTTGTAAATTTAGATGTTATGTTAGCCAAAAGAAAAATGAGTTCACAAGAATTAGCAGAAAAAATAGGGATTACACAAGCAAATCTTTCCATATTAAAAACGAATAAAGGAAAGGCCATTCGATTTTCAACATTAGATGCTATTTGTAAAGCATTACATTGTACACCAGGAGATATTTTAGAATATAGGGAAGATTAGGAGAAAAGCATGGAAATACAAAAACCGAAACTATTAAAAATAGAAGAAATAGCAGATTTTAAAAGAGAAATCTTGGAAAATTCTGAAAAATATGAGATAAGAGAAAAACAATTTAAAGATGCTGAAGAGGAAAAGATAGAAGCTGAGAAATATGAATTTAGAAATTGTTTATTTGAATCTTGTAAAATCATACAATCTAATTTTGAAAATGCCTATTTTTCAGATGTTATATTTCAAAATTGTGATTTTTCAAATTCAAATTTTAGTAAGGCTGGATTTAACCGAGTAGAGTTTATTAATTGTAAATTAACTGGATGTGAATGGATAGAAGCAGATATTTTTAATACTTATATAAAAGAATCTAATTTTGCTTATGTAAATTTTTCAGAAGCGAATTTTAGAGATGTAAAAATGGAAAATACGAATTTACAAAGTAGTAGTATGAATGAAGTTACATGGAAAAATATTGTATTTTCAGAATGTGATCTCAATAAATCGGAATTGGTTAGAACAAAGTTAAAAGGGATTGATTTTTCTACATGTGAATTGAATGGAATTACTGTAAATATAGCAGACCTAAATGGTGCTATTGTGAATGAATTTCAAGCTCTAGAATTATCAAAATTATTAGGATTGAAAATTAAATAGAAATATAATATATATACCTCCGAGGAAGTGGACTTTAAACAGTAAGATTTAAAAAGCGGTAAATTTTGGTAGTAATTTACTGCTTTTTGTGGTATAATATATATGTGTGGTAAAAATAGAGAAATTTAAGGAGGAAACATGAATCGAGAAGAAAAATTTGAATTTGATATCGCAAATTTAAAACAAGATTTAGCTATAGAAGATATGCGTGTTACAGAAGAAGATGTGGCACTATTACGAAGATATTTTGATAATGAAATCACAATGCCTGAGATGATTGATATTATAAAGAAAACAACCATGTAAGGAGAATGTCTTATGAGTGATTTATATGAAGCTAGAAATTCCATATATTGCTATAAAGATAGTGATGTATTAGTCAATAAGTTTGATATACATGATAATAAAAAATTAGAAGAAATAGAAAGAAAGATTGTGTTAGCGAAATTATATGAATTAAGACAAAATCATCAGATAGGAAATTTTGATGTTGCCCATTTTGTTGGCATTCATAAATTTCTATTTGAAGATATTTACCCATTTGCAGGACTTTTCAGAAATGAAAATATTGCAAAGGGAAATTTTAGCTTTGCTGAATGGGAATATATAGAAGATCAATTGAAAAAATTATTAGACCAATTAAAAGAAGAAATTTATCTACAAAATTTGGATAGAGATACATTTATCAAAAGATTGTCTTATTATATGGCAGAATTAAATGTATTGCATCCTTTTAGAGAAGGAAATGGAAGAACGATTAGAGAATTTATCAGACAGCTGGCATATAAGAATGGATATGTTTTAAATCTAAAAAATATCAATCCGAAAGAAATGTTACATGCCTGCATTCGTTCTGTAGTAGATACCACACAATTAGAAAATATCATATCTGAATGTTTAGAAAGAAATTATTAAGCCTTGTTTAATAATTTCTTTCATATTAAAGAAACATAATAAAAATGGAAAGAGAGGAACAGTTATGTCATTTATAAAAGCAAAAGAATATTTAGAAAATTATGGATTAGGAAATAAAATTATGGAATTTCCAGTTTCTTCAGCAACAGTAGAAGAAGCAGCAAAAGCAGTAAATTGTAAAGAAGAGGAGATTGCCAAAACTTTATCTTTTATAGTAGAAGATAAACCAATCTTAATTGTAGTAGCAGGAGATAAAAAAATAGATAATCCGAAATATAAAGCAGAATTTCATACAAAGGCGAAAATGATTCCATTTGAAGATGTCGAAAGACTAGTGGGACATGAAGTTGGAGGTGTTTGTCCTTTTGGAATTAAAAATGGTGTGCAAGTGTATTTAGATGATTCACTAAAAAGATTTCCTGTTATTTATCCTGCTTGTGGAAGTTCTAATAGTGCAATAAAATTAACGATTGAAGAATTGGAAAAAACATCAAATTATGAAAAATGGATTGATGTTTGTAAAGATATTTAAAAACAAATTAATTACACTTATTGTAGAAAAAATTTTAGAATTAAGATAAAAACCTTTGAAAATATAAAATTAAAGAAAATGAAAAAACATTACTAGCTTTTTACCAGTAATGTTTTTTGCAATTATTGCTATGGTGAGCCAGGAGGGATTCGAACCCCCGACCCTTGGCTTAGAAGGCCAATGCTCTATCCAACTGAGCTACTGACCCATGGCTAAATAACAATAAATATAATAGCACAAATGTGGACTTGTGTCAACAATTTTAAGACAAAAAACAGGGAAATTTCATCGATTATTACAAAATTGTAATATTTCCAATAAATAGGAATC
>CAMLYR010000015.1 GCA_946491915.1 uncultured Clostridium sp.
ACAAAAAAATTAAAATTTTTTCAAAAATTATCTTGACATTTTACCAGATGTCTTTATTTTATATATGTTTTTATTTTGGTTCACATTTTTTTCTTTAAATACGAATCTGGTTGAAAAAAAATTGTGCTTTTGGTTATTATTTTTCAACCTTTTCTCTTACGATTATTCTAACAGGTGTCCCCTCTAATCCAAATTCTTTTCTGAATTGATTAATCAAATATCTTTCATAAGAAAAATGGAACAATTCTTTATCATTCACAAATATAACAAATGTTGGTGGCTTTGTTGAAGCTTGTGTTCCATACAATATTTTTAATCGTTTTCCCTTATCTGTTGGTGGTTGTACAATGGCAATTGCCTCATTAATGACTTGATTTAAAACAGAAGTTGATACTCTCAAACTATTTTGTTCATTCACATGATTAATCATATCAAACAATTTATTAACCCTTTGTCCTGTTTTTGCAGATATAAATATAATTGGTGCATAAGATAAATAAGATAATTTATTATAAACTTCTTTTTTATATTTTTCTAATGTTCCTGTTTCTTTTTCATATTCATCCCATTTATTAACAACAATGATAATTCCTTTACCAGCTTCATGTGCTTCTCCTGCAATTTTGGCATCTTGGTCTGTAACGCCTTCTAAGGCATCAATCATCATTAAACACACATCTGCTCTTTCAATGGCTAATAATGTTCTCATAATACTAAATTTTTCTATTGATTCTTTTACTTTACTCTTTTTTCGAATTCCAGCTGTATCGATTAAAATATATTTTCCTTTTTCATTTTCAAATCTAGAATCAATGGCATCTCTTGTGGTTCCTGCAATGTCACTGACAATGGTTCTATTTTCTCCTAAGATTTTATTAATCAAAGATGATTTTCCTACATTGGGTTTTCCAATAACCGCTACTTTTATGATATCTTCTTCATCTTCATCTGATGTTTTTTCTGGAAAGCTTTCATAAATTTGATCTAATACATCTCCTATACCGATGGCATTACTTGCAGATATAGGATAAGGATCTCCTAGTCCTAAGTTGTAGAATTCATAAATTTCTTCTCTATCTTTTTCAAAATTATCTGCTTTATTACATACTAACACAACAGGCTTTCCAGATTTTTTTAGCATAACTGCAATTTCTTGGTCAGCAGCTGTGATTCCTTGTCTAATATCTGTTAAAAAGATAATGACATCTGCCATGGCGATTGCTAAATTCGCTTGCTCTCTCATTTGTGACAAGATAATATCTTCTGAATCTGGTTCAATTCCCGCTGTATCGATTAACGTGAAATTTCTTCCTCTCCAATTCGTGTCTGCATAAATTCTATCTCTCGTAACACCTGGTGTATCTTGTACAATTGATACTCTACTTCCTACTAGATAATTAAAAAAAGTTGATTTTCCTACATTAGGCTTTCCTATAATTGCTACAATTGGTTTTGACATCTTCTATTCTCCATTTCTAAATTATATGTTATAGTATATCACACTTTCTATAAAAATAACAAGAAAAATTAATTTTAAGTTTCAGTATTTTTGCAAGCGAGGTACATACATTATTTTTTTTCATTATTTCCTCGGCTTGCTACATAGATTATAAATTCTAAGTTTTAAATAAACGAGCCTCTCGCTGTTCGCGCTTCCTCATTTATTTAAAACCAAGAATTTATACATCTATTCCACGGCACATTCGTCAATAAATTCAAAAAAATAATGTATGTACCTCGCTTGCAAAAATACTGAAACTTAAAAAATAAGAATTATAAAACTCTTTTCCTAATTTCTTCAATTTGATTGTTGATATCTTCTATAAATGCTTCATCTTTTTCAATAAGCTCATCTTTTAATTCATATTGTTCTTTTACTTTTAATATTCTCATAACACTTTTATTGATTCTTTTCATCTTTAATTTATCTTCTCTTGCAAGTTTGATAACCTTATCAATTACTTCAATATCATTATCATATTTAAATATAATCATATCATTACATGCTAAAAATGCTTTTTTTACAGCATTATTTTTACCATAACGAATTCTAACACCTTTCATTCTCATATCATCTGTAATCACCAATCCATTATATCTATATTTTTTTCTTACATATTTTGTAATAAAACGTTTAGACATAGATGCTGGTAGTTTCCCTGTTACCTTTGATATTTTTAAATGTCCTATCAATATTCCATCTACTTTATGTTCTATGGCTTTTTTAAATGGTTGCATATCTTCCTTTTCCAATATTTCCATTTCTTCTTCAATTTTAGGAAGGTGAAAATGAGAATCTGTTTTAGTGGCTCCATGACCTGGAAAATGCTTTGCAACAGATATCACACCATTTTTTTGTAATCCCTCCATATATTCTATACCATATTTTGATACTTCTTCTATCTTCTCACTATATGCTCTATCACCAATAGCATGATTATCATCAAATCTTTTTATATCTAAAACAGGAGCAAAATCCATATTGACACCTAATTTATGCAGAACCTCACCCGTTATCTCTCCTGCACGTTTTACAAAATCTTCTTCTCCACTCTTTTTTACTAATTTATTCGCTGCTGGAAGATTTTTAAATTCTTTAGGTGTTCGATTCACTCTACCGCCTTCTTGGTCAATGGAAATAAAAATAGGTATTTTGTTTTTCTGGTTTAATACTTTTATTTTATTAACCATTTCTATCATTTCTTCATAATTTTGATGATAGTTCTTTTTATATAACAAAACGCCTCCTACTTTGTATTTTCCTATAATTTCCTCTAAATTCTTCACTGCTGTTTCCGTATTTAACCCAATGATAATCATTTGACCAATTTTTTCTTCTAAACTTAATTCATGTATATCGTATTTCATAGGCATCTATCCCTTTTATTATTTTCTTTATTATATAATTAAAAAATTGATTTATCAATAGATTTTTTTGTAAAGCTAGATTTGTTCTTGAAAATATGGTATGATATATGGCATATAAACAAAAATAAAGGAGTGACAAAACATGGCATTTGATGGAATTGTTACAAAAGCAATTACCTCTGAATTACAACAACTGATTGGTAGCAGAATTGACAAAGTATATGAACCAAATAAAAATGATATTATTCTAGTTTTTTACTTAAATGGTGTCAATTATGCATTAAATATTTGTACCAATGCCCAAAACTATAGATTACATTTAACAACTCATGCAAAACCAAATCCTAAAAACGCATTAAATTTTTGTATGTTGTTAAGAAAATATTTGATTGGATTACGTATCAAAAATATCATATCTGTAAATTTAGAAAGAGTCATTACTATTGAGTTTGAAGGTTTTGATGATATCGATGATATTATTACTAAAAAATTGATTATAGAATTAATGGGAAGACATTGTAATGTCATTTTAGTGGATGAAAATAATATGATTATAGATAGTTTAAGACATATTTCCTCTGATAATGAATTGACCAGAGAAATTGTCCCACATGTAAAATATGTATATCCTTCTACAAATAAGTTGAATTTTTTAGAAGTTTCTAATTTTCAGGATTTTAAATTAAAATTAAATTTGGATTTTGAAAAGATGCATATTTCTGATTTACCTGCACAAATTTCTAATGTCTTTAATGGAATTAGTAAAAGTTTTGTCAATCACATCATTGAAACACTACACTTAGACACTTCTTTAACAATAGAGGATATGACCTTAGAAACAATTTATACAAATATGAAACATGTGATTGATGCAACGGATTCTTTGCAGTTAGATTTTGATACAATAAAAGATACGAAAGGAAATATAAAAGATTATGCATTATGTATAAAAGATTCTTCTGAACCTTTTCGTCTTAACTTTTTCATTGATGATTATTATTTTCAGAAAGAGACATCTGAAGAATTTAAGGTATATAGAAATAGTGTTTCAAAATTGATTTTAGATACACTAAAAAAATATAATAAAAGATTATATAACATTAATGAAAAATTAAAAGAATGTGACCAGATGGATACTTACAAATTATATGGTGAACTTATCACAGCAAATTTGTATAGAATAAAAAATGAAAATATAGACTGTGTATCTTTAGAAAATTATTATGACAATAATAAAATGATTACGATTCCTTTAGATAAACGTTATTCTCCTAGTCATAATGCCAAACTATTTTTTAAGAAATATAATAAATTAAAAAATGCTTTGCTGATTGTTGGAGAACAAAAAGAAGAAACCATTAAGGATTTAGACTATATAGAAAGTGTTATTTATGAATTAGAAGCTTGTTCAACCATAGAGGATATTAGTAATGTTTTCGAAGAAATTTCTGAAAGCTCTGTTTTTAAAGAAAGAACAGAAAAATATAAAGAAAAGAAAAATCCGAAAGTAAAAAAATCAAAATTAACCAAAAACAAATATGTACATTTTAATCCAATCAAATACAAAATTGAAGACTATACCTTTTTAGTTGGTCGAAATAATATGGAAAATGATTATCTAACTCTAAAATATGCCAAAAAAACAGATTTATGGTTTCATACCAAAGATATTCATGGAAGTCATTGTATTTTAGTGTTAAATGGTTCTCCTCTTCCACAAGATGATATTTTATTAAAATGCGCGGAGATTGCAGCTTACCATAGTAAAGCTAGAAATTCTTCTAATGTACCTGTAGACATTTGTGAAGTAAAATATGTAAAAAAACCAAATGGTGCAAAACCTGGTATGGTAATTTATAAAAATAATAAAACCCTTCATGTAACACCTAAAAACTAATTTGAGGGATTTCGGGGACGGACTCATTTTTCCCTTTTTGACCATTGGGGACGTGTCAAATTGGACATTTTGGGGTCAAAAGGGACAGACCTAATCTTCTTTCCAAATCAATGACCATTGGGGACGTGTCAAATTGGACATTTTGAGGTCAAAAGGGACAGACCTAATCTTCTTTCCAAATCAATAACGTTAGAAAAATATAGGATATAAAAACGAAACAATTTTGCGTATCTAAATATGAAATATAGAAATAATTAAAGAAAAAAGTGTAATAATCAACTATTAATTTAGTAATTGATTATTACACTTTTATAATACCAAAAAGCTCACTTTTTCTTTTAGAATTATATAAAAATTTGTCTTATTCAAAATTGTATAATGGCTTTATATTATATATTTTTCTAGTTAATACATTTAAAAAGTCTAGGTCTGTCCCTTTTGACCAAAAATTGTCCAATTTGACACGTCCCCAATGGTCAAAAAGGGAAAAATGAGTCCGTCCCCAAAATCCCTTATTACCAGAAAATTAATAAAGTAACCGCTGTTGCTAATAGTATTTCTCCTGTTGTCCAACCTTCTGGAAGAATTTCTATTTCTTCACCTTCTGGTCTTTCATCCAACACACTTACTGTATAGTAATCTACGTCTTGCAATTTGAATAAAATCTCAAAGTTTTGTGTTTCGCCAGGTTGTAATTCGTTAATATTTATAATTTTTTTGCCTAAATACACATCTCTTTCAGAATAGAAATCAAATTCTAAATATTTATTACTAATGTTATCTGTTTCTGAATTTGTAATTAATCCTCTTATTCTTCCATTAACAAGTGTTGCTTCTGCTTGATATATATTAACTTGTGATACATTGTCTCTTCTTTCTATTGGTTTATATGATGAATTTAAACCAACATTAATTAAAAAATCAGAAAATATGATAAATAGTACAACCCATAAGGCATACATGAATAATGTTTTTACTCTTTTCATTTTTTCTTCCCCATTTCTTTCCAATTTATACTAATTATACCAGAAGTCTACATAATTTTCAAGCAATTTCAATTTCTTTTCCTAGATATACAGAATATATATATGTTTTATTTACTTTTCTTTGTAAACTTTCTTCTAATGCTTTTTTGTATAATTCTAATTGTGAAATATATTTTTCTACCAATTCACTTTCTTTTCCTTTTTCCACATAATCTGTTTTATAATCCACTAAAATAATTTCATCTTCTTGAGTAATATAATATAAATCAATAATTCCTTGTACCAAAATCTCCTCTTCTATGTCTTCATCATAAATTTCTTTTGCGGGTATATTGATAAAAAATGGTCTTTCCTTATATACTTTTTTCGCAGTTTTTAACTCTTTCCAAATCATTGATTTTGTAAATTCTAATACCTTATATGGATTAATACTTTTTGCTTCTTTTTCTGTTATAATTTCTCTTTTTACTAAATCTTCTATTAACCCCTGTATCATTTCTAACGTATATTCTTTTGTTTCATCTAATCTTTGCATACACATATGAACGAGAGTTCCTTTTTGCGTAGGAGTGATAACATCATCTTTATCTTCTCTCATGAAATTTGGCTTATTGAAAGTTAATTGATTTTCTGTTTGACTTGTTCTTTCCTCTTCTATATTGATTTCCCTGCTGATTTCAGTTTTATTTTCTATTTTTATTGGATTTTTTGTTTTCATTTCATTTTCTAACTGATTTTGCTTGATAATTTCTTTTATGTTTTCTTTACGCTTTATGATATTTGTATCAGCATCTCTATCTGAATTTATACTGAATTGCATATCTTCTATATGGTTTTGTTGTTCTATTTTCATTTGCTTAATTTTTGTAACAGATGTCATTGTTGGAATGGTTGTAGATAATTGATGTGCATAGGTATATTCCAAAATGGTATTTATTTTTTCTAAATCTTCTTTGTTTATCGTTACATTTTCTAGTTGTTCTTGAATATCTACAATCTCTTCTTTTGGTTTTGCAAAAGATTTTAATAATTCTTGTTTATTCCATACATGTAATTTTAACAAATGCCCTTTATTTTCTTTTTCATATAGATAAACTAATAAAATCCAATCTAAATATTTTTTATACTTTTTCACTAAAATGTAGTTTATCTTATCATTTACCTTATGATATCGACTGACTTGCTTTTGCATATTTTCCATTTCTTTTTCATAATCTCTTTTTAATCCTGTAATATATAATTTTTCTTTTGCTCTTGTTAAAGCAACATACAATATTCTCATTTCCTCTGATAAGGTTTCTGTCAAAATTTTATTTCTAATAGCCTCTTTGGTTAAGGTATCATATTGGACTTGTCTTTCATAATCGATATATTTTACGCCAATTCCTAATTCTTGATGTAATAATATATTTTGATTTAAATCCATTAAATTAAATTGTTTACCAGTTGCAGATAAAAAGACAACAGGAAATTCCAATCCCTTACTTTTATGGATACTCATAATTCTGATAACATCATCATTTTCTCCTATTAGTTTTGCAGCTCCTAAATCATTACTTCCTACATGCAGTTTTTCAATAAATTGTATAAAATTATATAACCCTTTAAAGCTTGCGGTTTCATATTGTTTTGCTCTTTCAAATAACATTTTTAGATTAGCTTGTCTTAAATCCCCATTTGGCATAAGTCCAACATACGTATAATAGTGAGTATCTGAATATAATTTCCAAATAAATTCATCTAATGCCAAATATTCTTTTTCTTTTCTCCATTTCTCTAAGTTATGAAAGAAGGTATCTATTTTTTCTTTTAATTCGTGACTTACATTAATTCTTGCCTTTTGCATAGCTGTATAAAAATTATCATATTTATCAGATAGTCGAATCTCTACCAATTCGTCATCTGTAAAGTTTCCGATATGTGACCTTAAAACAGTTACTAATGGAATGTCTTGAATCGGATTATCGATGATTTTTAATAAACTCATAATGGTTTGAATTTCAATAGAATCTAGATATTCTTGAGAACTTTCAGAAAATACGGGCATTCCTAAATTGATAATTTCTTCTTCGAAAATCGGCGCATTAACTTTTGTAGACCTTAGTAAGATAACAATATCTTTATATTGGATATCTCTAAATCCATTGATTTTTCTATCAAATACTTGAAAATGACTTTCTACCAATGATTTTATTTTATTGGCTACAAATCTTGCCTCAACTTGTATATCTTCCACTCTTTCTTCTACGGTCTCTTCAGCATCCGCACTTTCTTGTGGTTCTTCAGTCCCCCTTGCTTCTTCTTCTGATGCTAAATCCTCTTTTTCTTTTAAATCAATCACATCAATTTCGGTTTCTAATTCTTGTGATGTTTCTTCATAACTAGCTCCCAAATTTAAATATTCTTCCTTTGTATAGTCTATTTCTCCTAAGTTTTCGCTCATAATGTCTTGGAATATTAAATTGGTAAAATCTAATACATTTTCTCTACTTCTAAAGTTTTTGAATAATTGTATTTTCAAATTATCTTCATCTTTTTTATTTTCTTTTAATTGATATGTTTTATATTTTGATAAAAACAAATCTGGCATTGCTTGTCTAAATTTATAGATACTTTGTTTGACATCTCCTACCATAAAGATATTATTACCTTTTGAAATGGCTGTTAAAATGTATTCTTGTACCATATTACTATCTTGATATTCGTCAATGGCAATTTCGACAAATTTTTCTTTATAGTTTTTAGCAACTTCTGTTGGTTCTACTTTTCCATCTTCTTCTTTTATCAAAATTTGTAATGCCAAATGTTCAATATCATTAAAATCTACGATGTTTTTATTTCTTTTTCTCTTTGAAAACTCTTCTCCAAATTCAAATATGAGATGTTTTAATTTTACTAAAATTGGATACATGTCTGCTATATCACGATTGGCTTCTTCAGAACTGTATATAAAGATTTTATTCAATTTTTTCGTAACTTTCTTTTTGATATCATCTCTTACCAGTTTTGCTTGGTCTTTGATTGCAGAATCGATTTTTTGTCTTGGCCATGTAGCAAATGTCAAATTACTATAAATAGCATATGCCTTATCCCAACTATTTAAATTTACTTTTAGCATTTCTAATTTATCCATATCATCAAAAATCGTTTTTGTATATTTTTCTAAATCTGGATTTTTTTCTAGATTTTCTCCTTGTTCTTTTAAAGTATTGATATCATCAATTAGTTCTTCTTCTACTTCTTTTAGTAAAATTTCTCCCCATGGATTTTGACTAAAATCTTGTGCAAAGTCTTGTATATGAAACATTTCTATTTTTTCATTTAACCATTGATTTGGAAAAGGATTACTTTGAATATATGTATAAATTTTTAAAATCAATTCTTTTAAAGGGGTATCATCTCTGTAACTTGTATAGGTATTAATTAATTCGGCGAAGTCCTCGTCTTGATTTTCATATTTTTCTTCAAATATATCTTCTAATACTTCTTGTTTTAATAATTCAATTTCTGTGGTATCTGCAATTCTAAAATTCGGAGATATATTTTCTAATTCATAAAAATGATTTCTTACCACATCTAAACAAAATGAATCAATTGTACAAATACTAGCTTTATTTAATAAAGTAATTTGTCTTTGCAAATTTTCATTTTCTGGTGTTTCATCTAATTTTTGATAAATTGCTTCTAATACCCTTTCTCTCATTTCAGCTGCTGCTGCATTTGTAAAGGTTACGACTAATAGTCTATCGATATCTATCTTTTCATTAATAATTTTGTTAATAATTCTTTCGACTAGTACAGCTGTTTTACCACTTCCGGCTGCTGCTGCAACTAGTATATTAGATCCTTTTTCATGAATTGCTTGTGATTGTTCTTTTGTCCATTTAACATCTGCCATACGCTCTTCTCCTATTTATTGTTTTTTTAGATTATATCATTCGTCATTAAGAATGACAAGAATATTTGTTTTAAGTTTCAAAATCCTCCCAGTAGAAGTCTTTATTATTTTTTTGAAATATCTCCTCGGCTTGCTACATAGATTATAAATTCTAAGCTTTAAATAAACGAGCCTCTCGCTATCGCGCTTCCTCATGTATTTAAAGCTAAGAATTTATACATCTATTCCACGGCACATTCGTCGATAATTTCAAAAAAATAATAAAGACTTCTACTGGGAAAAATATGAAAACTAAAAAAATCACATAGAAAGGAATCTTTTGAAACCTTATATGTGATGTTCTAATTTTTTTAATAAATCTTGTAAAGCCAATTTTCGATGACTCATTTGATTTTTTTCTTCTTTAGATAATTCTGCACATGTTCTACCATCTTCTATTTCAAAAATTTCATCAAATCCAAAGCCATTATCTCCTCTTGGTTCTTCTGCAATTTTGCCTTGAATCTCTCCTTTTCCAACTACATAGTTGCCATTTTCATAATAGGTAATACAACATTTTACTCTTGCTTTTCTATCTGCACCTTTTAAATCTCTCATTTTTTCTAAGATATATTGATTTCTTTCTTTAGCTGTTGCATTTTCTCCTAAAAATCTAGCAGTATGAACACCTGGCCACCCATCATATATATCTATACATAAACCACTATCATCTGCTATACAAGGCATTTGTAATATTTCTGAAATTTCTTGTGCTTTTTTTAAAGAGTTTCCTTCAAATGTGTCTTTATCTTCTTCTACTTCGATTGTACAATTGACATCTTTTAAAGATAATAATTGATAATCTTTTAATATCTCCCTAATTTCTTTTAACTTTCCTTCATTATTTGTTGCTACAACAACTTGTTTCATTATCTTTCCTCTTCCTTTGATGGATTATTTTTCTTGTCATGGTATTTTAATACTTCATCAACATCTTCTCTTTTGTCTAATTCTCTACATACTTCTTTTAAAGTTTCTTCTGTTCCATCATATTGATGATTAATGTATCCTAAGACTTGTTCATATCTTACATTTTCAATTCTATCTTTTTCTGATAATTGGCATAATTCTTTTTGTTTTCTGAGTTCGTCCAAATATGTTGCTAATCTATTTAATTTTTCATATACTTGTGTATTGTTTTCGTTAATTGCTCTATAGGATAATATTTTTATATACGAAGTTACTTCTCTATATTTTTGCTCTGCTTCTATCTTTTTTCTTTTCTCTATTTCTTTGCATATTGCATTTAGAGATGCTTCTGTTCCATCATATGTCTTATTTATATATTTTAATAATTCTTCATATTTTACATTTTCTGTTCTTTTTTTTTCTGATAGCATACATAGATGTCTTTGAGATCTCATTTCTTCTAAATATTTTTCTAAGTTTTTTAAACTTTCATATACTTCTTGCTTACCTTCTGATATTGCTCTAATAGATAGAAGTTGTACTAATGAAGTTAATTCTCTATATTTTTGTTGAGCGCTTTTCTTTTTCATCTTTTCTCTCCTTTTATGTATATCATGATAACAGATTTTTCTGTATATTTCAAGTTTTACATTATATAAATAGTATTTTGGAAAAATCTATTGTATCTTTTTTACTTTTTTTAATGATACTACTATGAATTTGTTTCGAAACTATTAAAAACTATAAAACCATTGAAAATTCTAGCAAATCATGATATAATCATCTAAATTTGCGTTCGTGAAAGGAGACTCTATTATGAGCAAAGAAACGAGTAAACCACCAAGAACAAAAGAAGAACTTGCAAAATTTTGGAAAGACCATTATGAACAGATGGATTCTATTTATCCTGTAAAAAGTTTTGAAATCCAAGGTAAAAATGAAGAAACACTTACTTTTTATTGCCGTAATGACTATAAGGAAGATCCTCAATTTTTATGTTATGATCTAATAGATGCTGAGTATCAAGAAGCTGTTGAAGAACAAAAAAAGCATAATTTATTGGGTGAAGAACGTAACGAAGATAATGATATAAACGAAACTTTTGAATCAAAAGCTTTTATAGATATCAATACAGAAGAAAAATGGGTTAATTTTGGAGTAGAATGGGATTATATGCGAAATGGATATGGTAGAGCTATTTATGATAATTATATACATATTTTAGAAATGTTAGGTATTCCTGATCCAGAACAATATCAATTAAGAATCTATGGTAATCCAGACCACGACTTTTTCAAAAGAATGCAAACAGAAAAATTAGCAGCAAAAGCTAGTGGCAAACCAGATAAAGAAAAAGCCTCTCAACTACTTACAGAATTTTCCAACTATCCTCATACTATGAAATTTAGTGAATTAAATACCATTATCCAATATGCTATAGATGCCAATATCCCAACTTCAAAAATTACCAAGGCCATAAATGATAATGGATTTAATATATTTTACACTACGATTAATCGTACACCATATTTTGAAAAAGAAGACGTTGATCAATTCAAATCATTTGGTATTACAGGATTAAAACCTACTGCTATGCACCGTCATTTTATGAGAAATAGAGACTTCGGATTTATAAAACTTTTAGATGATATTGATATGCAAGATGCAACAAAAGAATTTAGAAAAGTTTTCGAAGAAGTAAAAACACAGCATGAAAAAGAGAAAAAAGAGTAAAAAGAAAAAGCACAACATAAAAAGGGAAACGATTATAATGATACATATCAAACTATAGAAAAATATGGCGTAGCAGAACATATTCTCTTAAATTGGCACCATTTTGGATTATTGTTAAAAAATGTGGATCCAAATATACAAGATATTGTCAAAAAGGGTGCTATCAGTATGTTTGGTGAGTTTGACCCAGAACATGAAAGAGAATGGAATGGCTGTGATATTGATTATGAATCCTCACAAACCTTTAAAATGTTAAAAGAAGCTGAATTAATGGATAAAGATACTTATATTGCTTTATATCAAAAAGCACTTAATCGTAATTATAGTTTAAACAAATTTGACAAAGCAATTGGTAGATTTATTAATAAAGAAGAAAGAAAAAAAGCAAGAGAAGAAATTCTTAGAAATGCTTTCTATCCTTCTCCTAAGGGAGATTGGCAAAAATCTTCTATCCAAGGAAAACCATATAAAATTTCAAGAATTACTATTCCAAAAAAAGTTTCTAAAACAGGCAATGTAAGAGATTTATTAAAACAAGAGATTTTAAAACAAGGTATCGCTAAAAGAACAAAAATTAGAACAGACATGACAGGTAGAGATAAAAAAGGAAAACCTATTGTTGTAGATAACTTGAAAGATTGGTTGTTTGGAGTACCTGGAGCTCATGGTAATTTACAAATGGAAGGATCATCTACAGTAATTTTACCACCACAAACGCCCGATTTTGCAGTTAGATTGATTGAAGATACTTTTAGAGATATAGAATACCCAAATTCAGAAGGAAGATAAACATCTTCCTTTTATTTTTATACGAATATCCTATATCTCCTACAATCTATTTTACCTTTAAAATATCTACTTAACTTTTTTTCTTTAATTAAATTCTCTTTTTGCTGTTTTGTTAAGCTTTTAATTTGATACTCCAATTTGCAAGCCAACGATTTATCTTTACTTTTCCATGCAATTTCTAACTTAATAACCTCATGTGATTTTGTATATCTTGCTCCCTTTTTATCTTTTGATATATGTTCTTCTATTCGTTTTTTTAGATTATTGGTCATACCTGTATAAATGGAATTATCTGAACATCTTAGCATATATGTATAATACATTTTCTTTCTCCCATGTTATATATTTTCAAATACGTTTCCTAAACTTTCATGTATCACTAGATTTGCCCTATTATCATAAGGTGTTACATCTCTATTAATTAACACTAACTTATTTCCTTTATAATAATTTAATAAACTACTGGCTGGTTGTACTGTTAAAGAAGTTCCTGCCACAATCATTAGATCTGCATTTTGAATCGCCCAAATGGCATTTTCTAATGTTTCCTCATCTAATCCTTCTTCATATAATACAACATCTGGTTTTATCGTTCCACCACAAGAACATTTTGGAATTCCTTTACTAGTAAATACATATTCTGCATCATAAAACTTATGGCATTTCATACAATAATTTCTTAATACACTTCCATGTAATTCATACACATTTTTAGAACCTGCTTTTTGATGTAAGCCATCAATATTTTGTGTGACAACTGCCTTTAATTTTCCTTCTTCCTCAAGTTCTGCTAATTTTATATGTGTTATATTGGGTTCATATTTTAAAGAATTCATTTTGTCTTTATAAAACTTATAAAAAGCATCTGTATGATTTATGAAAAATGTGTGACTAAGAATTTCTTCCGGTGGATAATCATATTTTTGATGATATAACCCATCTTTACTTCTAAAGTCTGGTATACCACTTTCTGTAGAAACTCCTGCTCCACCAAAGAATACAATGTTGTTGCTTTCATTTACCATTTGTTTAAATTGTTGTATTTTATCTTTCATTTTCATCACTTTCCTTATAAAGAAATATATTCTAATATTTCTTTAAATTCTTTATAACCAAATTTCTCATTAAAATGTCCCGCATTATGTATTAATACTTCCTCGGCTCCTATATTTTTAGAAAAACTTTCTGCATCTGATATTGAAACATAAGGATCATTATCAGAATAAATACAAATTTTTTCTACACAATACTTTGTTAAATCTTTTAATTTTTCATCCTCAATATAGAAAGAATCATATAAACTATTGTCTTCTTTAAATTTTATATTATTAAATCCTGCAACTGTAATTATCCTTTTTATTTTGACCTTATTATCAATTAAAAATTTAATTACAAAAATTCCTCCTAAACTATGTGTTATAAAGATTGTTTCTTCTGAAATATAACCAATTTCTAAATATGCTTTTAATATTTTGCTCCAACTTTCATAATCTTGTTTATACGGAAAAGGAAAATTGGGTACAATACAATTTAATTTTCTTTTACTTAATTGACTTTTTAACCAAGGAATCCAGTTCTTATATGGATTACCATAAGAGCCATGTATTATAAAATAATTTTTCATTCTTTATCTCCTCTTAATTTTATATAACTTATATCATATTTTTACTAAAAAATCTACTATTTCACCAAGTGAACTAGAAAAACAATTAACAAATAATTTTTAAAATGAGTATTTATTTATAATCATGTAATATATCATCGCTATTAAATTAACAGAGCTTAAGAAAAGCTCTGTTCTTGTTTGTATTTCTTTATTCTACATTAATTCCATTCTAAATTACCTTTCCGTCCAGAAATGCAAATCATCCCACATATTTCTTTTAACTGTTCAAAATCATAGTCCAAGAATTTTTTGTATTCTTCTCTACGATTTATCAGCATTTCATTCATAGGATGTTCTCTTGCACTAAGAGATTTGTATGTACTTTTAATCTCACACTCTCTCCATTTTTTCTCTTTCTCGTCCGTTATCTCCTCGATTGAAATTGTTGTTTTTCCATCGGCTACTTGCCAAATCCCACTGCCGAGTGCTCTTTTGCTGAAGAAAGTTTCTGTAATAGGATCTATCGCTGACCATATTCCCTCCTTGTTTACATCTTTAAAAACATACATCAATGGATCCGGTATTACAGATGGCGTCATTTTTAAGAACATTAACTGATTTTTCTCTTTATTATAAAATCCTCTAATGAATCTTATCCTACTCCCTCCTCCTGCAGCTTCTACTGCACACATTTGTATTTTACTTATCTCTTTTCGTGTTTTGGTATCAAGACTATATAGCTCACTTTGATAACCAAAAATCTCATCGCTATTATCTTTTTGCATCATACAACCAGCAAAATCAGGCAATTCTTCCTCCGTTTTCCATTTTCCATTTTGCATAAACCGACCAAACATATAGAATATTCTCATTTTATTTTCCTCCTTGTACTTACATGAATGTTCCTATACTATTCATATTTATGAATATTTAGATTGTATCATAGAGAAGAAAAATTGTAAATTGTTTTGTTTTACCTTATATATTATTTATATTTGCTGTTCTAACAATTAACATAAACAAAAATGTGAAATACGATAATTTATTAAAAGAAAATATATACTTGAACAAAAATTTTGAAAAAAGAACTCCCCCACACTTACCAAAGATAAGTGTGGGGACTCTTAGTATGGATAAAATTATTCTCCTGAAGATTTAGCTGGAAAAATAGTTACTTCACTAGCACCATATCCAACTTTCACTCTTACCAGATCTTTCCATATATCCATTTCTGCTCTTCCCGGAAATCTGTCTGCTGAACACCCTGTTTCCTTGGCAATTTCTTCCAGAATAAGATCTGGTCCACAATACACTACTAGTGCTATACCTCCCTTCTCTTCAACAATTTTTTGAATTCGGTTGGCCAGTAACTCTTCAAAGGCGTCAATATTCTCTGATGGTGTATTATCATCAAGAGCTTCCGCCATTCCCTGTAACGTAAAAAGTATATCTGCGTCGCTATCGTCACCTATAACGGATTTTTTCTTTCTTACATTCCCATCCCGAAGTTGATCCGCCCACCATTTTGCTGCTACTTCATAATATTCCATACAATCCCTCCTAAAAAAGTTTTTTTAGAAAATATACTTTAGTACACTTATTTATTTCGCTGTACTCACGACTAATATACTTATATTATATATTATTTTACATAAAATTTCAAATTAAAAAAATGTGCTTAATTTTAATATTAGCTCATCAATGGAAAGTCACATTTTACACTTTATTTTTCTTTCTTCTCATCAAGAGCAAAAAAATCTTGTACAGGAAATATTGATAAATACTTACTTTTTTAAATGATTACAAAAAACAATAACGTAAATTTTTTTAATTTATATTCGAAAACATATAGTTCAATTAACATTAATGAAAATGAATTCAACTTTAGATTATCTATTTCTTCAGATATTGATATTACAGTATATATTTTTTTATATGTCGATTATTTATAATTTAAAAAATGTGTCTTTATTTCTATCTATAAGGTTATGTGCCATTTCCATTTCTTCTGGTTTATTAATATAAATAATTTTAAACTTTCCTGATGTTGTTCTATTTATATAATCATGTTTAATTTCTATTATATGTACCAATCCCCAATATAGCCATTTACCATCAATATTTTCAACTAAAAAATTTCTTACTGGTGGCATTTGATAGTTTCTAATACTAGGTTTGTCTTTAAATTCAAATATTTTATCTTTAAATTGTTCTGCCGTATATGGTATTTTTAGATGTTGTTTCCAATCTAATTCTTTTGGAAAACCTTGTTCTTTTGTTATTTGTAAAGTATCATTAATTTCTACATATGATCCCATTATATACCTCCTTTATAAAATCTATTTTATTCGCTCAATAAAAACATTTTCTACATCTTCTTATAATAAAATTCTTTGTGTTCTTTATTAGCTTTTAACACTTTTATTGCTTTCATTATCTTTTTACCTCATATATAAATTTTAAGAATTTCTTTCAATTATAATATCTGATACTGTTAAGTTTGTTTCGTTTAAAACATTATCTAAAATTGTTTTAACTACATCTTTAGGATTCATAAAAGATTTTTGTTTTTCCTCTGATACATAATCTCTGCTATTTTTATAAAAATCTGTATTGATTCCGCCAGGATAAACTCCAATTACTTTTACACTAGTTCCTTTATAAGCTACTTTTAAACTTTCTGTATAACCTTTTTCTCCCCATTTAGTAGCACAATAAACCGCTTCTTGTTTATTTCCTCTTAACGCTGCCGAAGACATGATATTTACAATTTTTAAATCTTTTTCATTTTTTGCTTTTAATACTTCTGTTGAAAGTAAAATCATTCCTTCAAGCCCTTTAAAACATTTAGTAATATCATTTTTATTATATAATGTTGGCACTTTGAAGGATGGCTCTCCTGCATTATTAATTAATATTTTTATATTTCCTAAATTTGATATTTCTTTAATAGTATTTACAATAAATTCTTCATCTGAAATATCGCCAATAAATCCTTTATACTTTTCTTTATATGTATTGTTTAACATTTTCATTTTTTCAAAATCTCTATCTATATTACATACAAATAATCCTTTTTCAATAGATTGTTTTACTAATTCTAAGCCTAACCCATTTGCTCCTCCAGTTATAATTATTATTCTATTCTCCATATTATCCATCTCCAATATAAATTTATTATACTTATACCATATTTATTTGAAAAAATCTAGTTTTCTTATTTATTTGCATGTATAATTCTCCTTTATATTATTAGAGACTTAGCATTTCTGGTAAGTCCCAATAAATTTATTCACTCTCTTATTTGTTAGTCGCTCAAAGAGGTGGCGACAAACACATTTATTAAAAACAATGATGTTCTTAATTATTATATACTTTTTCCTCCATCTACAAGATAAATTGAACCTGTTGTCCATAAAGATTTATCTGACAATAAAAATTCTATTGTTGGTGCTATATCTTTTTTGGCATCTCCTATTCTTCCTAAAGGATATGATTTCTTTTTATCTTCTGACCACTTATCATATCCTTCTTGAGTATAATCACCACTAGCCACATAAATATTTGTATATACTGCTGCTGGATTTACACTATTGACTCTTATATTATATTTGCCAAGTTCTTGTCCCATGTATTTCGTTAGCATATCTACTCCTGCTTTACTTGCACAATAAGCAATTGAACCTCCTGCTCTTTCAGAAGACATAGATGAAATATTAACTATTGATGAATTTGTTCCCTTTTTTAACAAAGGTAATAAAGTTTTCGTTAATAAAAATATTCCCGTTAAATTTATGTTTATTGAATTATTCCATTCTTCTAAAGTTTGTTCTTCTATTCCTCCTAATTTTATAATTCCTGCAGAATTTACTAAACCATCTAATCGACTATATTTATTATTTATTTCTTCATATATCTTTTTGCAATCCTTTTCTGAACTTATATCTCCTTGCAAAAAAGTAACACGGTTAACATTATCCTGTAATTTTTCTTTTGCTAGAGCTATATTTTTTTCTCCTCTTGAAACTGAAATAATCTCATAATTTCTTTGTTCCTAGACATACTTTCTTTAGATATATTATCATAAACTATATTAATTATCAACTCTCTATAACACTTAATTTTAATGCTATTACAAAGGATATTTTTCCGAGCAAAACTTCCGAGCAGAAAACAAAAATTAATGAATAATGGCAAATAATTTTGAAAATAGATTGAATAATGAAAATAGCTAAAATGCAATCATATCAATACTTTCAAATATTTTTGAATAAAAATAAAAAAAGCTGAAATTGGTTAAAATTTCAACTTTTTGGTGCCAACGAAGTAGTTATCTACAACTTTATGGCTCTCTTGACGATTGATACAAATATCAATCAAGCTATATATAGACTACCAAATTATTTTAGAAAATTCAAGTAATATTTTTATTTTATATGAAAAATTTTCATAATGCGGTTAAATAAACGTTTAAAAATATTTTCTTGTTTTGCTTGAATTGGTAACCTATTTGTATCTATAGTTTCAATTGTTGTTTCAACTTTTGAAATAAATTCTTTTTTCTTAAAAATATCATCCGTATTATATTTTTTTCTTAATTCTTCTTGATATTGTTTTTCATTTTTATTTAAATGTTCTCTAAAAGCATCTTTCTGTTCTTCCGTTTCACACCAATAATTTAAACAAATCATAGCAATTAAGCCTCTAGTTTCATTTTTTAGATTTAATTCTTTTAGAGGTCTTGTATAATCAAATTTGCATTCATAATTTTGCGATGCATTATTTTTAAGAAAAGTTATAAAATTATCTGGAATTTTATTTATATCATCTTGACTTATTCCTTTCAAATAATGCAATGTTTCAGCCATTGCTATTCCATATCTTTCATTTACCATATTTTTCTCCTACTTTTGTTGTTCAGCTTCATCTAATTCTTTTTCTTTATTAAGTACCGTTTCTTTTACCATTCTAGTTGCTTCTTGCTCTGTAGAAATTCTTACTGTCCCATCTTGCATACAATCATTCAATCCGTTTTTACCATCTTGTACAACTTCGTTTTTTCCTAGCATTTGTAATATACTTGATATTTCACTTGAAGAAATTGTATCATATACTCGATTTATGTTTTTACATTGTAAACCACTTTGTGAATCTATGTATTTTTTCAATGCATTCATCATTTGCCCTTCAGATACACCAGAAAGAAATTTTACATCTTTTCCACTTGCAATATATCTCCTAATTATTTGAGCAATAGGACTAATTTGAGTTACTCTATCATTATCATCTAATATAGGAGGATTTTTTTGTATTACTCCATTATAATATGTGTCTATATCATTTTTTAAAGTTTTAGAACAATAAATACTTTTAGAAGATATTCCATCAAGTCCTTCTATATCATTAGCATATTCATAATTTGTGTGTCCTACACCTTCATATATTTTTGATTGAACTGGAATATTAAGAAGACTATATAATTGCATATAACTTTCAAGTCTTTCATTGGAACTTCTTCCAAATAATACATTTGATGCTGCAATATATTCTAATACTCTATTATGCATACTAGCCATTTCAATTTCGGTTATAGGACGCCCCAATTTTCCTTCTAAAAGTGATATATCATCTCCAGCTTTTACATCTATTCCTTCTGCGGTTTTTCCATCCATATATGCATAATGTCCAGGTTTAGTATCTTCTTGTTCTCCAATAAAAATCATTTTGGGTATATTTGATAAAGCTTTCCTATAGCCTTCTTTTCCATCTGGAAAATTTGAAAAATCTCTATAGTGTTCAATATCAGCAATTCCTATTGGAAAATTCATTGGTAAATTATATGTTCCATCCTCATTTATTGTTATTTCCACTTGATAATCTCTTTTTGTATCATTATATTCTTGAATCATTCTATCAAAATCACATTGTGTAATCTTTTTGGTAATTTTTCCATTCTCAATCATAAATTTTTCGCTATCAGTTATTTTATCATTAGGAACTATTTGCAATGCGATTTCATCAATTGGAAGTGTTCCAAAATCACCACCTCCTAATATACTAGCTTCACACATTTCTGGGTAATATGCAGAAAAATTATTAGCAAATGTTGCAGATTTTGAATGTCCTAATGGAATTACTTTATCACTAATTTCTATACCAGTTCTATCTTCAATGATTTTTCTCGCATCTTCTATCATTGCTTTTATTTGCGGTGCTGTTTTACTTATAACATCTTTATCTAATTGAGATACTACACTTTCAAATTGTTCATTAACATAACCTGGAATAAGTGGAACTATAGCAGGTGCATTAGGATTAATTCCTATCATATTACTTAATGCATTTACACCCTTTTCTAATCTATAATACATTCTATCTAGTGTTTGGTCTTTAGTTTCCTCTTTTTTATTTGAATCAGAAGAATTACTTCTAATTATTTCTCTAGATTGAAATAACCTATATACTTCTTCCATACCTTCTAAATTTTCTATGTGTCCCTCAGGCATTTCTGATTCATAATCATTAAGACAATCCATCATTAATATACTTTGAGGTTTATTTGGTATATATGCTAAATACGAATAACTAAAACCTTTTTCTGGATTAGCTTCTACTAATACAAATTTAAAATCATTTTGTCTTGCATATGCTAAATCCTCTTTTAATTCCTTTTTATAATCTCTCATAACATTCAACTTTCTTTTATAGATTCTTATTAAGATTATACCATTTATTTGTGTTTTTTCAATAATTTCTTATTTTCTTTTTCAAGTTGCTTTAAACTTTTCTTTGGTGTTGGCAAATCTTCTGGCATAGTTCCGCCCTGCTTCTTTAATAGCCTTTCTGACTATTTTACCAATTTTATTATGAGTATCACAAGCTTTCTTCTCTGTATCAACTTTATCTCTTTTTAATCTTGACTCAGTCTGTGTAATGCGAAAAAGATTTGCTGCAAGTTCCTCGCTCCCCATATTGTCTAAAATATCTTCTCTATATCTTAATCCTTTTCTTTTAGCAATATCATCAGCAGTTTCTCCATTGTATAAGCCTTTATATCCAGAATTATGAAATCTATCAAAATTTTTAACTCCTGCATTTTTAGCAGTTTGATTAAGTGAGTAATTTCCTTTTCTTGTTAAATCTCTTTGATAAAATCTTTTCTCATCTTCTGTTAGCATACTATATTCTTTTTCACTAATTTCTTGTTTTCTAGTTTGAACTGCAAAATATGTTTGAGCAAGAGCAATTACTTTTTTTCTGCTATCTCCATTTTGTGCTATTAAATAACAAGCATAACGAGTTAATTCATAATCTTTGATTTCAACTTCTGCATTATTAGCACGTTTTGACAACTTATTGACGTCAATAAAATGTTCAAACACACTAATACCACTATTTTCACAAGAAATTTTAGCTTTATCAATTATTTTTTCAAAATTTTGCCAGTTTGAATATTGTAGAATAGGCATAAGTTCTCTAGCATACCAAAATTCAACACCATTTTCATCAATATGTTTTATATTTTCAAATGATTTATTATTATCTATATTTTTCAATAATATCATCTCCATTTCATAATATTTTATTTTCATATTTCAAACACTATTATAAAACAATTGTTCGTAAAAGTCAATTAATTTTTTTATTTATTCAAATTTTGATATTATTAAATAAATATAATGCAACTTTATTTTGTTCTGTCGTCTCCATTTCCATTAATTTGGCCATTGCAAACATTACAAGTTTGTATTTTCCAAAATTTATAAGTGTAGTTCTATATTCTTCATCAATATCCTTTAACATTTTATCGAATTTTTCATAGTTTTCTCTAGTGTTGTATATAAGACCAGACCATTTGCTTTGGCTCATACATATTGCTAATCTTAATTTATCTTTTATATCCATA
>CAMLYR010000016.1 GCA_946491915.1 uncultured Clostridium sp.
CCAAACAAAATGATATTACAAATGATTATTGATAAAATATATATTGATAGAGATAAAACTATTAAATTTAAATTAAAAGTTGATATTAATAAAATGATTTAAACACACCCAAAGATGTGTACTTTACCCCAGTATGTACAACAGAAATGATTGCTTTTACAAAAGCACATACATATTTTAAACAATTAAATACAGAATTATTGGGATTAAGTGTAGACAGTAATTCTTCACACTTAGCATGGGTATATGATATATACTGCAGAACAGGTGTAAAAATATCTTTTCCAATTATTGCTGATAGAAATGGAGAAATTGCCAGAAGATATGGGATGATTTCAAATGATATTAGCAACACAGAAACTGTTAGAAATGTTTATATTATAGACGACAAAGGAATTATTAGAACTATTTTAATCTATCCAATGAATGTAGGAAGGTTTATACCAGAAATTATCAGAGTTGTGCAAGCATTACAAATGGCAGATTGTGCACAAGGTTCAACAGCAGCCAATTGGATTCCTAATCAACCAGTCATTGTTTCACCACCAAAAACTTATGAAGAACTTGTAGAACGTGTAAGTGAAATAGAGAATAACAGAAATGGAATTAGTTGGTACTTAAGCTTTAAAGAACCACCTAAAAATTGTATTAATGATAACTGTAATAATGAGTAAGCCTAGACTATAATCTAATAAGAAAATAAAAGTAAGCTAACCTACTATTGTTTAGCTTATTTTTTTAAATTTGTATAGAAAACTTGTATATGGTCAAGAAAATGTGATATAATATAGATATATTGGTCAAGAAAATGTGATTAATATTGCAATTATTGGTCAAGAAAATGTGATTTTGCGTTAAAAATTAATAAAATAGGAGGCTGATAATATGTATAGAAAAATTATAACAGAATTAAAAAAATGGAAAGAAAAGAAAGATAGATTGCCACTTATTTTAAAAGGGGCTAGACAAGTAGGAAAAACATGGATTTTGCAAGAATTTGGAAAAGAATACTTTGATGATGTGTTATACATCAATTTTGAAAATGCAGGAAACATAGCAAACTTATTTGAAGGTAATATAGAACCAAATAGAATTATAGAATATTTATCAGCACTTAATCATAAGAAAATTGAACCTGAAAAGACATTAATCATATTTGATGAGATACAAGAGTTACCAAGAGCACTTACATCTTTAAAATATTTTGCAGAAGAAACTCCTGAATATGCAATATGTTGCGCAGGGAGTTTACTTGGTGTATTTCTTCATGATCAAGTTTCATTTCCAGTTGGGAAAGTAGATTTCTTAGAATTACAGCCATTAGATTTTGAAGAATTTTTAATTGCAAATGGTGAGAAATCAATAATTGATATCATTAAGAAAAATGCATTAGAAGCATTGCCAGATATAATCACAGACAAATTAAAAGACTATTTAAAAAAATACTTTGTTATAGGTGGAATGCCAAGAGCAGTAAAGACTTGGATTGAGGAAAAAGATTTTGAACTTGTAGAAAAGGTGCAAAAGGGCATTTTAGAAGCATATGAAAGAGATTTCTCAAAACATACAGATAGTAGTACAGCAACAAAAATACAATATGTTTGGAACAGTATTCCATCACAATTGGCAAAAGAAAATAGAAAATTTATATATGGTGTTGTAAAAGATGGTGCAAGAGCAAGAGAGTATGAAAATTCAATTAGCTGGTTAAAAGATACAGGTTTAATAAGAGTTGTAAACAGAGTGAAATGTGGCGATAAGCAACCATTGAAAGCCTATGAAGATTTAAAAGCTTTTAAAATATATTTACTTGATGTCGGATTACTAAGAGTTCTATGTGAACTACCTTATGAAACCATAATAGAAAAGGATTCGATATATAATGAATTTAATGGATTACTTACAGAACAGTTTGTACTTCAGGAATTAGGAAATGTCAAAAAAGTAAATACAATTTATTATTGGTCAAACGAATTTCAAAGTGAAGTAGATTTTGTATTTGCCTATAAGAATTTAATAATACCTGTTGAAGCAAAAGCAGGAATTAATGTTAAAGCTCAAAGTTTAAAAGTATATATGAGAGAATATAATCCAAAAATCGCTATAAGGTATTCTCTATTAAATATAAAATTAGATAAACACATATTAAATATCCCTTTATATGCTATTTGGAATACAGAAGATTATTTAAAAGAAATAAATTAAATAGATAGAAAGGTTTTAGAAAATTATATGTAATTGGATTATATAATCAGATATAAGGAGAGAATTAAATGAACCAATTAGTAGTATTAGATTTAGATGGAACATTATTAAGAAATGATAAAACAGTATCAGATGAGACAGTAGAAAGTTTAATAGAATTTAAAAATAGAAATAATAAAATCCTATTTGCAACAGCAAGACCACCAAGAGATGCCTATAAATATGTACCTCAAAAACTAAGAGACAATCCCATTATTTGTTATAATGGTGCATGCATGATTAATCGTAAAGAAATATTATTTAAAAAAGAAATGTTAAAAGATACTGTATATAAAATAATAGAAACATCACAAAAATCAGGATATCGTCAAATTTGTTTTGAAATTAATGATAAACTATATTCAAATTTTGATACTTCTGATTTTTTCGGAAAAGCTCCAACAGAAATCGTAGATTTAACAAAATTAGATATGAAAAAAGTATATAAAGTGATTATTTGTAATAAAACGCCTATTTCTCATGATTTTCTTACGATTCTACCAGATACATGTAAAGGGATTATTACAGATAATGGACAATTATGCCAAATCATGAATCAAGAAGTATCTAAATGGAACAGTATACAATCTATAATCAAAACATGGAATATAAAAGACGAAGATATTATAGCATTTGGCGATGATTATAACGATTTAGACATGATTAAACACGCAGGAATTGGTGTGGCTATGGGCAATGCAGAAAAAGTTGTAAAAGATGCTGCTGATTTTATAACAGATACAAATATGAATGAAGGTATTAGCAAATATTTAAAAGAGAATATATTGTAGAAAAGGTTCTATTAAAATTAAAAACATTTATTAAATTTTAAAAAAATAATTTTTGAATTTAAAAAAATGGAAATCCTCTAAAAAAGAATACAAATAAAAAATTTTCGCATAATAATAGTATGAACAAAAATGATGTTCATATACAAATTTTTGGAGGTAGTAGAATGGAAGGAAATCAAAAGATACATTGTACTGTGGGTACTTGTAAATATAATGAAACAAATCAGAATTTATGCAAGTTACAGGCAATTCAAGTAGAACCAACGAAAAATTGTAATACAAAACAACCAGAAGAATCTATGTGTTCAAGTTATATTTATGGGAAGGAATAATTTTCTTCTCATTTTTTCTTGACATATCTATAAATTAGAAATAAAATAACCTTAGCAAAATCAATAGGGGAGAAACCCCAAAAGGAGGAAAAAGATATGTTAGTTACAACAAAGGAAATGTTTGAAAAATCAATGAAAGAAGGATTTGCCGTAGGTGCATTTAATGTAAATAATATGGAAATTGTACAAGCAATCACAGATGCAGCACATGAAACACAATCACCAGTTATCTTACAAGCATCAGCAAGTGCAATAAAATATGCAAGAATAGGATATTTAATGAAAATGGTACAAGCAGCAGTAGAAGAATATCCAGAAGTACCAATTGCCATTCACTTAGACCATGGACCAGACTTTGAAACAGCAAAAATGTGTATTGACAATGGATTTACATCTGTTATGATAGATGGTTCAAAATATGATTTTGAAGAAAATGTAGCTTTAACAAAACAAGTAGTAGATTATGCACATTCTAAAGGTGTAGTCGTTGAAGCTGAACTTGGAAAATTAGCAGGAATAGAAGATGATGTAAATGTAGCAGCATCAGATGCCATGTATACAGACCCAGCACAGGCAGAAGAATTTGTAAAAAGAACAGGTTGTGATTCTTTAGCAATTGCTATAGGAACAAGCCATGGAGCATATAAATTTAAAGGTGAAGCAAAATTAAGATTTGATATTTTAAAAGAAATTAAAGAAAGAATTCCAAATACGCCAATTGTATTACATGGTGCTTCTACAGTTATACCTGAATTAGTAGATATGTGTAATGAATATGGAGGAAATATCCCAGGAGCAAAAGGTGTACCTGATGAAATGTTACATGAAGCAAGTGTATCTGGTGTTTCTAAAATTAATGTTGATACAGATTTAAGATTAGCTATGACAGCAGGAATTAGAAAAGTATTTGTAGAAGATCCAAGTGCATTTGATCCTAGAAAATACTTAAAACCAGCAAGAGATTTAATAAAAGAAACTGTTGCACATAAAATGAAAGATGTATTTGGTTCAGCTGGTAAAATATAGTAGGAGAAAAAAGAGAGAAAAATTAATAAAATACAAAAACAGGAAGTAAAAAAATATTTTTAAAATTTAAGTAAAAAGAACAAGATTGCCCATCTTGTCCTTTTTGCTATATATGAAAAACAAGTTTTTCTTATATTTATTTAGGATAAATTGCTTTTAATTAATATTGCTTATTTTTTAGATTGATAGCAATTTGTTTTTGAGCATCTTTTTTAGCAATATCTTGACGTTTATCATACAATTTTTTACCTTTTCCAATTCCTAATTCTAATTTAACAAAATTTCCTTTAAAATAGATACTGATAGGAATTAAGGCATATCCCTTTTGCTTGGTAAGCCCAATTAATCGATTAATTTCTCTTTTATTTAGCAAAAGTTTCCTGTCTCTTAATGGATTTTTGTTAAAAATATTTCCATGTTCATATGGACTAATATGCATACCATATATGTAGACTTCACCATTTTTAATATTAGCATAACTATCTTTTAAATTTACTTTACCAGCTCGAATAGATTTAATTTCTGTTCCAAATAGGACAATGCCAGCTTCCATTTTATCTTCAATAGAATAATTATGATATGCAGTTGGATTTTTTGCAATTAACTTTGTATTCATATAATTACCTCTTCATTTTTTGAATATTATACCATAGATTATTTAATAATAAAATAGAACAGATAGAAATATTCATAATTTCTATCTGTTCAGGAAAAAAGTTTGCTTTACGAGAAATTTTTTTGGCTTTCTAATTTAACTATATATTTTTAAGTTTTCGAAAAAGCACAAAAATTAATCTCTTCTTGAATGATTATTTTCAGAAGTAATTTGTGTTGAGTAATACCAAACAACTGCAATAATGGCAATTGCAGCAATACCTAAAATTAACCAAGTCCAAGCAGTTGCACTCATTCCCATAAAAGTCGCATTTCCATTAGTAGCTGTTCTTGTTGCTGTATAAGTATCATTATTTGCACTTGTATCTCTAGATGTTGCATTATTCATTTCTGTTCCTATAGTATTACCAGTATTTTCGATTGCATTTCCAGCATTCTCCATTGTATTTTCTGTTTTATCCATTGAATCTTGCATCGCATCTCCTGCTGTATTCATAGCACCTTGGACAGCATTACCAGCATTTGTAACCGTATCTCTTACAGCATTTGTAGCATCTGTTAGCATATCAGCTGCAAAACATACAGAAAATGAAAATATAATGGCAACAATGATTGCAAAAATTGCAAATAGTTTCTTTTGCATAATCAAAACGCCTCCTTTAAAAATATAATGAAAATAATATTAGACAATATATTCTCATTACTATTATCTAAAAAAGAAGAAAAAATTATACATGAAAAAATTGCAAAACAAAGACAGTATAAGATTTTATAAAACAAAAAAAGATTTTAACTAAAATAGTTAAAACCTAAAAAATTAATTATTCATTATTTGCCAAGTCTAATTAAAATTGCAATTGCTAATAATATCAATAATACACCTATTGCAATTAAAATAATAGATAAAATATTTGAAATTCCTAAATCACTTTCAGGTAAACCACCTTGTACAGTTATTGAATTTGTATTAGCAGAAGAAGTACTTGATGCTGTCGTATTTGCTGTCGTATTTGTTGAGTTAGTAGAATTAGAAACATTAGATGAATTTGTAGAATTAGTAGAATTAGTTGCATTAGTTGTATTTGTACTATTAGATGTATCAGATGTGTTAGTTGTACTAGTTGTATTAGAAAGTAAATCTTCACTGCTTGTTGCATTGATATTTGCATCAACTGCCAAAACATTTGTTGTAAAAGATAATAATATTATTAACATTACTATAATAAAACATATTTTTAAACTCTTAATCATTTTTTATACCTCCATTGAAAACAAAAAAATTTATCATAAGTTCTTTACTATGATATCACAAATACTAAAAATATGTCCAGTATTTTTTTAAAAATGTAAAAAATATATATTTTTTAGTTATGATATATTAAAGAAGTAAATTTTATTTTGGTTACATAAAGCTTGATAAAATGATAAAAATACATTATAATATACATCGAGGAAAGAAGGTAAAACATTGGAAAAATATTTGGATTTAAAAAATGCAACAGATTATTCTAAATTAAAAGTAGCAGGAGAAATTATAAAAAATGGGGGACTTGTGTTATTTCCAACAGAAACCGTATATGGATTAGGAGCTAATGGATTGGATGAAAATGCTGTAAAAAAAATATATAAAGCTAAAGGAAGAGAACAAGATAATCCTTTAATTTTACATGTTTCTAATTTTGATATGATACCTAAAATTGCTAAAAATATATCTGAAATGGAATATACATTAATGAAAGCATTTTGGCCAGGACCATTTACCATTATTTTAAATAGAACAGACAGTGTTCCTGATATTGTTACTGCAGGACTAGATACAGTAGGTGTCCGTATGCCAAGTGGAATAATTGCTAATAAATTAATTTCTTATGCAGGTGTTCCCATTGCTGCACCAAGTGCTAATGTTTCAGGAAGACCAAGTGGAACCAATATTTCTGACATTTTTGAAGAACTTTCTGATAAAGTAGATTATATTGTTGATGGGGGAGAATGTGAAGTTGGTTTAGAATCCACAGTCGTAAGAGTAGTTGATGGTATTCCAAATATCCTAAGACCTGGTAAAATTTCTCCAGAAGATATTAAAAAAGCAGTAGGAATTGTAAAAATAGATGAGCATATTTTAAAAAATATAGAAGCTGATGAAAAAGTACTATCTCCGGGAATGAAATATAGACATTATGCACCAAAAGCAGATTGTATATTAGTATATAGTGAAGATAATGAAAAAATGATTAAAGAAATCCAAGAAATGATTCCAAAATATACAAATCCATTGGTTATTTCTTGTGATGAAAATGCTCAATATTATGAGGTGAAAAATAAGATTTTATATGGATCTAAAGAAAATTTAAATGAAATTGCACAAAATATTTTTAAAGATTTAAGAAAAGTAGATTCTTTTAAACCAGATATTGTTATTATTGAAGGGGTTAAAAATGATGGAATAGGACTTGCCATTATGAATCGATTAATTCGTGCATGTGAATATCATTACATAAAAATATAGGAAAATATTATATATAATCAAGATAAAATCGAATTTTTCTTATATAATCAGAAAAACAAATAAAACATAAAGCGTTTTAAGGCAATACAAGTTGGTATTGTCTTTTGCTATACAAAGAAATGAGGCAGGCTTTAAAATATTATAAATAGAGAAAATGTAAAAAAGCCTGCTATTGTTATATATTTTTTTAAAAATAATTGTAACAAAAAGATATCTTTTTACACTAATAAAGTGAAAGGGGGAAAGGTTATGCAGAATATGGAAGAAATATATAATAAATATTCAAAAATTGTATATAAATATATATTCTGCTTAACAGGAAAAGAAGATATAGCTGAAGAAATCGTACAAGAAACATTTTTAGTAGCTGTGGAAAATATTGATAAATTTGAATATAAATGCAAATTATCAACTTGGTTATGTCAAATAGCAAAATATATTTGGTTTAATCGATATAAGAAGGAAAAAAAGAGAAAAGAAGTTCCAATAAATACTTTAGAAAACACATTATTTACAGAAGAATCTATAGAAGAAAGGGTTAGTCAAAAAGAAGAAAAATTGGAATTATTAAAAAACATACAAAAACTAAATGAAGAAACTAGAAATGTGATGTATTTACGAATACTAGGAAATTTAGAATATGAAGAAATAGGGGAGATAATGGGAAAAACCTCTAATTGGGCTAGAGTTACTTTTTTTCGTGGAAAGCAAAAAATGAAAGGAGATAGAGAAAATGAAAAAGGAATGTGAAATTGTGCAAGACTTAATTTTTGGATATTGTGATGGTACATTAAATTCAGCTTCTAAAGAACTGGTAGAAAAGCATTTAGTGAAATGTGAAGAGTGTAAAAAAGTTTATGAAGAAATCAAAAAAGATAAAAAAATAGATGATGATGATAAAATTGAAATTGATTATTTAAAAAGAGTCAATAAAAAATTAAAAAGAAAAAAAATCATAATCGTGTTTTCTAGTGTATCCATTATATTACTTGTTATTTTACATATTATTGCATTTATTAGTTATTACCATGATCAAACAACCATGGAAATTTTTATGAATAAAGATATTTCTGAAGAACAAATGACAAATATTCAAAATCAAATAAAAAATCAAGCGGAAGATGTTGAAATCACATATGTTTCTCCAGAAAAGAAATTAGAAGAAATGAAACAAATATTTAAGGATAATCAAGATTTGTTAGCAGGATATGAAGGAGAAAACAATATATTCCCACCATCTTTTATCATAAAAACAAAAACAATACAAGATATGGAAAAGATAGAAGAAGGTTTAGCAAATATAGAAGGCATTGAAAAAATTATATCTTCTTCAATCAGTAATCCATATATGGCTTTAGTAAATGATTTCATGATTTGGTATACAAATTTACATTAAATTCTTAATAAATAAAAAGCTTAATAAAATATTAATTGATAAAATTCCTAATTTATGATATATAATTAGTTAGAATAAAATATAGAAAAAGTTGGAGGAATTTTATGAGATGTCCAAATTGTGGAAGTAGCAATATATCTAGTATTGTTGATACAAAAACCAAAACAAAAGGATTTGATGGTGGAGATGCTTGTTGTGGATATCTATTGTTTGGATGGCCAGGAATCTTATGTGGACTATGCAATACAGGAGATACAACAACAGAAACCAGAACAACCAATATTTGTAATGATTGTGGAAGAAGATTTTAATGAAAAAGAGTACAAAGATAAAAACTTGGGCATTTTTCATGAGATTAGGAAATCGATGTGGTTGTCATCAAAGAGAAGATAGAAGTTTTAAAATAAAAGGCTGGCAATTTCCGATTTGCAGTAGATGTACAGGAATATTAGTTGGACAGTTATTAGGAATTTTAATATATATTTTTCAGTTTCGAATTCCCGTCTATATATCTTGTATATTTTTATTGATTATGTTTTTAGACTGGTATATCCAATATAAGAAAATTCGAGAATCAACAAATATTAGAAGATTCATAACTGGAACTTTAGCAGGAATTGCACAGGTTGCTATTTTTATTGAACTTATTTTTTTGATATGGAAATTTATTTCTTTCATGTTATAAAAAAGGCATATACTACCAAAATCTAAGATTAAGAAACCGAATCTTGTTGCATAGAAAAAATTATACAAAAAAATTGCTTTGACTATTTTATTTAAAATATTGATATAGAAAAGAAGGAAAGTATGGATACAAATTGTTTAGAATTAACGAATGAAGATTTAAAAGAAATCTTTAAAGAAAGAGAAAAGGATAGTCATAAAGGAACTTATGGATATGTAGGCATCATAGGAGGTTGCATGGAATATACAGGAGCTGTTAAATTGGCTAATATGAGCTCTACTGCATTACGAGCAGGTTGTGGCGTCATAAGAGTTATTGTTTCTAAATGTATAGAGTCCAGTATTGCTCCATATTTGCTAGAACAAACTATTTCCCCAATAGAGAATGATCAAGAACAAAAAATGAAATTTAACAAAGAAGAAATTGATAAAGCACTAGATAAATTAAAAGCAGTAGCAATTGGCATGGGATGGGGAAAAGGTAGAGATAATGAGAAGATTTTAGAATATATATTGCAAACAAAAGAAATTCCTTGTGTGATTGATGCAGATGGATTAAATACCTTATCTCAAATGAACTTAGATATTTTACAAAAGACAAAATGTAAAGTGATTTTAACACCACATTTCAAAGAATTTGAACGATTGTCAAAAATACCAATTGAAGAAATAAAGAAAGATCCCATTGAAATTGCGAAAAACTTTGCTAAAAAACATCATGTTATCTTATTATTAAAAGGAAGTACCACCATTGTTACAGATGGGGCAACTACATATTTAGTAAAAAGAGGTTGCCCAGGAATGGCAACAGCTGGAAGTGGTGATGTATTATCAGGTGTTTTAGTTGGGATGTTAGGTTATTGTGAGGTCAATGCAAAAACAATAGCAGCAGGTAGCTACTTAGCAGGTATGGCAGGAGAATTGGCTCAAGAAAAATATACAGATATTAGTATGAAGGCATCTGATACGATTGAAATGATTCCAGAGGCTATAAAAAATATAAGAAGAATGTAAAATAAAAGCTTAATGTATAATTTTGATATACACTAAGCTTTTTTGTAGATTTGTCCTAAAATCATTTTCCATTATATATTTTATAAATTTGCTAAAGGATTACTTTCCACTGCATTTCTAACTTGTGAATTATCAACATGTGTATAAATTTCAGTAGTAGAAATACTTTCATGTCCTAAAAGCACTTGTAAGGCTCTAATATCAACATTTCCATATTGATACATTAATGTAGCAGCTGTATGTCTTAATTTATGTACAGAATATTTATTGGTATCCAGTCCGGCAGCTTGTAACTCTTTATTAACAATATATTGCACGGTTCTTTTACTAATTCTTTCACGACGTTCACTTAAAAATAGAGCTTTATGAGAATTTAATTTATCCACTTTGACACCTTCTTTAGGACGTACCTGTAAATATTCACTAATTGCTCTTAAACATGCCTGGTTTAGATAAATGGTTCTTTCTTTATTTCCTTTACCAATAACATTTAGTTTTGCTTCACTAAAATCAATATCTTTGATATCAATTCCAACCAATTCAGATAAACGAAGCCCACAATTTAAAAATAATGTGATAATGGCATAATCTCTTTGATAATTACGGTTATCTTCATTTTCAGTAACACTCAATAATCGTTTACTTTCTTCTAAGTTTAAATATTTAGGAAGCCTTTTATCTGCTTTTGGGGTTTCCAAATTTTGAGCAGGATTGATATCTATTAAATTTGCTTTTTGAGAAAGATATTTAAAAAAGATTCTAATCGTAGATACTTTTCTAGCTCTTGTAGCAGCTTTACTTCTAAGTTCTATTGCCATATAACTGATAAATGCATGAATATCCTCCAAAGTGATTTTTTTGACAACACTAATAGGGATGTCCTTAATTTCAATTTTTGCAAAATCGGTTTCATCTGTCATATGAAAATGAATTTTAATAAATCGAAAAAACATTACTAAATCATAATTGTATTCTTTAATACTATTTGGGGATTTATTTAAAATCGTAGCACTATAATCTAAAAAAGAATTAATATAGTCCGGATTTTCTTCTCTATTGAACATATAATTTTCACACTCCTTTGGTATATATAGTATTATATCTTAGTACATTTAAAAAATCAACGTCCCCAAATGGACATTGATTTTTTTAGTGATTGTGATATACTATTGATGAAATTTATTATAAAGGAAAGTGAATATATGTTTAATCATGAAAATAAAGAAGAAGAACTTCCTAGAGCTATGAGAAAAATGCAGAAAGAGAAGGAAGAACGAGAAAGATTCATGGAAGAAGAAAATAGAAAAAAAGCTAAAAATAAATTTAATGAAAACAGGGGAAATGGGAATAGAAAAAGTAAACATAGCAAAAAAAGAAATCATGCAAATGAAGAAAATGATGTTGACTATAAAAAAGCTATTAGAAAAAAGAAAATTAAAAAAATTATTATTACAGTTGTTATCATCGTTATTATTATTTTAGCAATTATTTTGGGAATTTCTGCCTATAATTGGAAGCAAATTACGACAGATATGTTTTTAAATGAAAATTCTGTTGTGTTAGATTCTGAGGGCAATGAAATTGCCGAACTTGGTAGTGAAAGAAAGAAGATAAAGGTTGAAAATGAAGACATGCCTGAAAATTTAAAAGATGCTTATGTTTCTATTGAAGATGAACGATATTATAGGCACCATGGTGTGGATATCAAGAGAACAGGTTCAGCAATCATTAATTATGTCATACATTTTGGGAATTCCTCTTTTGGAGGAAGTACGATTACACAACAATTAGTAAAAAATTTAACAGGAGATAATAGTGGTTCTATTTCTAGAAAAGTAAAAGAATGGTGGAAAGCATATTTATTAGAATGTTATTTTTCAAAAGAAGAAATACTTGATATGTATCTTAATGTTATCTATGTTGGACCAAATATATATGGTGTAGGGGCTGGTAGCCAGTATTATTTTAGTAAAGATGTTCAAAACCTATCACTTGCTGAATGTGCTTTTTTAGCAGGAATTAACAATTCACCAAATTCATATAATCCATTTGATGATGAAACAGATAATACTGAAAAAATTACAAACAGAACAATAACCGTATTAGATAAAATGTTAGAATTAGAATATATTACTGAAGAAGAACATAATACAGCTGTAGCAGAAGTAAATAATGGATTACAATTCAAACAAGGAACAGTAGAAGCAAGTGATGGAATTTATTCTTATCATACAGATGCTTTAATTAATGAAATCATCCAAGATATAGCAGATAAGAAAAATATAACAGAAGATTTTGCTATAAACTATTTATATCTAGGTGGATTAACCATTAACAGTACGCAGAACTCAAGCATTCAAGATGAGACAGAAACAGAATTTAATAAACGTCAATACAATATTGCTTCAAGAGAGGGAGGAGATCCAGCACAAGCTGCAATGGTCATTATGGATCACAAAACAGGTCAAGTTGTTGCCTGCGTTGGTGGTTTAGGAGAAAAAGATACAGCCAGAGGATTAAATCGAGCAACACAAAGTACAAGGCAAACAGGTTCTTCTATCAAGCCATTAGCCGTATTAGCTCCTGGAATTGATAAGAAAAAATTTACAGCAGCAACAATCTATGCAGATGAGGAAACAACTTTTGCTGAAAACTACAAACCTGTAAATTATGATGGATATTTAGGAGACATAACGGTTAGAAGAGCTGTAGAATCTTCTCAAAACATTCCATTTGTAGAAATGATGGAACAAATAGGGGTTAAAACATCAATATCTTATTTAAAAGACATGGGAATTACTTCTTTAACAGAAAAAGATGAAAGCTTATCATTAGCTTTAGGTGGATTAGATAAAGGAATTACACCTTTAGAAATGGCAGCAGGATATGCTACTATTGCTAATGATGGTGTATATATTGAACCTACTTTCTATACAGAAATAACCAATCAATCAGGAAAAACAATTGTAGAATCCAAACCTGAATCACATAGAGTATTTTCTGAACAAGTGGCTTATATTTTGAAAGAAATATTAACACAACCTGTTAAAGGAACAAATGGAACAGCTACTTATTGCTCTATATCGGGAATAGATGTGGCAGCCAAAACAGGAACAACAGATGAAAACTATGATAGATGGTTATGTGGATTTACGCCATATTATACAGCTGCAACATGGTTTGGTTATGACCAAAATGAAACAATCTACTTTAATAGACAAAACCCAGCAGGAGTTATTTGGGCAAATGTTATGAGAAATATCCATTCTGGATTAGCTAATGCAACATTTGAGAAACCTAGTTGGATACAAACAGAAACGATCTGTGCAGATTCTGGATGTATTGCAAATAGTGGTTGTACAAATACATATGAAGAATATTTCTTATTGGGAACAAAACCAGATAATTGTACAGAACATTCTGGAAGCAGAATTACAACAAATAATAACCAAAATAATCAAAACGAACAAACAAATCAAAATGTATTTAATGAAGATTTAACATTAGATCCAAGTATAGAAAATGAAATTCCAGAAACAAATACATCAACAAACACAACAAATACAACCACTAATCAAGATAGAACAAATACAACAAATAATAATAGAACCAATACAACAAATACAAATAGAAATAATACTACTTCAACAAATACGAGCACAACAAATTCTACTTCAAGTAATACGACAAATAGTACTGGAAGTACAAATACATCAAGTAATACGACAACAACAAATTCAAGTACGAATACAAGTACATCTACAACGAATACTTCTGTAGTAGAAAATCGTGAGAATATTGAGTAATAATCAGAGGCAAAAGTCTTTATAGCTATAGAAATATTATTAACAATAATGGTAAAATAAGTATATATATTACAAACGATAGAAAATGTGGAGAATAGTAAAATGGGATTTTTTAGTAAGTTGCAACATAATTTAAAAGGATTATATAATGGAGATTCTAGGAAAGAAGATAATTCACTAAATCATTCTGATGTAAAAGAAATTAAAGATTCACAGCATGAGTCTGAAACAGATCAACCTATTGAATTACCAAATAATGAACTTGCTCCTTTTACAGATGAAGTTTTGGATACAAATTCAAGAGAAAACATAGAAAAGTTTAAACATAACTTAGAAATTTTGATAAGAAGAGCAAAAGAAAACGGAAAAGTTGACAAATTTATGATAATAAGAGAAGACAATGTTTTTCCTGATGATTGGGAATGGAGGGTACTATCTAAAAATACCAATCTGGAAAAAGTATGTACAAGTTTATCTTATGAATTGCGAAAAGCATATGCATTAGAACAAAAAGGTATTAGCCCATATAACGAAATAATGGGAATACATATTCCTAATAAACCATATGATCACGTAACACAAGATTTATCAGATATAGATAAAAACTTAGGAGCTATTTTATTGCCTTCTAAATTTCGTTCTACTAAACATTTTACTGTTAATACACCACTTGAAGTGACAGGAAATTATAATTTTGTAGAAACCAATCGAGATTTTATAATAATGGATGATATAAATGCATTCTTAGATTCCGGATATGGATATTCTATTTCATATCATGATGCTTACCTTGACGTTTCACACGAAGGTTTACCAATTTCAACAGGAGCAGTTGTACTTATTAAGGATGAAAATTATGATAGAATTATGAGTGATGAAAAAGTTGCAAGTCAATTGGCTCAAAGAAGAACGATTCGTGTTAAAGGCGACATAGATGTAGCAATCAATATGATGGTAACGGAAAATGGTGTATTACCTTCTCAAGTTGGTACAAAATATGCTGATTATGATGATGAAATTCGTACGATTTTAGACAGTAGTATTAGGGAGTTAGCTGAAAAAAATAATCTGTTTTTTGATAAAAGTCATGGTGGAGAATTAAAACTAAATGGTGGAGGGCATTTTTCTAATGATTATGATGAGAAAAATCAAGATTTTGAACAAGCCCATAGTGAGTTTGCTGACTTCCTAAGACAAAAATTCCCAGAATATGAAGCCCTTTTTCCATCCAAATCAGTAATTACACAAAAAAATGCTCAAGAAATTGTAAAAAATATAGGAACAGCTAAATTGTTAGAAGCTATAGATGAATACAACGAATTGGCTAGTAAAAGAGTAGAACAAACATTAGAAGAATACAAACAAGATAGAAAAAATGTTACGCCAGAAATTCACCAAAAATTTGTGGACACAATTCATTTGATAAATGATTTTTATAAAACACATACAAAGTGTGAGTCTCATGAACAAGAAGAAGCGATTCAGAAATTTATGCAAAGTGACACTGTCAGTGAACAATTACAAGCAGCAGAATGTGTCTGTGAATTATTAACTGATAAAGATCAGGATAAAAGTGAGACAATTGCTAATTCTGAAAGTGTTACATATGATGATAAAACAATAACTCCAGTCAAAGCAGCTGAAAATGCTTTAAGGGGAAGTACGACAAGTATGGTTGAAGAAACAGAGAGAGTAGAAAGATTAGCATTAACTACAGAAATAACAAATGAAGGAGTATCAATAGATGATTAATAACACTTATGCAAGAGCATATACGGAAGTATTAGAAATATTGAAACATTTTCCTGAGGAAGAATATAAAAAAATTCCTGTGGAAAAAATTAATTTTTATAAAGACAATATGGATAAGAATTATAAATTTACCATTGACCCAGAAATAGATTTAGCAAATCAAAACATCTCTAAAGAAGCAAATGCGATTATTGTTACTTTATTTAGAGATTATTATGCCACAGAAGAACAAAAGGTTAAAATAAATGAAATATTAGATTTAAATCAAAAGAAAGAAGAATTAGAAAAAAGAAAAAAATATCATCCTGATGATATTTTTAAGAATAATGAACAACTACATAAAAATAGTGAAATTTCAGATACAAGTACACAACTAGTGGAATATAAAGAACCTTTTTTTATAAGATTAAAAAAATTCATTTTTAAAATGTTACATTTAGATACTGAAACAAAATAATAGGGAAACGATTTTCTTTATTTGATTTGTAATGAAACAAATGTGAATGTCACAGGGGGAACCCAAGCAAGAATTTATGGTGGGGGAGACCAAGCAGGCATTAATACAAATACATATGTAAATCTTGCAAATGCAAACATTGAGGACACAATATATGGAGGAGGAAACCAAGGAACGGTTACACAAAATACATATGTCCATGTAAAAGATTCTACAATAGGAAATAACTTATATGCTGGAGGAAATGGAACATCAGCAGTTGTTTATGGTAATACAAATCTTATCATGGAAGGCACAAATGAAGTAACGAAAAATGTATTTGGTGGTGGAGAGGCCAATGCTTCTGGTTCAGAAATCTATGACTTTTCATTTATCAGTGTTACAAAAGGTATTGACATGCAAATAGATGGAAATCAGCATGCAGAATTTAAAATAACAGGAAGTATATTTGGTTCTGGAAATGCTTCAAGTACAAGTGGAACAAGTTATATTAATATCAAAAATTATGGTACAGCAGATGATCCTCAAAGCAATATATCTATTCAAAGAGCAGATTGTGTTACTATTAGCAATTCAGCCATATCTTTATCAGGTGCAACAGATAGAACAAATGAATATTCAGATACATTTTTCTCTTTAAGTAGAGTTGATCAAGTAAAATTAAAAAATAATTCAACATTGTATTTGTGTAATGGGGCTAACTTATTGGAAAAATTAGATAGTGTTGTTGATATTAATGGAAAAGAAGAAGTGGGAAAAGTTACCATTAATCCAGATACAGGAGGAATGACAGAAAAAAATGTAGATAATAGAATATATATGTTAGAAGGTAAAAATCTAAATGTAGCAACAAATGAACAAGCAACTGCCTATGGACAAGTACATGGAATGTTTTTCTTTGGATTATTTACCAATAGTATGAGTCCAAGTACAAGTACTGCTTTTTATCATCATTCATTTGAAAATGGAGACGAAATAACTAATGAAGGTACATTTTCATCTAACTCTTATGTAATGGCACAACATATGGTCGATCATAATACAACAATAGATGGATTTTATACCAATTATAAAGATGATGGAAAAATAAAAGTAGATTATGTCGGTACAACACCAGAAGATGACGTGTATTATATGTGGGTAGTCGGAGATGCCATGAATGTTACAAGATTTGAAGTTTCTTTAACCGCATCTAAATATGCTACTTTAGGAACATATGAATTATTATTACAAGGATTTTCTGATCCAAACTTAAAAATGTCAGTAAGTGGATTTTCAGCTGGGTTAGAAGATGGCGTAACATTAGTAGACCCAAATGAAATAAATACCATTGAACCAGATGAGGAAAAGGCAAATACGATATATGGATTATCAATGAGAACAGGAAATGTTGGTTGGCAAACAAAAGGAACGACAAACTTCTTAACCAAAAATGGTGGTTCATATGCAGGAAGCAATCACTATGATAAAGATAATTCATCATATACACCAACATTAAACTTATGTTGTTAGATATGGTAACCAACACATATTACTATTATATTGTAACAAGTGATGATGTAAGAAATGGTAAATTTGAATATAAACTATCAGACTTTCTAGCTATGGGAAGTAGTGATGATAGATTTAATGAACAAGAAGCAAGTCAGCAGTATTATCATAAAGAAGAAGATGTCATCTATGAAAACTATATCTTCCATGTCAATTTTGCAGAAAGCAATTTAACAGAGGACATACATAATAATTCTCTATTAATGGAATTAAGAGATTCTGAAAGTGAAACTTTGGTAGGGGTTTTAGGAATTCAAAGAGATAGTATGGTATACAGTGTATATAAAGATAAAGATGCTACCATAGAATTAGATGGTAATTTATCACCAGAAACTTTATATTTAGGAAACACATTAAATTTAAATGTGATTACAGAATTTACACAAACCATTGTAGACTCAAAAACCATTTATGATACACAATATTTTGATCAAAAATTAGGAATTAAAATTAGTATTTATGATATAAATGGAAATCAACTAGGACTAGACAGTTTATTTGGTGTAAATTTTGAATTAGATGGTAATTTATACTACCCTAGAGTTGATGGAACAACAAGAATATGTATAGCAGATAAAGTCACAAATGTATTGGCAAAATTAAAAATGAATACAATCGATAATACAACATTAGCAACACGGAGACTATAAAATACAAATAGAATCATTTGGTTCACCAGATGGAATATATTATGGATTAACGGCATCTGACAAAATAGAATTAGATGTGAGAATTATCAATTCTGCATTTGGTTTAAAAGTCGTTAATCAAGATTCTAATAAAATAATCGACAAAGAAACAGGAGTCAATGAATCTAACAGTACGACAGTAGAAAGTGTTGTGGAATATTCATCAAAATTATCAAATCCTAATATTGCAGTATCTTTGTATAGAAGAGATTATGATGAAGAATACGCACAAACCTATACATTAGTTGACTTACAAGAATTTGTATCAAACAATTTAACAAAAACTACAAGAGAAAAAGAATATGAAGTATCTACATCACCAACTGAGAAAATAATAAATCATTTTATTTTTAAACAAAACTTGATGACTGGAACATATAAGCTTGTATATAAATTATATGATGGAGATGTGTATGTGGGAGAAGCATTTGATTACTTAGTTATAAAATAGAAAGGGAAATAAAAATAAATTATGAAATATGATGTTGATTCAATCAATAAAAGAAAAAAATATGCAAATACTGTGAAAAAAGTATTAGCCGTCATTTTGGTTATTCTAATCTATAATATAATATTAATTTTTATTTCTGCTGAAAATGATGGGATTGAATTATTTGGCTATAGAGCATACGTCATTACATCAGATAGCATGGAACCAGCTATTAACAATGGTGATGCTATTGTTGTAAAAAATTGTGAAGAAGAAGATTTGCAAACAGGTGATGTAATAACCTTTGAACAAAATCAAAAGATTATAACACATCGAATTCAAAAAATAGAAGAAGACCAGACAACAAAAGAAAAAACATACATAACAAAAGGTGATAATAACAATATAGAAGATAGTGAAAACATTAAATATTCTGCAATCATTGGAAAATGCGTCTTAACAATACCATATTTAGGAAATATCATTTCCGTACTTGAAAACAAATTGATTATTTTAATCATCATTCTTATCATTTTAATTTTATGTTTTTTAAAGATACAAAAACAAGAGAAATTAGAAAATAGGAGAGAGAAAAAGAGAATTGAAGAAGAAAAAAGATAGAAAAGTTAAAATTAAATTTGAACAAAAACGTAAATTGAAAAAAATCATGATAGCTATCATATCTTTTATCGTAACTATATGTGTGCTATATAATGTACTATTTCTAATAAATACAACGATATCGCAAAAAGATTATTTTCATGTATTTGGCATCAGTTTTTTTAGTATGCATACAGATTTAATGGAAAATGAGATAAGCAAAAATGATTTCGTGATTGTAAAAGAAGTGATGGAGAGTGAATTACAAGTAGGAGATATTATCGCATATAAAGTGAATGATCAAGTTAGAATCAATAAGATTGTAGATAAACAAGATGTGTATACAACCAAATTTAATTTAAACTATTATCCAGATATTGAAAAAATAACATTTAATCAGATTATCGGAAAAAAAGTGATAAATATACCATTTTTAGGAATGATACTAAATATTCTACAATCAAAAATATTCAGCGTGTTTGTATTACTATTTTTAATTTTTGTTTTTTGGTATAATAAATATACACATGCCAAAAGGAAAGAACGTGAGAGAAAAAAGAAAAAAAGTGAAAATAATATAAGGGGTAAATTATGAATTTAACTAAGATATAGCATAACCAAATAATAACCCCTATACTTTGAATAATTTTTCAAAATATAGGGATTATTTAGGCACAGATAAATTTATATTATAAATTCTTATACAAATTATATATCTGCTGTTTTATATCTGTCGAAATGGAAGAATAGATAAATTTATCTGCTGATGTACACGGATGAATATCCTCTGTTTCGTTAATTCTAAAAAGAATTGTCAAAAAAGAGCCATCATCAAATGGTATTATAGCCCGATAAATTTCTCCATCAATCAGATGTACTTTTGTGTTACTTAATGGTGTTTTGGAGTTTTTCATAGAACTAACCATCCTTTCTCTAAACATTAAAATAGTATTACGTTAATAATTGTAACATACATCATATATTTTTTCAATAATTTATAAACAAGCTAAAAATTTATACATGTTTTTGAAATATGTATAATTTTTTTGATTTTTTATACATATTTATCGAATAGCATTCTTGACATTTCATATACATTTGACTTATGATATGTATATGAAATGTCGGAGGTGTAATATGGATAATTATGAAAAAATTATAGATAAAAATAATGGAATTATATATGCATATAAACTAGCCGATTATAAAATGGACAGACATGATTTAAATTTATTAGTTGAAAAAAATTATTAAAAAGAATAGCACATGGAATATATGCAAAGCCAGACAAAGATATAAATGAATTTTGGTTAATGGGAGAAAAATATAAAATGGGTTAATATTGAAGAACTTAGTAAAATGAGGCATGCCAATAGTATAAATGTATTTGATGAATTAAAAAATAAAACCTTAAAAAAATAAGACAATTTTTAGTTTGTTAAAAGAAGCTTTTATTTATATCGTTAATAGTATTAATGTTAAATAAAGAATTATCAGAAGAATATGGAATAAAATATTAACAGACTGTCCTATAATGAAAGAATGTTGGATAAATTTTATACTAAAATAGAGTGGAATAGGGATAGTGCATTTTATAATATATAAAAAATGAATATTAATATGTATAGAACAGCTAAAAGCCTTGAATTAGTAGAAGTAGAGGTTTATGGCTGTTTTATTGCGTCAGCAACAAGGTTCTGGGGAACCCATTCGCAATCTGTGATTGCGTTAATGGGTCAGGTTCTTATATTTGCTCCTATCTCTATTTGCAAAAAACTTTGATAATCGAGCGTTTTTATATAAAATTCACAAAAAATATTGATTATT
>CAMLYR010000017.1 GCA_946491915.1 uncultured Clostridium sp.
AGAATTTGTAATCTATGGAGCTAGCCGAGGAAATAATTCAAGAAATAATACACCTCACCTTGCTCCAAGAAACTATCGAAACTGAAATCATTTAACCATTGACAGTTCTGAAAAACAATGGTAAATAATAAGTATTAATAGGATATTTAAATTGTATTTTTATAGAAAAAGCAATTTTTCTATTTAATACGAAAGGAGTTTTTATGTTAGATAATTATATAAAAAATACCAAGGAAGAAATGATACAAAAACTTCAAGAATTAATCCAAATTCCAAGTGTATATGCTGAATCTAAAAATCCCTTAATGCCTTTTGGAGAAAATGCCAATAAAGCATTAGAATATATGTTAGACCTAGGAAACAAGTTAGGTTTTAGAACTAAAAATATAGATGGCTATTGTGGATATATCGAGTTTGGAGAAGGTGAAGAAATGCTAGGAATTATAGGTCATTTAGATGTTGTTCCTAGTGGTGATAATTGGACTTACCCACCTTTTTCTGCAACAATCTTTGATAATAAAATTTATGGTAGAGGTGCTATTGATGATAAAGGACCAGTTATTGCTTCTTTGTATGCGATGAAATATGTATTAGATAATTGTAAAGTAAATAAACGTGTTCGACTAATTTTAGGTTTAAATGAAGAAAATGATTGGAAATGTATCGATTATTATAAAGCACATGAAGAATCTCCTACAATTGGATTTAGCCCAGATGCTGACTTTCCTTGTATTTATGCTGAAAAAGCAATTCTAACGCCATATTTTTCAATGGATTATTCTACTCAAAATTCACCAATTACAATCCAAGAAATTGATTGTAACCATAATGCCATTAATGTTGTCCCTAAAATTTGTAGTACTATCTTAAAAATTGATTCTAGCATTATGATGGAACATTTTATTAAGAATATTAAGCAAATATTAGATAACTATGATTTTGACATTGATATCTACAAATTAAATGATGAAGAAGTCAAATTAACTTCACATGGTATTGGTGCTCATGCTGCTCACCCTAATTTAGGTGTTAATGCCATTTCACGATTAGTTGTTGTTTTAGATGCGTTATTTAAAAGCTATGATTGTTCTATAGAATTATTTGATTTCTTTACAAAATATATTCACACAGAATATGATGGTAAAAGCTTGGATATGAATGATAAAGATGAATCTGGTACATTAACTTTAAATGTTGGAAAAATCAGTATTGAAAATAACATTTTGAAAATAGGATTAAATTTAAGAATCCCCATTCATACTTCTATTGAGAATATAGAAAAAAGATTTTTAGATTGTTTATCTGATTATAAAAATATCACATATAAAAAAGTTGATTCTAAACCTGCACTATATATTCCAAAAGATAATTATTTGGTTAAGACACTTTGTGATATCTATAATGAAGAAGCAAATTCTTATTTAGAGCCAATTGCAATTGGTGGTGCCACATATGCTAGAGCTTTTGATAATTGTGTTTCTTTCGGAGCCAATCTTCCTGGTCAAAAAGATATGTGTCATCAAACAGATGAATTTATTTCCATTGATAATTTACTATTTGCATGTAAGGTATATGCCAAAGCAATTTGTGAATTAGGAAAATAAAATATCTACCTCTAACATGGTATTTCAACCAAGGAATATATCTATTTATAATAATATGTCGAATGTGATAGGAAAATTATTAGAAACTCTTAAATAATTTTATGGAAAATGTTCGCGTCGAGCGTAGCGAAGACTAAGTGAAAGGGTGCCATCAAATTATTTTAGATTTTCTTATGATTTGTATTGAACTGAGACATTTGTTATAAATAGATATATTCCTTGGTTGAGAAAGTTTAACATAAGAAGCACAGGTCAAACCTTATGCTTCCTCAAAAATTTGATTAAATTCTTGTTCATTAATCTTTTCTTTTTGTAATAATGTTTCAGCAATTTTATCTAATTTATCTCTATGTTCTTTTAATAAAGTAATGGCATCATTATATGCTGTATCAATTAATGTTTTTACTTCTTCTCCTATTTTATCTCCAATGTTTTCACCAAACATTTGCATTTCATAAGGCTCTTTACCTTGGAAATCAATTGGTCCTAATTTATCACTCATACCATATTTCGTTACCATATCTCTTGCAATTTGTGTCGCTACTTCAATATCATTACTTGCTCCTGTAGAGATATCATTTAACACTAATCTTTCAGCAGCCCTACCACCTAGAAGAGCAATTAATTTTTCTTGCATTTCTGTTTTTGAAATATAGTATTTATCTTCATTTGATTTATACATGGTATATCCACCAGCAACACCTCTAGGGATAATAGATACTTCTTTTACATTCGTTTGTGTTGGTAAATATCTACTAACAACAGCATGTCCAGCTTCATGATAAGCAGTTAAACGTTTATCTTTATCTGAGATAACTCTTTCTCTTTTTTCTAGTCCTACTGTTACCTTTTTAACAGCTTCTTCTATATCATCATTCTCGATTTCCTCATGTTTAGCTTTTGTTGCTACAATTGCTGCTTCATTTAGGATATTTTCAAGCTCTGCTCCTGTAAAGCCTGCTGTATCTTCTGCAATACTTTCTAAATTAACATCATCTGCCAATTTTTTATCTTTACTATGAATTTTTAAAATATCTAATCTTCCCTTTAAATCTGGTGTTGGTATGGTAATTTGTCTATCAAATCTTCCTGGTCTTAATAATGCTTTATCTAGCATTTCTGGTCTGTTAGTTGCGGCTAAAACAATTATCGTTTCTTCAGAACCAAATCCATCCATTTCTACTAACAATTGATTTAAGGTTTGATTGTTTTCTGATTCTGCACCATTATTTGATGTTCTTCTTGAACCAATAGCATCAATTTCATCTATAAAAACAATACATGGTGCTAATTTTCTTGCTTTTTCAAATAATTTTCTAACACGAGAAGCACCTAATCCTGCAAACATTTCAATAAATTCCGAACCACTCATAGAAATAAATGGCACATCTGCTTCTCCTGCAATTGCCTTAGCAATTAATGTCTTTCCTGTTCCTGGTTTACCATATAATAGTATACCTTTTGGGACTCTTGCTCCCATTTTCGTGTATTTTTCTGGTCTTTTTAAAAAATCTACAATTTCAATTAATTCTCCTTTTTCCTCTTCTAATCCTGCAACATCATCAAATCTTACTTTTGTTTTTCTTTCTGTTTCATCATATACTTTTCCTTTTTCTCCAATTCCTTGCATTTTAAATATCATGATAAATAAAGCTACCATGATAATTGTTGGAAGGATTGAAAACAATGTTGTTGGTAATTGTGCAAGAAAACTTTGTGGGTTTTGAATTAATTCTATTTCATTCCCTTCTGCCACTTTTGTTTGAATTAATGTAATAAATGCTTCTGTATCTGGAATAATGGCTGTTTTCTCTTCTTCTTCATTTCTAATGGTTATCTTGGCAGTTCTACTTCCTGTTGTTAATTCTACTTTTTCAACATTCCCATAAGAAATTTCTTTGATTAAATCTGTATATGCTAATGTATCTTCATCATCTTCTTTATTATTTTCATTATAGATAATGACTCCTGTTACAGCTACCGCAAGTAAGATAACCAGTCCAATTACTGATAAAAGTAATTTTTTATTTTTGTCTTTTTCGTTATTTTTATTCTTATCTTTATTCATTTTTTACTCATTCCTTTCCTATGTCCATTCCATCTTATGCATTAGAACCTTCTGGTTCATCGTTTTTTACATTACCCTTACTCTCTTTCTTTTCTTCTTTTTTATCTTTTGCATCTTCTTTATCCTTTTTTTGTCTTTCTTTTTTCTCTTCTTGTTCGTCCTTCTTCTCTTTTTCTTGTTCTTCTAATTCCTTTTTTACAATTTGCTGTGCTTCTACTATCTTCATGACTTCAGCTTGTTTTTTCATTAGGTCCGTTTTTAAAATAAATATAGCTGCTAATAAATAAATGGTTGCTACTGTCACATACATAATGCTAAAGTATTCAATCGTAAAGTTAAATAATACATTAACAATTAAGTAAATAATATTTAATATTGTTGATAATGTTAACGCATAAAGAGCCATATTAAATACAGCTACATATCTCATTTTCATTTTTAATACTAACATTGTAAAATATCCAACAACACCAATGATAATCGCATACCATAAAGTATTAATAAAATACATAGCAAAACTATAGATAAATAGACTAATAAATACACTAAAATACAAACTATTAATTTGTCCATTTTGTACATAATTTACAACATCTTGTTTACTAAATTCTGTTAGATTCATGCTATCTAGAGAGTCTTTATAATTATAAGATATTTCTCCAATCATCGTAATATTTTTTAAAACTGCTCTATCTTTTAAAACTAATGCTCCTACACCATATTCATTAATTTGATTCAAATATTGATTAATCGTTTCTTCAGAATCTGTATTTGTATCCACAATAATCTTTCCAAATTGCTCATTTTCAATGGTAATTACATCTTCTGAATTCACCGTTAATATTCCATCCTGATACGAAAAATCTGGAAATTGATTTTCAAGATAGTTTGTTCCTTCTTGTACCATTTGATATGTTTGATACAATGTCCATACACTTAAGACAACTGCTAAAACTACGACTAATTTTGCCACAAAAGATATAGCCTTTCCTGTACCCTCTGTTGCCATTTCTGGATATTTTTCTATATTAAAAATAGAATATTTTACTTTTTTAAAAAATCCCATTCCTTTTTGTTTTTTATATTCTTCTTTCTTTTCCTCTACTTGATTATTTTTATCTTCTGAAGCCATTATCTGTACTCCCTTCTTACATTAGAATCTACATACTTTGGATTAATGTCAAATATTGCTTTTTCACCTATGTTTACATTTTTATCTGTTATATCACAAGCTACATGATATGTTCCAATTCTTCCTAATACTTTACATTTATTATCACCAATTTTCACATACATATTTTGATTTTTAAAGAAATCTTTCATGTCTCTTACAATATATCTTAGCTTGTCTACCCATCGAAACATATCTCTTCCTGTTTCTATATTAATTCCATCCATATATCCTACTGGTATTAAAGCTATTTTCGTATTTTTATTGGTTGTATATGTATTAGAATATCCAATATTAAATCCTTTAGGTAATTCTTTTATCTCTGAAACTTCTGCTTCCAAATGTGCAATTCTTTTTAATCCTAAGTTATTTCTAAAAGCAATTCTTCCTAAAAAAGCTGATCCAACTCTTACAGCATTTAAATGCATATTGGGAAATTTAATAAAAGCTGACGAATTACAAATGTGTAACATGCCTGTTTTTATATTATTCTTCTTTAATACTTCAATCACATTCATAAATCTATCAAATTGTAATTTTGTGTATTTATCATTAAAAAAGCTAACAGAAAAATGTGAAAATGTTCCTTCTATTTCTATATTTTTTATACCTTTTAATACCTCTATCATAGAATCTCTATCAGAATAGATAAAACCATATCTTCCAAAACCTGTATCAATTTTTAAATGTGCTCTAATTTTTCTATTTTCCTCTTTAGCTACTTCTTCTGCTACTTGTATATCCTCTTTTGAACCAATGGTAATCATAATATGGTTATCTATTAATTTTTTTACATCTTCTTTGATTGCAGTTGAAGATAACATCAAAATATCTTCTTTGATACCTGCTTCTCTTAATTGCAAAGCCTCTTCTATTGTAGATACTGCAAAAAATGAAATCCCATTATCTATGAGCAACTTTGTAAACTCTACTAATCCTAGCCCATATGCATTTCCCTTTACAACAGCAATAATTTTTACTTTTCTACCATTATCATCTGGTTCATTTGTTTGAGCATATTTTTTTATTTGTTCTATATTATGCACTAAATCATTTTTTTCTATAACTAAAGCTTTCATTTCTTTCCTTTCCTTTTGGGACGTGCCAATTTGGACATTTTTTGTCCAAAAGGGACAGGTCTCCTTAATCTTGCACACTTTGTCATACTTTATTTTCATATTTTCAATTTTTTTAGTCTACATATCCATATAATTCATTAGGGTTGTCACTTTTGAACAAAAAATGTCCAAATTGGCACGTCCCTAATGTATCATTTTTGATTTAAACTTTTTCTCTTTAATTGTCTTAATGTTCTAAAAGCTTTTTCTGAAAATTTATACAATTTGTATTTTAATGGTTTAAAAGGATAATATACTTCTCCTATAAATTCTGTAAATGTCGCACCAAATCCTTTTTTAAATCTATATAATCCATATTGTGGATGGCTTTCATCTACAACACCTGATACCCCTCTAAAATCATAAATATCATCATGTCTTGCAATTGCCATTTTAATCATCGTCCATTGCAATAAATAATTTGGCATTAGATTTCTATGTTGATTACTGCTTGCACCATATAAATACCATGTTTTATTACCATAAAAGATTGGAATGACACCTGCTATTGGTTCTCCCTCATAATACGCCATTAACACTTTCATATGTTCTGGACCTAAGCAATCATACATTTTTTCAAAATACGCCAATGGTCTAATGATAAAGCCATCTCTTTCCCCAGTTTCCACCATAATTCTGTGGAAATCTTTTAAATCTTCTTTTGTTCCATCTTTTACAGTGACACCTTTTCTTCCTGCTAACCTTATATTATATCTCCATTTTTGATGAAATCCTGCCATAATCTCTTCTTCTGTTTTACCTTTTATATCTAAACGGAATACATATCTTGGTTGTATTTCATCTTTAAAATCTTTGGCATCATCTTTAATTTTATATCCTAAATCTGTAACGACTTTTCTACATTCTTGGTCATCACTTACAATATCTGGTTCTGTTCTTAATACAAACGCATTATATTTTTTAGCTAATTCTTTTGCCCCATCTGTTAATTGTTTCATGACATTTTCATCATGGATATCACAAACTGGTCCTCTTGATGAATACATCATATTTCCAAATATAGGCATTTTTCTTACCCATACACATAAAGAACCAATAATATTTTTGTTTTCATCTTCAGCCAATATGACTTCTGGCTTCCAATTTGGCTTTTTTACTTCTGCCCATTCTAATGATTGTTGAAAGTTACATCTTTCATGTCCTTCTAAAAATTTTTTATATTCTTCTATTGATTTTTCATCTGTTACAAATCTCATGTTTTTCTCTTCCTCCTAGCTATTTGCAATACATGAGTATTTTACACCAATATGTAGTTTTTTACAAGTAATTTATGTTATTTTTTGGTGAATTCTTGATGCTTTATATCTTTTACTCTAATAAGATTCGTATATATCTTTAATGCAGAACAACAAAAAAAGATTATAAGTGATTACCTTATAATCCTTCTTTTCAAGCTTAAACTGTTATTGTAACAAATTGCTTCAACTCTCATTTGTGCACCATTGTTTTTACCAATTAAATTCACCAATTTGATAAACTTTATTTTTATATGTTTCCATTGCTAATTCTATAATCGGATTACCAGTATTTTTGTCTTCTAATCCTACACATAAATGATATCTTTTATGATTATTTAACGGTGTCGTGTCAATTTGTAAATTTATATTTTTTTCTTCTTCTGGTAATACACTTTGTGGATTAAAGTCTGTTGATACAGCTTTTGATACCATATCCCCATTTTCATCATAAATATAAACTGCTAATTGTGTATCTGTATATATTGGTGCTATTCCATCATTTTTCATATTTAATGATATATTTAACTTTTCTTCATTTTGTCTTTCTATTGTTGCCGTTTTTATATACAATCTATGTCCTAATATTTTTAATATATCCTCCATTTGACTTTTATATTTTCCTTCTTCGACTTCATCAACGATTATTTTAGGGCCAATAAATGATTGATGTGATTGTTTTAATAATAATAAAGTAATATCTAAATGATCTTTTAAGAAATAATCATTACTATAACTAGATGCAAATTCTCCTCCTATTGGCATTGTTCTCCACTTATCTACATTATTCGCTAAATCTTGTTTTTCTGTTTGTTCCCAAAGTTCTTCTCCTTTCATTCCTTCAAACCAATATTCTGTCTCTTCTTGATCTCCAACCATATCATTATATAAACCAAAATTATATTCTTTTGCTTCTTTTAATGAGTATCTCATCAAAAATGTAGCATTTTTAAGATTTTGTATATATGGCTCTATATACTGAATTCTTGTTTCATAATCAGGAAATCTTTTTACACCTTCATCATGATTTACATGCCATTCTCCCCAATGTCCTAAACTTCCTAGTTCTATGTATAAAAAGAAATTGTCATTTCCATATCTGTTAGCAAATGCTTCAATTGCTTTTTTATGATACTCTATTAATGTTTGATTATTATAATTTGGCGAAAAACCTTTTCCATAACTCGTATTATACCATGTTCCTTCACCATTTATTTTATTATATAACCAATTTGGAATATCTCTATGTGAAACAGTAGACGGATAATCCATGTAAAATCTAAACACCGCTTGTCTTCCTTGTTCTTTATATTCTTGTATATGATTTTTAGTCTCAAACGTTTCATAATCATATTGCCCTTCTTGTGGCTCCCATTCAGCCCAAGATAAATCTATATATACCAATTCCGTATCCATTGTTAATGTACTTTCATTTTTCGCCCATGGAGCCAATCCAACTCCTGGATTACTTAATATTTCGTCTGTTGTTTTTGGTGTAAATGTTTGCACAGATACCTTTTCTCCTCTATAAAAATTAACAGCAAGCACACAAACTAATATTGCAATGGTTCCTATATTAACTATTTTATTGATCAATTCATTTCTATTTAGTTTTTTCAATTTTAATGATGCTCTTTTAATAAATATATATAATATATTTTTAGCATTTTTCTCTTTTTTATTTAATATATTAAATTCCAAATTTTCTAGATAATTTTCTAATCTTTTTAATCCGACTATTGCCATTGATGCTCCACCTAACATTACCCCTATACCTAAGAAAGATACATCAATAAATAATGTTAAAATTGTTCCTAATATCGTTATTGTTAAAAATACAATTGAAGTAATAAACGCTCCTTTATTATCCGCAAAATATAATTGTAATTGTAGAATAACATTTCCTATTGCTTGTAAAGCATATCCTAAACATAACACTTTAAAAATTTCAATCATACTTTGCGTCATTCCAATATTAATATCTGAAAAAACTTTGCTCAAAACAATGACAAATAATAAAGTTATCACAATTTGTCTTATTACTAAATTTCTTAATTCCACTTTTAAAGTTGAGATCATTTCATTTTTCGCTAAATCTAACTCCTGATAATTTCCAGATGAATTGATTAATTTAAAATATTTTGCATATTTTTTATAAAAGTTTGGTTCTAATATTGCTATAAATGTTATGCTTGTAACTAAAGTCGAAAAATATGCCAATATAGATGGAAAATCATAGCTTGGAGCACTATGGATCAACCCTTGTATTTCATATCCATAACTACTAAACCACATAATATAAAAATGTATTAAAGTTCCAAGTGTAGTAAATAAACCTGTCAATGCCAATTCTGGATATTTTGAAAACCATTTCAAAAATTCATAAGTATTTTTATCTTTGGCCGCAAACTCTTTTTGCAAAAGATTTACTAAAAAACTTAATACCAATCCATAACTAATGATAATGATTGATAACATGATTTCCATATTAATTGTTTTTATATTATATAAAAATAAAATAATTAAAATAGAAAATATAATAGATACCAAAAAGGCAACTGTTATTTTCTTATAATGTCTTAATATTGTAACATATAATGTAACTGTCCATGTGCTAACAAGTTCTATTAATAATATAACTAAAAGAATCATATCTATTATTTCTACTTTGGATATAATTAATATGGGAACAAAAATAAGTATGGAAAGTGGAATGATAATAGCATTCACTCCCCAAAATGATGGCAATATATTTTCTTCCCTTTTGGTATAAATTAAATCAGATATATATCTTGATAATACTAAAGAAAAAATACTAAAGATTATCATAGATAAAAATACAGTGTTCGTTATATATCCTGTAAATGTTTGAGAGACTTGATTATCTTGTCCTAATGTTTTCGCAACCATTTGTATTAAAAATAACAATACAAACCCTAAAATCATTGACCCTAAACATGAACTTGCTGTATAAAAATATCCACTTATTTTACTAAAAAAACTTTTCTTATTGATTAATTTATTTAGTTCAAAACCTATTCCTGCCAATTTTTTAACCCCTTTTCATATAAATCAAAATAGCTTTCTATCATTTTTTCATATGTATAACATTGTTTTACTCTTGCAAGTCCATTTTCTCCATATTCTCTACATTTATTTTGATCTTCTGACAATGTAATCATAGCTTTTGCTATTCCTGATATATCCATAGGCGTACAACAGATTCCTGCCCTTCCTATTCCATCATGATTTCCTTTAATTAACTCTTTACAACATCCCACATTTGTACATACAACTGGTCTTCTAGCTGCAAATGATTCTAACATAGTAAGTGGTTGACCTTCTGAAATACTTGTTAATATTGTAAAATCCATTTTAACCATATATTCAATTGGATTTACCTGTCCATAAATTGTTACATAATCTCTTATTCCTAAAGAATTGATAATTTCTAAACATTCTTTTTTATATTCTTTATCATTTGTTGCTCCAAAAATATGTAATCTTGCATGATTACATTTAGAATATGTTTCATAAAATGAGTATAATAATGTTTTTACATCTTTTATTCTTGAAAATCGAATAAAAGCTCCTATATCAACATTTCCATTTTCTTTTTTATATGGTAGATTTTCATATTGTTCATAATGTATACCATTGGGAATAACCACACATTTATTTTTATCACAGCCTAAGGCTATTTGTGTTGCCTTAGCTGCTTGAAATAGAGATGTTACAAATGTAGCTCTTTTATATGCAATGCTCGAAATATTGTAAAAAAACTGTATCCATATTTTTTTCATCGTTTCATCTAACCAATTACATGCTAGCAACTCTTCTTCTCTTTCTCTGGGATATATTCCATGTTCTGTCAATATAAAAGGCTTATTCGTTTTATATTGTGCTAATGCTCCTAAAATTCCTGCATATCCAGTGGAAGCTGAATGGAATATATCTACATCTGGTATTTCAATTGATAATAATTGTAACAAAGGTTTTAACATTGATTTAATCCCAAAAAATACTTCAAGAAATCCATTTCCTTTTAATTCTTTTTTGGCAATTTCTTTTATTAATTGTAAATATTGTTTCCCTTCAAAGAAAGCATTTACATTCCAATTGGAATTTTTTACTTCATTAAATATATTTTTCCATTCAACTTTTTTCCCTAAAACCAATTTTTTAATTTCTTTTATAAATATATCTGAACATTGCCACTTTTTTAATTTTATATCATTTTTTAAATCATCATCTAAAAATATTTCCTGTATTTTGATCACATTTTTAGGTATGTCATATACAAATTTACCTTTATCCTTTTTATTTGCCCCAATTGTTAATAATATAAATTCATGTTCTGGTTTAGATAAAATGTACTGATTAACCCATGTTGATACGCCTCCATACACATATGGATAACATCCTTCTAATATAAAACAAATTTTCATAATTTTATTCCATTTCTATAACCACATCTTTTTGTTTAATTTTTAACAAATAGTAGTTATCGTTTATTTTTTGATATTCTGCTCCCTCTATTTTTTTTATTTTTTCTCCATTGTTTAATCTGACAAAATAATATGCTTCATCTTTTATTCCATTAACCTCAAGTTCTAATGTACCATCATCAAATTTTTGCTCACATGATGTTAAATCATATCTTTGAACTGCTGCGCCTCCCTCTGTAACAGTTGTATTTCTTATTCCTGAAGCATTTAATATCTTCACTAATTCTTCAAATTTCTGACATAATGTTTCAAATCCTTCTGCAGCTCCTCTATCTACATCTAACACATCATCTGGGTGGAAAAAGTTTGAATGCACATAGTGATAACTTAACTCGTTATATAAAAGGAAATCACTTTGTATGTCCATAGATATATCCATTCCAGAATCTGTTCTAGGTACATATACAATTCCATTTTCTATTGCTTCAAATTCTTGAACCATTGTAGATTCATTTCCATTATATACACCTGCATATACTTTTAAATCTGGTATATTTTTTTCCATTTCTTTCTGAACGTAATTGCTAATAATATTACTAGGCGCTACATATGATGTTACATTTGCACTTGGTGCTAACTCTTTTGCATAATTGATTACTGATCTTGTTGCTTCAAAAATATTATCCAGACTTTTCCATGGTTTATAATTTACCTCATCATCTCGATAATCAAATCCTTCTAGAGCTAGTGATTGATGATTGTATCCGTGAATTCCTAGTTCTCCTCCAGAACTTAATAATGCATTTGCATAATATTTTGAAGTTTCCATATATACTCTATTATTATATGGTGGTTCTATATTATCTTCATATGTTTGTATTAAATATCCTGAATATTTTATTCCATATTTCTCTACAAAACTTTTCATTCTTGGCCACCAAATATTAAAATAAAAATCTTCCATATTACAATGATATTGTTTTTCTATTATTTCATTATATCCTGTTGGAATTGGTGATGGTAAATCATCTATACAATACATAGAAGAATTGATGACGGGATATGCATAACAATTATGTAATTCTGAATAACCTGCTGCAATAATTCCTCTTGATACTTTATCTTGCAACAAATAGGCATTACATACAGAAACAAATCCTTTACCATATTCTAAATTCCATAAAATAGGATTTCCTTCTTCTTCTGCCTCTGTTGCATGAATTGAAACTTCATCTGTCAATTCTACTTTTAACCCTGAACCATTAATTGTTTCTTCATAAAACACTTGATCTTTAGCCATTATTAAAAAGTCATCTGTAAATGTCATATTGCTATACTCTGTAGATGAAATCTCACTTCCGTCTTTTATACCTAATAGATCTGTATAATTTGGTAAATATTCATCATTTTGTAATGGTAAAGTAAAAAATATACCATTTCCACTTCTTACCCAATTTTCAAGTTCACTACTTGAATACTCTAGTTGTCCCAAACTATCTATACAAACAATCATTGTATCATATTTAGAAATATCCGTATATTTGTTCTGTTCTGCAACTTTTATAGGTACAACCTCTACTCCCATAGTTGTTAAGACATATTCTATATTTTGATATGTACTAACACTGGTATCATTTGTTTCATCATATATTAACAAAGATGTTTCATTTTTTATTTTTTCTGTATTTTGTTCTAATGTATTCCATTCTTCACTTGGTATTAATGTTAAACTATCTACAGAAGATGCTTGTACAGATGTCTCTACCAATCGAATATCTCTAATTTTTACTATCACAAAAGTCAAACAACACAATACTATTATATAAGGTAATACCCCTAATTTTACCTTTTTCATTTTATATCTTTTCTCCTCCCCAAAATTCTACAATTTTTTTTGACTCTTTTGTAAGGTTCGATATATTTTTCAAATTATCTATTGTTTCTTTAAATAATTGTTTATTTTTTGTTTCATAACATATTTTCAAAATTAGTTTGCAAATTTCTTCATTATAACCATATTTTTTTAATAATATATTAGAATAAGTTGTTGCTTCATCATACTGTTTCATTTGTAAACACCTATCTATTAACATATGATAATATTTTTCTTCACAATCATTCTTCTTTTCTATCAATTGTTGTAACAATGAAATCAATTTATGATTGTAATTCTCTTTTAGTGAACCATATATGATTTTGCATTGCAAATAATTATTTAACCCATTAATATATTTTTCTATATTTTCAACTTTGTTCAAATCTGTATAAGATTCCATATGTACAAAAAACTTTTCAAAATATGTTTTTATCCTCATCAAACAAACCGCAGATATATGAGAAATTTCTATATTTTTAGACCATATAGCGATTTGACATATTTTACATTGCTTTTTTAATGGTAATGTCTGCATTGATAATATGATTTCTCTTGTTTTCTCATAATCTTCTATTGATAAATTATCTAATATAGAACCTTGTATATAAGTAAGAAATTCTTTACTTCTTTCTATCTTATTTTTCTGTGTATTTGTATTTACTTTTATTCCTTTATCATTTTCCTTTTTTGGCATTTCTGAAAGAACAGTAACAACAAGTCCAAATAAAGGGATAAAAATGGAAAAAATGAATTTTTCAATTTTATTGTTTTTTACCCCATGAAGTTTAAAATATACTAATACAACAATTAAATAAATTATAATGATCCTAGATAACATGATGGTAATTCCTTTCTAATGTGAAAATACATATTCTACAATCTTCGCAATTCCTATTATTTGATTTCGATAATCATTATTCATTTGTTCAAAATTACAATTCCAAATCACTATAACATCCTCTTTTTCCCCATTTGAAACAGATGCTATAAACATTGGTTGTTCATCATCTAATACTTTATTTACCCAGATATGCTCTCTATTAAGCACATCCAATTTTTCTGCATCCAGATATTTATCTATTTTGGGTAAAGTGGTCAATTCACAAGTATTGTTATTTAAAACTTTCTTTAATATCTCATTTATTTTGCTATTATCCTGTTTTGCTAATTCCAATTTTTCGATAAATTCTGAAACTTGTATATATGTTTTTTCATGTGTTAATAAAACTTGATTAAATTCATTTAATTGTTTTTCATATTCCTCTATTTTTTGTTCTCTTGTTTCTGCTTTTTCCTGTAAATCATTAATAGAATTTTTTAAAGAATCTACTTTTAAATTGTCTCTATCATGTTTTAATCCTATTACAATAGCAAAAGCCAAATATATAACTATTTGTAACCAATTATTTGTATTTAAAAATATAATACTTATATCAGACAAATTATAATTACCTTGTAAAATATACAATGCACTTGATACAATTGCAGCAATGATTCCATATCCCATTCCCATAAAATTTGCTATTATAAACACAAATACTAACCTTAAATCTATATTTCTAAACTCTGGTATTTCTGTTATAATAATATTTATTAATTCCATACTTAATAATAATACAATCAAATTCATTATATTTTTTAATACGGTTTTTTTATTTTTCATTTCTATCTTATCCCCTTTATTTCTTTTTAGCCGCCCAAAATTATATCACACTTTTTTTGAAAATTCCATTTTTTTTTATTTTTTATATAAAATTTTTCTTAATATTGGGGAAATAATTATTGTTTTTTTATGTTTTTTATATATTCTAATTAAAAAAAGATTATAAGTAATTGTTTTTACTTATAATCTTTTTATTTTGGTGGAGGTGAGGAGAGTCGAACTCCTGTCCATAATACCTTCCAAATAGACTTCTACAAGTTTAGTTTATTTTTTATATTCATCTAACTCACACCAATAAACAGGTTTAAATTAGATATAGCTTTTAAAATACCCCCTACCTCCAAAGCAAAGGCAGATTTGTTTCCTACTAATATGACACTTTATCTAAATGCGTAGGAACATTTAGGAAAGCGTAGCTGCAACTAGGCAGCTAAAGCATACTCATTATTATTTTCTGCGTTTATATTTAGTTTCCCGTTTTTTTAAGTGGCCAACGAGAATCCACTACTTGCTATCTATCCTTCTAGTATTATGTCGAAACCAAATACACCCCCATGTACTTATCTATTATACAATATTTAGCTAATTTTATCAATAAGTAATTTTTGTAAACGCTTTGCTTTCAAACTTCTTTCAAATAAAATCATCAAAATTTCTTCTTGAATATAAAATTCTTCTTATTTCCATAACATCATCTTTTACTGTATAAAAAACTGTATAATTTTTCACATAAATTCTATAGTAAGCATATTTTCTTTTTCTTTGTGATATATATTTTTCATAACTCTCGGGACTTTGACTTCTCTTTTCAATCTCTAAAATTACTTCCATATAAAAATTTTCTGCTGCAATTTTATTATTTAATTTACTCATAAAATATTTTAAAATATTATTGAATTGACTAATAAAAGTAGCTGTATATTTTATTGTATATTTTTTACTCGCCATCTAATATCCTCCTAGCCATTTTTTTCATTTCCTCATGTGTATAGTATTTTGTATTTGGATCTTCAGCTTCTTTATCAGCTTCATCTAATGCATTTTCAATATAATCATCATATTCTCTATCACTAATTAATTTAGAATATTTTTCTAAACTCATCACGACCATTGAACCATATCCATTTTTTGTTAAATATACTGCTTCATCTTCTTTTAAAACTAATTCCTCAATTTCAGGATATTTATTTCTTAAATCTGATACTGGTCTTATATTAATCATATCAATTCACCCTTTCAAAAAATATTATCATTATTTTATCATTATTTTATCTTTCTTTCAATATTTTATAAGAATTTTATATACATTTTACAAAAAAAGTTATAGATAAAAACATAATCTATAACTTTCTATTACTAATTTTAATCTAATAATTGACATTGTTCTTTATACCAAGCAGGACTACAAACCATGATGATTTGACAATTTCCTTCCCAGAAATAGACTTCTTCTTTGTCAATTAAAATGACATCTCCTTGTTTAAAATCTATTTGTTCATCCCTTTTATGTATTGTTCCTTTTCCTTCTAGGATATAAGCCATTTCTTTACATTTTAAGTTTGAGCAATATCCTTTTTCAGGATATCTTCCTTGTATTGTATTAATACAAAAATCCATATCTTTATCATTCAATTTTTTAGAATATTCTAGCAAATAGCTTGTATCACTATTTATCACTTTTTGTGCTTCTTCTTTTTTTACAACTTTCATATCTTATCTCCTTTAAACCTTTATTATATTTCTATTATTTTAATTTTAACATGTATAACTTTCTTAAAAATCCATTAGATAATCTCGTTTCTTTTACAAATTTTAATCCCACTCTTTCAAGTGTTTTACAACTTCCCATATTATTAGGATGTGCCATTGAAATAATATAATCAAATCCTAATTCTTTTGCTAAATTTAATTCTATTGTTTGAAGTTTTGTGGTAATACCATTTCCTCTATATTCGGGTAAAACTAAATTTCCTCCTAATTCACATACTTGATATTCTTCAAGTCCAAATTCTTTTTTAAAGTCTGCAAGCATCTCTTGTGAAACATATAATTGTGCCATTCCAGCAAGCTTATCTCCATCATAAGCACCATACAATGGGGCATAATTTTTTTCATCAAACATACTGTCATATTCCCATTGTTCATAAGGAATAAAATATTCTTTGTCTTCTAATCCTCCTAATACTGTTTCTATCAATGTAAATAATTGATCTTTATCTTTTTCTTCAATCTTTTTATACACTAAATTCATTTTAAAACCTCCTTTAAATTTTTAGAATATGTTTTTAATTTTTGAAAACAGTTATATGCTTCCATGACTTCTTTGGAATTTTTAGAGATATATCCTCTTTCTTTCATACCTTCTGGTAAATCTGCAATTAAGATTTCTTTATCAATACCATCCCAACCTGCACCAACAATTTCTAATAATTTTGGTTCCTTTTCTTTTATCTCATCATAATCCACAAATAATGTTTTGATATTACTTTGCATATAAATTTTTAATGTTTTATTTTGCTTAAATTCTTTAATCTTATTCTTACTAAAGATAAAAATTCTTTCTACATTGACTCCTCTATTAGCTACTTCTAAGTTAATTTGTCTAAACTTCATTTCTTGTGGTTCTTCTGTCCATTCATCTTCTAACATGGTTGATGCACACCATAAATAAGATTCTTTGTTTAACCTTCTAAAGCAATGATTTAATGCTTTATAAAATTTTCCGATTTCTAAATTCTCTGTTCTTCCATTTTCTCCAAATTCAATTTTTCCACCATCTGTTTCAATAGCCATACCGGTTGTATTTTTTAGTCTAAGTAATAGCTCAACAATATCTTCTATGATTTCATACTCATTTACAATACATTGTTTATCTTTTGGTATGTCCAAAAGAAGTGTATTAATTCTTAATCCAATTTCTTTTTTTAAATTTTCTGCTAAATTCTTTTCGATTGGATTTCTTTTTGGAATCTTGTCATCAACAATTACCATGCTTGACTCTGCATGTAATTTTTTTGCAAAATGGACAATAAAATTTTCTTCTTCCTTATTCATGTGATATTTTGCAAAATAAATAAGTCCTTCATAATATTGGGATACATTTTCTAGATTATCTTGTATTTCTTCAATTTCTCCATACTCTACAATATATCCCTCTTTTTCTAAACATTCTTTTAAATATGCGTTCCAATTTTTATTGCTATTAATTATCATTATTTTTTTAGGTATATGAATATATTTATAAATGTTACTTCTTCTATCTGAAGGTTTTAATGTATCTTCTGGAATCTCCCATACCATTCCATTTTTGATAGCTCCATGAATTCTATTTTCCTTGCATAATTTAATAATTCTTCTTTCTGTGATTCCCCATATTTCAGAGAATTGTTTTGCTGTTAAATATCCCATTTCTTTTCTCCTTTTTATATTATTCCGAATTTAGAATAATATGTGTTACATTTTTATATTATTCTATTTTCAGAATAATGTCAATAGTTTTTTGATGTTTATTTTAAAAACTTATTTTTCTCTATATATAATATTTTAACAAATTTTAGAATTTTTCATATGATATTTCTAGGTGATGAAAATGAATATAATTCCTACAAATGTTTTATACAATTCTTATCTGTTAAGGCAAAATCTAATTTTGTTAAATCATGCATATCCATTTTTAAATATTCAAGTAGTTGGGAATAGTGTATTAGGTAAACCTATCTATGTAGTGAAATTAGGAAAAGGACCAAATAAAGTCTTTTATTCCGGATCGATTCATGCTAATGAATCGATTACTTCTGTTTTATTAATGAAATTTATTGAAAATTATTGTGATGCCTATATTTCTAACGCTTCTCTTTATGGATATCCTATTAGACAACTTTTTAACAGTACTTCTATTTACATCATGCCTATGGTAAATCCTGATGGTGTTGATTTAGTCAATGGCTACATAAATCAAAATTCTACTGCTTATCAGAATGCTGTTGCCATTAGTAATCGTTTTTCTGATATTCCTTTTCCTTCTGGTTGGAAAGCCAATATTAATGGTGAAAGTCTTATTAACTTCCACCATTTTATTTTCAAAAAACAATGTAGTTTATACTACATTTCTATTGTCTTCGCTAGCAACGTTATATTGCCTTTTCAGCATTCAAAATTTTCTCTATTTCAATAAATTCATCTATATTTTCATTTATCGTATTTAGTGGTGCAAAATTGAATGAAATAAAAACATTTTTATCTTTGTCTATCTCAATTTTATCAATTAATCTAAATAAATAAGATTTATCCACTTCTTTCATTTCTAAAAACTTATTGATAATTTTATTCATTTGTTCTTCATCATTTTCATTTTTTATATGTTGCTGACCTCGTAGCGATTGAAATCGATCTATTAGTTTACTCTTTTCATTTGTTAATTTATCTCTTTCATTAACGAACTTTACTGATATTCTTGTGAAGTCAATATCTAGTAATGTTCCATTTAATTTATCATCATATAAACTATCTATTTTTCTATTTATATCAGCTATTTTAACATCAATTACTTCGATTTGCTTTTTCACGGACACTATCAAATCGATTGATGTATTTTTTACCTTTTTATAAGTTTCTTCTAACATTTTACGATTAGCATACATTCTACAAACTTTTCTTACAATTTCTAGTATTCTTTTTTCAAACTTTGGATAATTTAAATTTCTTACATAGCAACCTCTTTTTTGATAGCCTGTATCCACAATATATGGAATCTTTGGTCTATTACTCTTATGATTTACTTTTAATACAATTTGCATTTGCCAACCGACAATGTTTGCAATAAATTAATCCTCGTAATAAATAGTCATACTGTTTTACAACTTTTTTGGCTCGTTCTTTATGTATTATTTGTGCTTTCTCAAATACATCTTTATCGATAATTGCTTCATGTGTATTTTCTACTCTTATATATTTTTCCTTTTCTACTTTACGAAGTTTTTTTACTTTATATGAAACAACAGATACTTTATTTTGAACTGTATTGCCAATATAAACTTCATTTCTTAGCATATCACATACAGTAGTTGCATTCCAAAAATAATTCATTTTATTTTTATTTTGAACGATTCCTGTTTTTCTATATCCAGATGGGCTTAAATACTGATTTTTATTTAGATATTCAACAATTAATTTACTTCCTATTCCATTTACATACATATTAAATATTTTTCTAACAATATCTGCAACATTATTATCAATTACCAATTTGTTTTTGTTAGTTGAATCTTTCTTATATCCGATATGCTGGCGTACTGCACAAATATTCTCCTTGTTTTTGTTTTTCTTTAAAAACGCTTCTTATCTTTTTAGATATATCTTTTGCATACATATCATTTAAAATCGCTTTAAATGGTGTTATATCATTATTTACTGTCTCACTATATGTATCTATACCATCTAATATAGAAACATACCTAACTTGATTTTCAGGAAAATAATTTTCTATGTAATAACCTGTTTTTATGTAATCTCTACCAAGTCTAGATAAATCTTTAGTTATAACCATATTTATTTTTTGATTTTCAATATCTGTAATTAATCTATTAAACTGTGGTCTGTCAAATGTAGTGCCTGATACTCCATCGTCAACATATTCATCAATTAGTGTTAAATTATTTTCTTCTATATATCTTTCAATTATTTTTCTTTGATTTCCAATACTTTCACTTTCTTGTTTATCACCATCTTCACGAGACAATCTAATATATATTCCGCACTTTATAATTTTTAGTTATTAATTTAAACATACCACTCCTTCCCATAAAAATATTTACATTAAAGTTATTCTAACGTATTATTTTCATTTTGTCTGCTCTTTAATTCAATATTTTTATTTTGAGAATAGTCTTTAAATATTTTACAGATAACTTTATCAATTGATTCTTTATTATTATCAAATTTGCAATAAACCTTTAGGTCATTTTTTTTCAATTGCCCCACCTCTTACTAATGTGTATTAATTTTTTAAAAAATTATTCATATAACCTTTTCTACTATTAACAGCAATTGAAAATAAAAAATCTTATGGTCAAAACAAAAAAATTATTTTATCCATAAGATTTTTATATTAAATTAAACTACATTTTCCTCCGAATTTTGAGAGCATTTTTTAATGCCCAAAATTCGCCAGCTTGGTGTTTTGACACC
>CAMLYR010000018.1 GCA_946491915.1 uncultured Clostridium sp.
TAAAGAAGTTACCATTGATAAAAAAGAAAGAAAAGGAGGAAAAAAAGATGAAAACGCCCGTTAAGGCGTATCATCTTTTTTTTGGTTCACTCATAATCCTCAATTAATTGATTTAATTCTACTCTTCCATTTGCTTCAATACCATTTTGCAATTCAATTCTATCTGTTTCTGTCAAGAATTCAGTTGCTATATCTGTTTCCTCTACTAATTCTTCTGTATCTCCTGTTTTTAAATATACAACCACTTTTCCATCTTTTTCTCTTAACACATAATGTTCTCCACATTCACTATCAAATTCTCTATATAAAATAATCTGATTTCGTGAAAATTCTTCAATTGTCCACCCTTGATATTGTTCTTGTAAATCCTCTTCTGTTTTATTGACTAATTCTGTTGGAATACTAGAATATTGTTCAATCGTATGTCCACAATCATTATAATATCTTCTAAATATGATAGAACAATTTGGAGATATTTTTTCTCCTTCTGAGGTTGTTTCCTCTACTAATGTATTACTTTGTACCATTTCTTCATATTCATCTGTACATTCATCATATATTTCTTCTTGATTTTGTTCTGCTATTTCTGTTTCTGTTTTTTTCTCTCCAGAAAAATTACTTATTAAAATAGTTCCAATGATTGTTCCTAAGATAAATAATACAATAATGGCTGAAATAATTATACTTTTTTTCATGTTCATACATTCCTTTCTAAAGATAAAATTGATTCTTAAAGTTCTTATCATTTTCAATTTTACCTTTTCTCACCTTTTATAGTATTATTTACCTTTTTTTCTTCTTTATACATTTTCTTGTATTTTTTAACAATAAAGACATACAAAGGTTGTCAAAATGCCCCGTCCCCTTTGGCAACTTAGTATGTCACTCAGCCAATATTTAATTTGCTTTTAAATAAGCAATAACGGCTTGTTTTATTAATTCATTAATAGAAATATTTTTTTCAATTGATTTCATTTTTGCTTTATTATGAAGTTCTACACCTAATCTTACATTCAAAGATCCTTTTGCTTGTTTCTCAGGTTTCCAATGGTTTGCTTCACATACACTTAAATAATGGTCTATGGCATCTCTAAAATCTTTCTTTAATTCTTTAACTGTTTCTCCCTCAAATGAAATACTATCATTTTTTAATCCTTCTATTTCTCCACAAAAACACTCATCTTCATCACTATATTTGATTTCTGCCCAGTATCCTCGATATTTCATAATATTTTTCATTTATATTACCTCCCATTCTTTTAAATTATCTAATATTATTTTTATCTGATATGGTTTTAATATGTTACTTGGGTGTGGTTTATGTATTTCAATTTTTTGAATTTTCTCATTACAAAATTCTACTCTCGAACCAGAAGTTCTTCCTTTATTATTTTCATAAAATCCTAATTTATTTAATAATGTTTTTGCTTCTTCATATGTATAATCTTTTGGTTTTGATTTTAGTCTTTCTATTTCTTTTTCTAATTTACTTATTTTATTATACTCCCTTCTTTTATATTTTGCAACTATTTTTAGTCGCTTATTATTACTTCCAGTTAATTGTTGATTACAATTCATATTTTATAAACTTTTTCACACGAATCCTACCATTATGATTAACACTTATGCTAATTTCTCCATTTTCATCTGTCCTAAAAATCTGCATACCGAAATGATTGTAACCTTTCAAGAACAACATTGCTTGGGTGTCCAAACATATTATTTTCTCCTACCCCAATAATGGCTACCTTACTATTTACTGCTTTTAAAAATTTTTCTGTTGATGAACTTTTAGAACCATGGTGAGCCACTTTTAATACAGTTGCTTTTAAACTATCTAAGTTGTCACTATATACGCTTAAAATTTTCTTTTCTGCCACTTCTTCTATATCCCCAGTAAATAACATACTAAAACTTTTATATTGTAATTTCATAACCATGGCATTATTGTTTAACATATTTTCTTCTATTTGATTTTCAGTTGGCCATAATATATGGAAAGTAACATCTCCTATTGTAATTTTGTCACCCATCTTTACTTCTCGTACTTTTAAATTCTTTTGTGCCACAATTTCTAAAAATGTTTCATAATTATCACTTGTTTTGCCCTGTTTACTAATAAATATTTGTCCTACTTTCAATTCTTCTAATAGTGATAATATTCCACCTACATGATCTTGATCAAAATGCGAAATAAATACATAATCTAATTGTGTATATCCTTTGTCTAGTAAATACGGAATTAACGTATCTTTTCCCACATCAAATGTACTTGAAGTACTTCCTCCTCCATCAATTAAAATGGTCTTATGATTTGGTGTAATAATAAAACAAGAATCTCCTTGTCCTACATCTAAGAAATGAATTTCTAAGTTTTTAGGAAATTGATAAATTCCTATCAAAAAAATGATTAAGAAAATTCCTTTATATGTTTGCTTAATAAATGCTTTTATATTTCTTTCTTGTAAAATTTTCTGATATATTTTCTTTGTTTTTTTCTTTTTCTCATATAATCTGTATTTCATCAGGGCAATTAGATTTTTTACTCTTCCTTCTGTACTATTTATGTATTTACTTGTATAAATCATGTATATTCGATTTCCTACCAATATGACAATGTAATAGATAAAGATAAATAAAATGCTTGGTGTGAGTACATATATTTTTGAGAAAGGTAGATTAGATAAATTTGAAATTTGTATTAAACCTTTAATGCCGAATGATAAAAAAATAGCTATAAATTGTGAAATGTGTAAATGAATAAATGAACAAAAGACAAAAATAATAGATAAAAACATAATGGGGCCAATCATCATACTGACCAAGATATTGGTTATCACAAAATAAATTCCTATCATATTAAAATGATAAAGCATAATCGGAAGAATCATAAGTTGTGCAGAGAGTGTAACAGATATCATGTCTTTTAAATTTTCTACAATTTTAGAAATTCGTTTACTTTTTTTGATTTGTATATTATTTTTTATGCATTTTATATTATCTAAATACTGCTTGATATTTTTATGGAATAAGATAATTCCAATCGTACCTAAATAAGATAATTGTAATCCAACGCCTGTAATGGCATATGGATTTTGTATTAAGATGATTCCTAAGGAAATAGCAATTGATGTCCATATATCATTTTTTCTATATACTAAAAAAGCGAATATATTCATCATTCCCATAATACCTGCTCTTACAATCGAACTTGTAAATCCTGTTATACTCATATAAAATATTACACCAAAGATAACCACATATTTTACCTTTCTTTTTCCTAACCATTTCTTAAAAACAACTTCTATTCCAATAACAATATAAATAATATGCATACCAGATACTGCTAAAACATGAGAAATATTCGCTATTTGAAACTTTTCTTTTAACTCTTCTTCTAAAGCTGTAGTATCTCCTAAGATGAGTCCTTTTACAATTTGTGCTTCCTCTTTTTCTAATGTTTTTTCAATATTCTCTGCAATGACTAACTTGATTGTGTTGATACTTTTTTGAACCCAATTTATATTATCTGAAGATATTTTTTGATAATTTTCAACCTTTAAAGTACCATATATATGAATGGATTTTAAATATAGTTGATAATCAAATCCACCTGTATTTCTTTGTTCACTTCCTTTTCGAAATTCTCCCTGGAGTATTACTTTGTCACCATATTCAAATTCAACATCTTTTTTTACTTCTATATAGATTTGCGTAGAATGATATTTTTCAGATGAATTCACTGTCAATACTTTGAGTTTATATCGATTTTTATATTCTCTTTCTTCTTGATTACTAATAATAATTCCTTCTACTGAAATATTTTCTTCAGGATATAGATTTTCATATTGATTTTCTTGGAATAAAAGAATGGTATTAGAAATTATCGAACTAATAATGATTAAAAAAATAACTTGTTTTGTGAGAATTAATTTGATATATCGAACATATCGATGAATTGAAAATAATTGAAATGATGTATTCTTTTTACTTTTAAAACCTTTTTTTAAAAGAATCATCAAAAATGAGATAATGGAATTTCTTGGTTTTTTTCTATAAAACAATATAGCTATTAGAATATATAAAAGGACTATACTAAAATTTAAGTATAGCCCCCATATAATTCCAATCATATATCCTATAACTATAACGACAATTGGTCTTTTCAAATTTGCTATCATTCCTTTTCATTATAGTATTCTTCTTGCACCCACATAATTATTATTATAATATCCTGTGCTTAAAGAATCAATTCTAACTCCTGTTGCTGGAGTTGATGCGTGGATAATCTGTCCCCCACCAATGTATATTGCCACATGATTAATTCCAGATTTACCAAACATAACTAAATCACCTGGTTGTAAATTTGCTCTACTAACAGCAACACCATTACTATATTGTCCTGCAGCTGTTCTATTTAAAGATATTCCATATTGTTTAAATATATATGAAGTAAATCCTGAACAGTCAAATCCTGTACTTGGTGAACTTCCTCCATAAGTATATTTAGAACCTAAATATTTTTTTGCTGTTGCTACAATTGATGAACCATTACCAGATGCTGGTACATTTGTTGTCTGTGCTGTATTTGTTTGACTAGATTTATTTGTGGTTGTTTTTGTACTACTTGTTCTTCTAGAAGTACTTTGGCCTCTTGATGTTTCTTGTTTACTGTCTGATAATAATGATGTTGAAATATATCCTTCTACATTATTTACCTTTACTTTACTCCAGCCATTTTCTTCACTATAAACTTGAACTTCTGTATTTAACGCTACAGTCGTTACAATTGTACTAGAAGTATTTGCTTCTTGTCTTACATTAACTGTTGTTGAATTTACATATTGTGTTTTGATTGGTGTTTGTTGAGCTGGTGCTTCTTCTGAAGTTTCCTCTGCTGTTGGTTCTTCTGCTACTTCTTGCACTGGCTCATCTTTCTTTAATTTATCTTTTCTTAACCAACCTTTTGTTGTTTGTGTTTCTACACATGCCCATCCATTCATGATTTCTGTGACAGTAACTGTTTCATCTGTTTTTAATTCTATCACGTCTGTTGCATTAATTGATGGTATTAATTTTAGTCTTGTATTTTCTGAAATTTTATATTCGCCTAATGTTATTTCTTCTGTACTGTCTGTTTCAGTACCTTCCTCTGTTGTATTTTCTGCTACTGTATTGTTTTCTTGTGTACTATTTTCACTTACTTGATTATTATCTTCTGTAGTTTCTGGATTTGAATTTACTGTAACTAGCTCTTTACTTACATATCCTGTAATACGATTATATGTAACTTGATACCAGTCACCTTCTTCTCCTACAATTTCAACTTCTTGATTCAAAGTAATTTGTTCCAAGATTGTACTCTCAGCATCTGCTGTCTCCCTTAAATTAGCAACATCTACATTGATTGTTCCCGTATTTGCTGCTAAGCTGATATTTATAAAAAGCAAGCTAGCTAATGATATAATTGCCATAACAAAAATGCTTTTTATATTCATTTTACTTTTCATTGTAATCCTTCTCCTTAAATATTTTATATTTTAAAAAAAGTAGTACCGGAACAGTATACTATAAATCTAAAAAAAAGTCAAATTTTTGACTTTTTTCCAGAATTTTCATACCACTTGGTTTTTTATCAATAGCTTTACCATATGATATATCAATTTTTGTTTTTCCAGATTACATTTAATAATTAATTCATACAACTCTTTATCCATATATCTTATTATATGTTCACTTTTCTCATTTAGAACATCATAAATAGAAATATTTAAAAAATCACATATTTTCATAAATGTTCTCAAATCTATTTTCGTTTTTCCATTTTCTAATCTGCTTATATAATTCATAGATATTCCTAAGAAATCTGCCATTTCTTTTTGACTAATTTTATTTTCTATTCTTGTTGCCTGTATTCTTTTACCAATATTAGAAAAATCCATATTCATATTATCACTTCTCCTTTATTGGTAAATATAACATTATAGGTTTTATTTGTCAATACATTTTTTTACATAATAGTAAAAATTAATTTTCAATACTCTTAAATGCATACGTATTATTTACAACCTTGTCATAAGGTGCTGGATTTTCTAATTCTCCAGCCAATGTCATAACTTCTTGAAGTCTATTAAAACTTTCTTCTTTTAATACTGGTGTATCATTCCATGCATCTATATCTTTATATGTTTGTATTGCTTCTGTTAACATTTCAATACTTGTATCTGGAAAAAAGTCTTGTATAACAGTTGCAATCTCTTCTGCAGTATGTTCTTTTACCCAAGTTTGCCCTTTATAAATGGCGTCTGTAAAGTTTTGAATCGTTTCTTCATTTGCTTCAATATAACTTTTTTTAGCAAAATAGGCTGTATATGGTATTTCTCCTGCCTCTTCTCCAACTGATGCCACAACATATCCTTTTCCTTCTTGTTCTGTTAAAGAAGCTGTTGGTTCAAATAAGGTTACATAGTCAGCATTTCCGGCTGCAAACGCACCTGCCATTAAATCAAATTTAATACTGTCATCTAATACCACATCTGTTTCTGGATTAATTCCATTCTTTTTTAAGACATATTCTAATGTCATATATGGTACGCCACCTTTTCTTCCTGGAATCACTGTTTTACCTTTTAAATTTTCCCAACTAAAATTTTCTTCATCTGTTCTGGAAACTAATAATGATCCATCTTTTTTCGTTAATTGTGCAAATACTTCTGTATAGTCTTCTTTTCCTTCATTATATACATAGATAGATGCTTCTGGACCTGCAAATCCAATATCTACTTGATTGGCTAATACACTTGTCATAACCGCATCTGCTCCTTGACCAGTAGACAATTCAATCTCTAATCCTTTTTCTTCAAAATATCCATTATTGATTGCTACATACTGTGGTGCATAGAAAACAGAACGTGTTACCTCACTAACATTGATGGTTTGTAAAGTATTTTGATTGTTTCCTGTTTGACATTTTAGAGCTACAACAGAAATAACGATTACTATGAGTACAATGATTACCACTAGCGCAATTTTTCCTTTTTTACTCATTTCACACCTCCTTGATTTTTCTCTTTATATTTTATGTTGCTTGTTAGAATGTGTGAAATGTTAATTGCTTAGACATAACAAAAAAGAACTACTATTTACATAGTAATTCTCCTTGCATTATTGAAATTTTTTAGATTTCAATATGATTTTTTCTAATAATAGCACAGCTAAATACATCAGTCCTGCCACAACACCAAGTATAATCACACTTGCCATAACCAAATCTAACTTAAACACTTGCCCTCCATATACAATCAAATATCCTAAACCTGCTTTGGATACTAAGAATTCTCCAGAAATGACACCTACTAAAGAAAGTCCAATACTAACTTTTAAAGAATTGATAAAAGTAGAAATATTAGCTGGTATAACAATCTTGGTTAATATTTGAAATTTCGTAGCTTTAAAGGTTTTTGCCATTTTAATTAAATCTTTATCTGTTTTTATAAATCCATTTAGATTTTCTAATATCGTAACAACCAATGAAATAGCAACTGCCATCACAATAATCGCTGGTGTTCCTGCTCCTACCCATATGATAATCACAGGTCCCAAGGCTACCTTTGGTAAACTATTTAATACAACTAAATAGGGCTCTAGCACATCTGAAAGAAATTTAGACCACCATAACATAATAGCAATTATCGTTCCTAAAATCGTTCCTAATAAAAATCCAACAACCGTTTCATATACAGTTACTTTAATATGCATTAATAAATCATTTGAGCCTAAGTTGGTTAGTGTCTCCCATATTCTACTTGGTTGACTCATAATAAAACTATCAATGATATTCATATTGGCTAATATTTCCCATATTGCTAAAAAGCCAACTAATATAGCTATCTGTGTTACAAATACCAGTATTTTTCTTTTTCGATTATGTTTGATATATTGTTTTCTTTCTTGTGATATCGAATTATTCATCAACCCCCAACTCCTTCCATAAAGTGTTAAAATATCCACTAAATTTTGGACTTTCTCTTACATTGATCGGATTTCTATTTTCTATTTCAAAATCAATTGTATAAATGTCTTTTACGCTTCCTGGTCTTTTTGTTAATACTATTACTCTATCAGACATACTGATTGCTTCTGAAATGTCATGTGTGACAATAATAGCCGTCATATTTTCTTTTCTTAATATAGAATAAATATCATTTGTAACCATGATTCTTGTTTGATAATCTAATGCAGAAAAGGCTTCGTCTAGTAACAAAATTTTTGGTTTTGTGGCTAAAGTTCTAATTAGAGCTGCTCTTTGCCTCATTCCTCCAGATAATTCTGATGGATATTTATCTTTAAAATCATAAAGATTATATTTTTTTAATAAATTTTCTACATAGCTTTTACTTTCTTCATTTAGTTTTCCTTTTAGTTCTAGTCCTAATATACTATTACTCCATATGTTTCTCCATTCTAATAGGCAATCTTTTTGTAGCATATATCCCACATCTTCTGAGATTCCTTCTACTTTTTTATTATCTATGTAGATTTCTCCTTTTGTCTTTTCCTCTAATCCACTAATGATAGATAACAGAGTAGATTTTCCACAACCACTAGGACCTATGATAGATACAAACTCTCCTTCTTTTACTCTAAAATGAATATTATCTAGTGCTAAAATTTCTCCTTCTTTACTTTGATAGGTTTTACAAATATTTTTTATCTCTAATATGGTTTTCATCTGGTCTCATTCCTTTCTAATCTTTTGATGCATTTGTCATTTATTTTGTCATTAATATATTTTATGTAAAATAAATAGAGATGGTGTATCTTTTACAGCATTACGACTAAATCCTCTAATATCGTATTTTTCATATTAGGATATTTAGCAAACTTTGATAAATTCATTAAATTATATTTTAATTCTAGTATATGATTATCATAAGTTGTAATTTGAAAGCATTTCTTCATTACTTTTCCATAAGGATATACATTTTCTTTAACATATATCACAATGGGAATAATAATCGTATTTTTAACTACTTGTTTGCCAGAATGTTGAATGATTTTTATGCATTCCTGTAAAATAGCATACGGTAAATCTAAAGAAATTTCTTGTTGATACATAATCACATAAAATATTTGTTTATCTAACTGTTTATATATTATTTTTATACCTTTCTTACTTTTATAAAAATCAATATATACTAAGTTTTCTTCTTTTATTTTTCCATAAAAATCTGAGAAACAATTAAGAAAAAAACAAATTCTTTCTTTGTCCTTAAATAGATATTCAATGATTCCCTTATATTTTACTTCACAATAATTTTCCATTAGAATGTTATATTTTTCACTTTCTTCTTGTAAATCTATATAGTCTTTTTGTTTGATATTATGAATACACTGAATATAGTTCTTATATGTAAATTGATATATGACCTATCGCCTCCTTACAAAATAAATTTTAATCTTACTTTTGGAAATTTTTTGATATTAAAATATATGATAAAAATTAGAATAAAATATATAAATTAATTATGTATATTAAATCACAAAAACACAAAAAATACAAGCATTTTCTGCTTTTTTCGAATAAATAATTAAAAGCTATTTCAATCCCTCATATGAAATAGCCTTTTACCCTTTTTATTTCAAATTAAAATTTACTTAGATATTTTTCTCACTTCTTCTTTCGACAAATATCTCCATTTTCCGAGTTCTAAATCTTTTACTCCAACGCCTGCAATCGCACTTCTGTGTAGTGCAAGTACTTTATGTCCGATTGCCTCACACATTTTTCTTACCTGCCTATTTTTTCCTTCATGGATAATAATTTCTAATCTTGTGATTTGTTTTTCTTCATCTGTTTTTAATATCTTTACTTTAGCAGGTTTTGTGATATATCCTCCAATATCCACACCGGTTCTTAAAGCTTCTACATTTTCTTTACTCACAATTCCTTTTAATGTAACTGTATAAGTTTTGTTAATTTCATGTTTTGGATGTGTCACCTTATATACAAAATCTCCATCATTTGTAAGAATTAAAGCTCCTGATGTATACATATCTAATCTTCCTACTGGTACTAATCTTTCTTTTACTTTTATCAAGTCCAAAACAGAATCACGGTCAAATTGATCTTTTACAGTGGTTACATATCCAATTGGTTTATTTAATAAAATATATATTTTCTTATTTTCGATTTGTACAACCTTATTTTCATACTTTACTTCATCTTTTCCAGGCTCTACTTTTGTTCCTAATTCTGTGACTACTTTTCCATCTACTTGCACTTTTCCTTGCAAGATGAGTTCTTCTGCTTTTCTTCTTGAAGCAATTCCTGCTTCTGCTAAATATTTTTGTAATCGGATTTTTTCCAAAATATTTCTCCTTTCGTTTTTATCACAATTCTGGTGTTTCAGATACTAATAGTGTTTCTTGTGTTCTAGATGTTTTAGATATATTATCTTCTTGGATACTATGCGTATTCTCATGCTGTTTCTGTTTACTTACAATATAATTTTTTACATTTGCTTCCATTCTACTTTGTGAAAGTTTCATCATAAAATCATATATAACTCCTTCTTTTCCATTAAAATTTATTATAGCTATTCTGTTAAAATATGGATCATTTTTTAAGTTTAATCCCTCAGACATATCGTCTTGAATATCTTCATTATATTTTATTAAAATCGTTAATGGTTGCTTATCAGGGCATCCTTGTTTTATGTATTCATCATATCTTCTTAAAGTTTCTGGAGAATATACCTCTACTCCCTTGCTTATTTGTATTTCTTCTTGTTCTAATGGATTTTGCGTTTGAAATGTATTTACAAATTCTAAAAAATATCCTAATTGCAAGAATTGTGACAATTTATTCGTATCTAACACTATACCAGCATATGAATAATCTTTAAAGTATTCAAGATAGTCACTATTTTCTCCCCAACGTTTTTTAAATACCTTATAGGGTCTTACTTTCTTATTTTCTTTAGAGTTATTGTCTTCATATAATCCTTCATAATCAAATGGATTTCCTATATTATTAATACAAACTACATGATTTGGATATACCATATTCATTGTATTTAATATTTTCATATTCATACTATTTAGTTTGCTTTTATCTATTAAAAGCATCACCTGATTTCCTTGTTTTAGTAATCTTGCACCTTTTATATTTTTTCTATCCAATACTTCTAATATGGGTTGTAAATATTTTTCTCTTGTAACTTCATTGTTATCCGGAGTTTGTGATATGCTATGTGTTTCATGTTTTGTCACTTCTTGCATTTTTATTCTCCTTTCTATAGATTACTTTATACATATTAAAATCTCTTTCTTTTCTCCAAATCTTCTAAAATATTTTCAAAATAGTCAGGTAATTTAGCTTCCAAATACATTTTTTCTCCCATTATTGGATGCGTAAACTCCAAGCTCTTTGCATGCAAACATTGTCCTTTTACATTCCATTCATTCTTTCCATTTGAATACACCTCATCTCCTACAATAGGATATCCAATTTGTGATAGATGCACTCTAATTTGATGCGTTCTTCCTGTTTCTATATTTACTTGTAATAGTGTATATTTATCATATCTTTGTAACACTTTAAAATGGGTAATCGCTTCTTTTCCTTTTTTAGTAACTGCCATTTTCTTTCTATCTTTTTCACTTCTTCCAATTGGCATATTAATCGTTGCTTCATTTTCTTTGACAATCCCTCTTACCAAAGCAATATATGTCTTTTTGACTTTATGATCTTTTATTTGTTCACTTAAGTGTATATGTGCTTTATCATTTTTTGCAACAATGATAATTCCTGATGTATCTTTATCTAATCTATGCACAATTCCTGGTCTAATTTCTCCTCCAATTCCTGATAAAGAATCTTTACAAATTGCCATAATGGCATTTACCAATGTTCCATCTGGATTTCCATTCGCAGGATGTACCACCATTCCTTTTGGTTTATTTACAACAATGATATCATCATCTTCATAAATAATATCTAAGGGGATTTCTTGTGCTTTTAAAGATACTTCTACTGGAATTTCCTCTTCTACTTGAATTTTATCTCCTGCTTGTACTTTATATGATGCTTTTATGGTTTTACCATTTACCAATACTTTTCCATTATTTATTAATCTTTGTATTGCAACTCTTGATGTATCTTCAAGCTTTTCTGATAAATAGGCATCAATTCTTTTGTTATCATTTTCTACTTCAAAATACTTCATATCTATTTTTTTATCCTTTCCAATTTTGTATAATGTGTTTCAGCTTTAAAACATTTTATTGATTTATATGAATTACTAACTAGTAAATGATAGGAAGTTTTCAATACTCACCCATTAGATGAATTATCTTCATTTTTTTCATCTGTTTTTGATTTCTTTTTAAACAATTCTTTTGCTGAAAAAGAAGCAAATATGGCAACAAAGGATATCCAACCAATTAAGATACAAACATCTGCTATATTAAACGCTGGAAAATTTCCGATGTGAATAAATTCTACAACATTTCCTCTACATAGTCTATCAATGATGTTGCTAACCCCTCCTGCAAAAGCAAAACTTAACAATATTCTTGTTTTCTTTGTTACAAATTGATTATCACTTTTTATAATTCCTAAAATAATCCCTACAATAACTAAATTCGTTATAATTGTTACTCCTCTAGAAGTTTCATCATAGGTACTACTTGGAATATCTACTTGTCTTAATATGATTTTACCAGATCCTAATGTAATTTCTTCATAATGTACGACAAGAACTTTTGATAATTGATCTATAAATATGATAAGAAATATTATGATAGCTAGTATAAGATATAGTTTTTTTAATTTTTTCTTTTCTTCTTTTCTCATAAATCCCTCTCTTTTTATTGTATAATTCTGCACATAATATGTTTGCTTATACATCTAATCTTTCGTATATAGTAAAATAATCATCTTCATATAACTCTTTATAATTTGGATCATTTGTTTCTTTTATAATCATATTCATTTTTGAATTTTTATAGGTGATAACATGTGTAATATCATATTTTTCAAATGTATCTTCATAAAATTCTCCAATGTTAGATGTATTGATAAAATCCATGAATATGTCATCTTCTTTTCCACTAAATTCTGGTGCATATAAATCTGCTCTAGAATCAATGAATACTGGTATTCCTCTGTATATCATATAACTTCCATAATTATATTCATTATAAAATCTAGCTTTTCCTAAATCTATATTTCCTAATATATAATCACAAGCTTGCACTGGATAAGTAGACTCATCTATATAGTCATCATCCTGTTTTGGCTCATAAAAATGATAGCTTAAGCCTAACATAACAACAATCATGATGATATACCCCACTTTACCTGTAATTATTTTTGTGAGTTTTTCTAATCCATTCTTCGTGTACAATTGGATAAGTTCGTATAACATTTTGTTAACAATTAATACACCAACTAAGCAAAACATGGTAATTTGTCTTCTTGAAGCTAACATTAAAAGACATAAACCACTTATCATAAATAAATCACTAAGTTTAATCTTTGTTTTTGTAAATGTTAAGATTGCTAAAATTACTGCAATTGCTGATAACGCTTCTGTTTCATCAACAATTGTCATTGGTAAATGTTCATTAATATTTTGTGTTGTGTTTCCTTGCATCGTTTTATATAGATACGTATATGGTGTATCTCCTAATGGTGTTAATAATCCTGTAAATGTACATATAATCATAACCAATATTAGCCATTTGACATTAGAATTCTTATGAAACTTAATTTTATATGAATTTTTTAATTCTTCATCTCTTTTAACTTTTATCTTTTTATTTTTTTCTATGGTATTTTTCAAATCTTCTTCTAGTTTTAGTTTTTTATCAGCATTCTTCCCTGATTTTGTTAACCTTTGTATTCTAAAGTTTAATAATTTTATATGAATTTTTCTATATATACTGATTTCTGCTGTTATAGCAAGTATATATTCTGCTATATATGGCAAAAACAATACAAATATAAATGGCCAAACTGCTGCGTGTAAATTTGCAATTAATGTTGAAATAATAACTAATCCAACTGCATATCGAATTTTTCTATTTTTCAAAAACATTTCAATACAATAGATAATCCATACAAATAAAATAAAAGTTAACAATTGTGCTCTTGCTGCAATATATCCTTTTATGATATAAATTACAATTGCTGTTAATACAAATGAAATTAATTGATTTTTCGCAATTTTAGTATTGACAATATATAAAGAAATTCCTAATATAACTGTTAATATACAAGTTGTTACATAAATTCCTGTCATACCAAACCCTGCATATATATAATATGTTATTAAATCATATAACCAATGTGGGTAAGTATAAGCTAAACCTTCATGCCAAGAAAAATGATCTTGCATATCAATCCCTGTTTTGGTTATTTGCTCTCCTATTTTTATTGTATAAAATGTATCATTTTGTAATGTAACTGGTGTCATAGCTATACAAAATATAGTAATTAATATAATTGCTATTATTCCAAAAAACCATTTAGAATGAAGTATCTCTTTTAACTTTTCACTTTTCTCATTGTTTTCTTTTTTCTCTTTTTCTTCTTTGTGTTTAAACATGTTTCTCCTCCACAAATCTTTTTATAATCATTCCACTTTGAAAGTATTTTTGTTCAAAATGTATTGTATATTATTTTTGGCAATATCGCGTAAGCGACCAAACGAACGAATGTGAGTGCGATTGGAGCAACCTTCACACGTTGAAACGTAATTTTTTAGATAGGATTAAATTTATTTAAGACTAGATAAAAATTTATCTTTCAACATTAGTGGTTGCGACACACAAGATATTGCAAAAAAATAATATACAATACATTTTGAATTTTACTTCAAATAAAATGATTTCTTTTGCATTATATCAAAAAAAGTTTGAAAAGACTATACTTTCAAACTTTTTATTTCATTTTTATTTATATTTTATACAGCTTCTTGATTTTCTGTTTCAACAGTATGTTCATTATCATTTTCTTCAATAACTTCCAAACTTCCTACTGAAACTTCGTAAGCTACTCTTGTTTCAACACTTCCATCTTCATGTTTCTTTTCATAAGTTCTTGATTGAACCCTACCTACTAATTTTATTTGAGAACCTACTTCAAGATTTTGACAAAATCTTGCATTTCTTCCCCATGCAATACATGGAATATAGTCTGATTTGTTATATGCCCTATTAACTGCAAGTAATATATCTGCAATTTCTCTACCAAATGGTGTTTGTCTGTAAATTGGTTTTTTGCAAATATAACCAATTAAAACAACTTCATTGGTAATAACATCTTTTTTTGTCATTTCATTTTCTTCTTCACTTTGTTCTTCCTCAGATATAACTCTAACATCTTTGGCAAATACAGTTAATATTAATCTGTTCTTTTCACTTTCATAACTATTATAAGATCTGAATTGTCCTTTTACTAACAATTTTTGTCCTTCTGTTAATGTGTCTTCACTAATTAGTCTTTCTGAGATGGTAATTGGTATAATATCTGCTACACCACTTAAACGAGGTATTTCTAAGTTAAAGATGTAAAACCTTTCTCCATAAATTTCATGACTAAATTTCTTTTCTCCTGTAATTTTTCCAACTAATGTTAAATAGTTGTTTTCTAAATAATTTGTATCCAATTTATTTTCCTCCTTAAAATTTATTTTATCAATTGTATTTTTTTACCTCTTTTAGTCTACATTACCTATTATACAACATTTTCCCGGTTTTGTCTACATAAAAAGTTAAATTTGTAATTTTTTTGGAAGAAATGTAGATTTTTCTAGGTTTTTTTCCTGTTTTTTAATCATTTTCTTTGCTATATATCAAATAAATTGTAAAAATTGCCAATATGTTTTCTATCTGATTTGGTCTATATTGCTTTACATCTATTTCCATTTCTCCCATTTCAATTTTCTTTTGTTCCAAATTATTGATATTTCTTTGTATAGATAAAATTGCTTTATCTTCTTGAATGCTAGATATCGTTATTGTAGATTTTTGATTTAACCCATAGCTTATACAATTTATTTTTTTATTAAATAATATCTTTGTATTACAAAATGCATCTGCATTCACAACAATAAACATACTATTGCCACATAGCTTATTTAATATACTTTTTTGTTCCTCATTTATGTTTTCTTGATGGCACAATACAATAGTTTCAAATACGATATTTTTCATATTTTCTATATTTTTAGGGCATATATGAATCAATTCTAAATCTTTTCTATTTACTATTTTTATTATATTTTGCTTTATGATTTCATATTCTGAATAATTTGAAAAAATACCAATAAAATGCATTTTCCTATCTCCTAAAAAAAACTATATTTATTTTTCCCTCTATTGCCAAATTTATACATGTTTTAATTGCTTTTTTGCGTACCATTAGCATCAATTGTATAATTTTCTTTATATATAAGTTCTGAAATTTTTACAACTTCTAAATTTTTTTCTTTTATATTTTTTATGATTTTATCTAAACTATCTGCTGTATGATCTGTTCCATTATGCATTAATATGATATCTCCTGATCCGATTTTATCTTTTATTCGATTCCACATTTTCTCTCCTGTCAATCCTGTATAATCTAATGTATCTAAACTCCATTGGATTGTATGATATCCCTTGTCTTGTGCTGCTTTTATCACTGTTTGGTTATATTCTCCATAGGGTGTTCTATATAAATTTGTTCTCTCTCCTGTAATTTTTTCTATCTTGTCATTACTCTTTTCTATTTCTTCAATATTTTCTTCATAACTTAGATTATTAACATGTGGATGTGTGTCACTATGTGTTCCTATTTCATGACCTGCATCATATATTTTTTTAACTGCTTCTGGATATTTTTCTATCCAATCCCCTACCATAAAAAAGGTGATTTTTACATTGTTCTCTTCTAAAATTTCTAATATTTGATCAATATCATCTGCATTCCATGCGCAATTCATTGTTAATGCTACTTTATTTTCTTCTGTTTTTACATTGTAGATAGGTAAATATTTTTCATTTGTAGAGGAGGTCATAATTGCTTCTTTTTCACTAGTTAATGCTCCTGATATACAAAATAATAATATAACCATAATAATTGATATAAAATATGTATATATTTTTTGCTTATTAAATACGAAAAACATAATAAAAACCTCCATATTAAAGCTAGTTAATTATATGCTTTAAAATGAAGGTTATTCATGAAATTTCATTTTTTATGTGTTTCGTACAACTCAGACTTAATAATACATAAGTTAATTTGTGAAATAGCTGATGATTCCATTATAGATTCCCCAAGCCAATCTATTTTGATATTCTTCCTCTTGTAGTTGTTGCTCTTCCTGAGGATTAGAAAGAAATCCACATTCTACAATGGATATAGGGATTTCAACATGTTTCATAATATATATTGTATTCAATTTCATTGGGATTCTATGATTTTCTTTTTGTATAGCTTCATTTAAACTACTTTGTATCCCTTCTGCTAAAACTTTACTTTGTTCATTATTCGTATTAAAAAAAGTTTGCCAACCATAATATTGTTGCTCATTTATTTTATTTAAATGAATCGATACAAATATATCTGCTGAAGATTCATTTCCGATTTTCACACGATTATGTATGTCTGAAATCTTTTTTTGTTTTAAAGTTTTTGCATCTAAATCATAAATCGCATTTTCATCTGACCTTGTAAGGATTACGGTACATCCTGATTGCTCTAAAAGCTGCTGTATTTTTAATACAATTTGTAAATTAATTTGTGCTTCTGTTGTTCCATTTTTGCTTTCTGCACCGTTCATCTGGCGTGCCATGTCCAGCATCTAGTATAACAGCTTTTCCTGATATAGGTAATGACGTTACTTGAACTGCATCTCCAATGTTTCTCTCATTTCTTCCATTTGATTGTGTATTTTGCCCTATGTATACTGCAAAACCAATTATAATAGAAAAAAATATAATAAAAACTCTTTTCTTCGTAAACTTTTTCATCCTTTATCTCCTAAAGTTTTTATTATATGTATATGTTTCATTTATATTTTTATGCTATATATAAAAAAATTGCAAACTTTTACATCTGCAATTCTTTTTTATCATTAGAATTTCCTTCTTATTATCTTCTCCTATCCACTGCATAACTGCTTCCCATAACAGATTTAGCTGCATGTTTTACTTGTGCTCCCACTTCACCAATTTCCAATATATTATGGAATCTTCCTGGATCAGCAACTACAACTCCTATTGAAAGAGAAGTTAATGGGAATTGTTCGATAATTCCTCTTCTATTTTCCACTTCTATATATCCTTTTTCTAAATCTCTTTCTGTAAAAAATTTCTTAACATTATTATCAAAAATAGCTAATATCGTTTGACATATTTTTTCACAATTCGTTGATGGTACTATAGCAACAAAATCATCTCCACCAATATGTCCTACAAATGCTTCTTCTGTAAGATCACCATGAACACCCTTTAAAATTGTTTCTGCTGTAAATTCAATAATTTGGTCTCCTTTTACAAATCCATATACATCATTATATGCTTTAAAATTATCTAAGTCTAAATATAATACAGAAAATGGCTCTTTGTTTGATAGTCTCTTTTTCAATTCTGCATGTATTTGGACATTTCCTGGTAATCCTGTTAGCGGACTTACCCTTCTGTTATTAGCAAGTAATCTGTTTAGATTTTTTACTGTAAAATATAAATATTCTTCATCAACAGGTTTTTTAATATAATATTCAATAGATTCTCTTAATATTTTCATCCTATGTTCTTTGTCACTATTAGATGATACAACAATAACTGGTGTGATTGTATTATCTTCATCTCGTCTAATTTGTTTACAAAGTCCTACGACGTCTCTATCAATTGCATCTTCATTAATAATAATTAATGATGGAATATTTTTTAGTGCGATATCAATTTGTTCTGATTTTACACTAATAAATTTATACTCTTTATCTTCTTTGAATAATTCTCTAAAAATGACAATAGATGAGTCATCATCATCTATGATATAAATTTCTTGAACCATACTATTCACCCTTTTTTCTTTTTTTATTTTTTCTTTTATCTTGACTCTATTTAGATTTTTTCCTATGTTTAAATTCGATTTTTTTATTTAATATTTCTGTAAATTCTTTTGTATCAATTGCTGGGAAAGCTTTTTTCAATCTATATGCTCTTCTATATAGATGCCTCATTGTTCTATCTCTTCGTGTTTTTAAATTATTTACAAGATTTTGTATATTATCATTTGCTGATATTTTTTCCTTATCTTTTAATTCTAACAGTTTCTGCTTAATTTGTTCATTAATTTCTTCTATTTTGTTTAATGTAGATTTTATATTTTTAACTTTAATAACACTAATAATAGCATCAATTAGCAATATAAGTGCTATAATACTAGCAATAATCGCTACATACATAAAATCTACATAATCTAGCATTTGTAAGATAAATGGGTGTATATAGTTAATAAATAAAACGCCTAAAATCCCCCATGCTATAGAATTCGTTAAACAAATTCTACCTTTATAATTAAATTTATGGTTTGAATAGTCCCAATATTTTGTAGAAAAAAACTTTTCTAAAAGTACACCTACTACATATTCCCATAAAGTTAATACAATAACTGAAATAAGAAATAAAAGGAAAATATTATTTTTAAATGAATTTAAAAATAATATCATAATAATAGCACCAAATCCATATATTGGGCAAAATGGTCCTATTAAAAATCCTGTATTAATGATTTTTCTTTCACAAATTGTTCTTACTATACTTTCTAAAAGCCATCCTAAAAATGAATAAATAACAAAATAGGTTACTATATGAAAAAAAGTATTATCCATTTTGCTTTCCTTTCTCAATGTACATGAATCATTTCCCTACATATCTGTTTATATGTAGGGAAACTTTATCAATGTTAATTTTTTGGTGCACTTACTCTTCTTGTTTCAGAGGCTATTCCATCTACATTATATGCCGTAATTTCTAATCGATTTTCGTCCCCATTGTTTAGCTGTAATTTATACTTCACTTCTTTCTTTCCATCTTCAACTGTAATAGTTCTTTCTTCTCCTCTAAGATTTATATCTACTCTTTCTAATCCGGTTTCATCTGTAATCGTAATTAGATAATATTCTCCTGCATCATCTGCTCCTATATCTATTATTGGTTTTGTTGTTCCCATCACCTTTTGTTCTTTTGTTGTCGTTTCATTATTAACATCTACTAAAATAACTGTAATATTATGAGTTCCCATAGGAATATCAATTTCTTGATCTACTGTTGTTGAATTAATATCAATCCTTTGTTCTTCTTCTTCATCCCATCTATATGTCATATATGCTATTTCTGTTTCATTTTCTGCTGTTATTTTCAACTTACTTCCTGATACAGCTAAATTAATAATTTCTTCTGCTGTAAATTCTCTTTGTGTAGAAATTTCTTGACCTTGTATGTCAATTGCTCTTACATTTAATGTATTTGTTCCTCCAGGTATTTCTATTTCTTGTTCTATAAATCTTCTTCCATTACCCGTTATGGTTTGTGTTTCACCATCATTCCAACTATATTCTATCCTATCTATCGCCTTATCATGTGTAACATTTAATATAACTGCTGTATTATCTTCATTAATTATTTCTGTTATCACTGGTTTAGTTATTTCTGAATTATTTGCTTCATTATCTTTATATATAGCATAAGATCCCGTACCTATCATAAACACGCCAAATACTAGCATAACTATTGCAAATACTCTAACAACTGTTTTTATATCTGCAGGTCCTCCACTTCTTTTTTGCTTTGTCTTTTTAGTTGTTGGATTACTAGTCGCTAAAATTTGATTCATATTTTTCACCTCTCTAGTCTATTTCATGGAAAATTATACCATACCAATTTTTAATTGTAAAGGAATTTACCATACAATTCTTACTTTGATTACAACAATTGTTACTTCTTATAAAGAAACAAAATAGGACATCTTTTCATGCCCTATTTTTCTTATATTTTACCCCTTTTATTTTTTATGCTATAAATAGAAATCTTAGATTTCATTATATAACAAACTTCTTAATTAAGACTAATCCTCCTGCCAATGTTCCTAATACTGTAAATCCTAATACATAGTAGATTCTTTCTTGTCCTGTTT
>CAMLYR010000019.1 GCA_946491915.1 uncultured Clostridium sp.
ATCTTCTCCAAATTTAATAACTTTTGCCATTTTTATCAAACTCCTTTCGGGATTTTGGGGACGGACTCAAATTTCCCTTTTTCACAATTTAAGCCCTCTCCATTTTCCTCTTTCTTTTTATTTAACTATTCTTATTTTTTATGTTTGTACATGTACACATCAAAATCTTTGATTTCACTAATGCACTCTTTTCTTATTCTACTCTACAACAGCTAATATGTCATCTTGTTTTACAATAATATAGTCTGTTCCTTCATATTTTACTTCTGTTCCAGAATATTTACTAACAATAACATTATCACCTTTTTTTACAATCATTGTTTCTGGTTTTCCATCTATGATTTCGCCAGGTCCTACTTCTATAACTTCTGCTACTTGTGGTTTTTCTTGAGCAGCCTGTGCTAGTATAATTCCACTTTTTGTTGTTTCTTCGCCTTCTTTCATTTTTATTAATACTCTACTTCCTAATGGTTTAATCATTTAAATTACCTCCTTTATTTTTAGCACTCTATCTTTGTGACTGCTAATAATGTATACCCATTTTTCTCAAATGTCAATAGTATTTTTTGATTTTTCACATAAAGTTCACACATTTATTGTATTCCTTGATTTTTCAATATATTCCTAATTTAAAAATTGAAAAAATATACTAAACATGTTATAATATAAGTGTAACTAAATAACACACCAGTCAGAAGGTATATTCTGACAGAAAGGAACTTCATGGAAAATAGTAAAAAAGTTCTATTTAGAACCATTTCCTCTGATAACAATTATGAAATCGGAGAAATTTTTCTACTTCCTGGTGGAAAAATTTCCATTTCCCCCTCTTGTAGTGGAATGGAATTTTATATTATGAGGTCGACCGGGGAGATGTTCTTTGAAGGTTTAGAATTTGTGAATAACACAGATTCGACAATAGTTTTCGATCAAATCAAGTTGAGAGCCTAATCCAAGGCTCTCTTCTTTATACATTTTTTAGAAAATGACCTGAAGTTTTTTATTTCTCTACAACCACTTTCTCATCTTTAACGCCAATCTTGTTAACTTTATCCTTTTTCAATTTTCCATCTAATATCTCTTCAGCTAAGCTATCTTCTAATACACTTTGAATTGTTCTTCTTAAAGGTCTTGCACCAAAGTTTTTATCAATTCCTTTACTTGCAATTAACTTTTTAACAGATGGTTCTATTTCAATATTAATTTTTTGATCTTTTAATCTAGCCACTACTTCTTTTAACATAATATCAATAATTTTATCAATTTCTTTATCTGTTAATTTGTGGAATACAATAATTTCATCAATACGGTTGATAAATTCTGGTCTTAATTCTTTTTTCAAAGCTTCCATAACTTCTTTTTTGATTTCTTCGTATTCCTTTTTTTGATTATCTTTTTTATCAGTATCCTCTTTAGAAAATCCTAAAGATTTTTTATCTGTAATTAATCTTGCACCTATATTAGAAGTCATGATAATGACTGTATTTTTAAAGTTAACCGTTCTTCCTTGGCTATCTGTTAATCTACCGTCTTCTAGTATTTGAAGTAACATATTCATCACATCTGGATGTGCTTTTTCAATTTCATCAAATAAGATAACAGAATATGGTTTTCTTCTTATTTTCTCTGTTAATTGACCACCTTCATCAAATCCTACATATCCTGGAGGTGAACCAATTAATTTAGATACAGAATGTGGTTCCATATATTCAGACATATCAATTCTTATCATGGCATTTTCATCACCAAATAGGCACTCTGCTAATGCTTTTGATAATTCTGTTTTACCTACACCTGTTGGTCCTAGGAACAAGAATGAACCAATTGGTCTCTTTGGATCTTTTAATCCTACTCTCCCCCTTCTGATTGCTTTTGCAACTGCTTCTACTGCTTCATCTTGACCAATAACTCTTTCATGTAAGTTTTCTTCTAGATGTTTTAATCTTTCATTTTCATCCTCTGTTATCTTTTTAGCTGGTATTCCTGTCCAGCTTGAAATAACTTCTGCAATATTTTCTTCTGTAATATCTGTTACAGATTTATTATTTTTATTTTTCCATTTATTTTGTTCTTTTTCATATTTTGCTTTTAATTCTTTTTCTTTATCTCTTAAAGATGCTGCTTTTTCAAATTTTTGAATTTTAACAGCTTCTTCCTTGTCTTTTGTTACATTGGCAAGTTCTTCTTCCAATTCTTTTAAAGAATCTGGTTCTGTATATGTTTTTAGTCTTGCTCTTGATGCTGCTTCATCAATTAAGTCAATTGCCTTATCTGGTAAATATCTATCATTTATATATCTAACAGATAATTTTACTGCTGCATCAATTGCTTCATCTGTTATTTTCACATTATGATGGGCTTCATACTTATCTTTGATACCTTTTAAAATGGTAATCGTATCTTTTTCTGATGGTTCATTAACCGTTACAGGACTAAATCTTCTTTCTAAGGCAGAATCCTTTTCAATGAATTTTCTATATTCATTTAACGTTGTTGCACCTACTAATTGAATCTCTCCTCTTGCCAATAATGGTTTTAAGATATTAGCTGCATCAATTGCCCCTTCTGCAGAACCTGCTCCTACAATGGTATGAACTTCATCAATAAATAGGATAACATCTCCTGCTTTTTTAACTTCATTTAATGCTTTTTTGATTCTTTCTTCAAAGTCTCCTCTATATTTTGCTCCAGCTACCATACTAGAAATATCCACTGTTACCACTCTTTTATTTTTTAGAATTTCTGGAACATCTCCTGACACAATTTTTTGTGCTAATCCTTCTACTACTGCTGTTTTACCAACCCCTGGTTCACCAATTAGACATGGATTATTTTTTGTTCTTCTTGATAAAATTTGGATAACCCTTTCGATTTCTTCTTTTCTTCCAATAATTGGATCTAATTTTCCTTCTTTTGCTTTTTCTGTTAAATCTTCACCAAATTGATTTAATGTTGGTGTTTGGTTATAGCTTCCAGATTTTCTTCTTCCATTTTTAGTGTCACTTTCTCCTGCTAAATCCTCACCTTCATTAATCACTCTGATAATTTCTCCATATAGTTTTGGAATGTTAACATTTAATTCGATTAAAATTCTTGCTGCTACACTATCTCCTTCTCTTAATAATCCAATTAAAAGATGTTCTGTTCCTATATAGTTATATCCTAATTTTCTTGCTTCAATAAATGCATTTTCAATAACCCTTTTTGTTCTTGGTGTAAATCCTAATGTCTCTTCAATTGGTTCATCTTTTCCAACCAATGCAATCGTTACATCGATAATATTTTCTGGTGTAATTTCTTGGTTTTCTAAAACTTTAGATGCTACACCACTACCTTCTTTTGCTAATCCATATAGCAAATGTTCTGTTCCAATATATCTATGTCCTAATTCTAAAGCTACATCATTGGCAATCTCTATTGCCTTTTTCGCTCTACTTGTAAAATTATATGTCATAATTATCACCTTACCTTTCTTTTTTGTTCGGATACTGGTTTATTTTGGTTTGTTCTAATTTGACTTTTATGTTAATTTATGATATCATTAGGTTATACCGTATGGTTTTGTAACTATTGTCGCCCAAGTTATTGGGCTGTTTTCTACAAGGAGGTTTTTTATGGTATACGCAATATTAATTTTTATTATTGCAGCTCTTGGAACTGTAACAAAAACAATTACTCTTGATACATCACTTATCTTGGTAGCAATATCTCTCGCTACCGTGGCAGTGTCTAAGAAAAAATAATACTTGAGCCTCCTTGTGAGGCTATTTTTTTTCATTTAATATCTGTTTAATTACCTCTGCTCTTTTTACATCTCTTTCATAAGAATCATACTGTTCACCTAAATACTTTTGTAAGTTTGCTGGTTTATTATATAAATACAATTTTTGAATTTGTAAATCAGATAATTCTTTTAAAATTCCTAGGTCTACACCTAATTTTACTGTTGACAATAAATTTTGTGCCTCTTCCATGGTAATCTTTTTACAGTTTGTTAAGATTCCATAATTTCTATAAATTACGTCTTCTATTTCAATGCCCTCATTTGCTAAAAATCTTCTAGCTGCTCTTTCTTGTTTAATCACTTTTTCTACAACAATTTTAATATTTTGTATAATTTCATTTTCTGTAATTCCTAATGTTTTCTTATTAGATATCTCATACATATCTCCCACAATATGACCTGCTTCATCATAAACACCTTTGATATGAATACCAAAATTATTAATGGCTTCTAGCACTTTTTCTGTATTTCTTGTCTTAGCCAAACCTGGTAAATGTAGTTTTACAGAAGCTTTTAAACCTGTTCCTATATTATTAGGACAAGCAGTTAAATAACCATATTGTTTGCTAACACAATAGCCAAATATGTCTTCTATTTTTTTATCAATTTCAATCGCTAAGTTTAATGTATTTTCTATTTCCAATCCACTACTAAATACTTGTATTTTTAGATGGTCATCTTCCCCTATCATAATACAAATATTTTCTTCATCATTGACTAGAATAGCACCTATATTGCCTGATTCAAAAGCAAAATTATAATTAATCAAGCCTTTTTCTACTAAACTTAATTTGGTAATATCGTCCATATCTTCTAATTTTAAAAATCTTAATCCATATCCTATTTGATATATATTATCTTTTATTTTATTCTCCAATTCTTGTAATTCTTTTGGACTTAAATGAAAATTATACCCTTGTATATTTCTTGAAAAACGTATTCTTGTATTAATTGCTATATCTGATTCTTTTCCACTTTGTAAATACCAATTCATATTATCCCTCTTTTCTATTGATTGTTTTCTTCTAATTTCTTAATTTCATCTCTTAGTTTTGCTGCATCTTCATAACGTTCTTCTTTAATAGCTTGTTTTAAGTCCTCTTTCAATCCATCCAATTTTTCTTCTGGAGTCTCGTCTTTTTTGTTTTGTTCATTGTGTTCTTTTCTTTCTTGTCTTTCTTCTATTTTCTTATCAATACTTTTTCCTAGTCTTCCTACATGACGATTACTACTTTGAATTCTTCTAATAATCGGATCTAATCTGTCTTGAAAAACATCGTAACAATTTGCACATCCTACTCTTCCCGTGTGTGCTATATCTTCAAATGTATATCCACAATGATCACATTTTAGTGCTTTTAATTCATTAAGCATTGGCATAAATTCTGTATTTGAAAAATCTTCTAAAAAATCTCCGAAAAAACTTGAAAAATTAATTGGCATATCTAATCCAATTTCACCAATTCCTAATTTTTTGCTACACTCTTCACATAAATTTAATTCTCTTCTTACCCCATTTATATTTTCTGAATATCTTACATTTGCCTCTCTTTTTTTACAATTATCACACAACATAATAATTCCTCCTTTATTCTATATTTAATAACATATTTTTAAATATCTTTGCTCTTAATTTATCTTTTACATCTTTTGCTAATAGCAATACATTATCACTTGTTGCCACTTTTAAGAGCTTTGCTTCTTCTTTGGTTATTAAATGATAAGTTAGAAAGTCATTAATTAATATATCCACATCATTAGAAGTCATTTCTTCCCCAATATTTTTTATAATGTGCATAAAATAATCTGACTTTGTATTCGCTACTTTTTTTATGGTAATATGACCTCCGCCACCTCTTTTACTTTCTACATAATATCCCTGTGATGGCTTAAATCTTGTTGATATAACATAATTAATTTGTGATGGTACACAATTAAAATGTTCTGCTAGTTCATTTCTTTGTATTTCTACTAATTGATTATCATCATCAAATAAATCTTTTATAAATTCTTCTATTACATCTGACATTCGCATTGGTCTCATCTCCTTTTTGATTTTGACTTTCTTTGACCTACATTTCTATTATACTCCCTTTTTATATTTTTTCAACTTTGTTTTTGTTTGTTTTTTTGACATTTTATGGTAAATATTTTTATTTTTTATAAATTTTATAAATTTTTATACTTTTTTCTCATTATTTTTCGCTTTTTCTTTTATTTTTATTATTTCTATTATTTTTTGTCATATTATGCAGTTCTTCTGCCCTTTCTTTTTGATTAGGTAAAGAAATCCATGCAAAATATGATGAAATAAACTCTCCATATTTTGTGCTATCTTCTCCAACTTCATATTTTTCTTCCATCTCATTATTAACTCTATGTTCAAAGTCTTCATGACTCTTTTTATCAAATTCTCTTGACTTTTTATTATCCATAAAAAAATGCACTTCCTTTTTTGTTTGTTACTATTTCGTTTTGAATAATAACTTCTATTTTAGGTATGTGCATTTTTTTCTTTTTTATTCACTTAAATGATTTTTTGTTATTATACATTTAAAATTTTATAAAATATTTAATTATCAAAACTACACATTTTTCGCTAATATTTTCTTTTCTAAATAGTTTAGTGCTGTCTCTATTTTATATAGTCTTGCTTCATAAGATTCATGTGCAATTTTATTACTTAAGATTTCTTCATCTAATTTTTCTTCTATCTTTTTAAATCTTTTATCTAGATATTTTATTAAATTTTGAAACTCTGCTGCAATTTCTTTACTTTGCTTACTAATTGCTTCTTCAATTTTCTTGTCCATTGCTTTTAATAAACGTTCTTCTTGTTCTGATAGCTTTTGATCAAATCTTTCTTCTAATGCTGATAACTTTTGATCAAATCTTTCTTCTAATGCTGATAATTTTTGATCAAACTTTTCTTCTAATGCTGATAATTTTTGGTCAAATCTTTCTTCTAATGCTAATAATTTTTGATCAAACTTTTCTTCTAGATTATCTACTTTTGTTTCTATTTTGTCTACCTTTGTTTCTATTTTGTCTACCTTTGTTTCTATTTTGTCTACCTTTGTTTCTAAAACGTCTACTTTCTTTTCTAATGTATCTACTTTGGCTTTTATTTCTCTTATCTCTTGTAAAATAATTTCTAAGGTTTCCTGCATATTCCTCACCTCCTCGAATAAAATTATTTTAAATTGAAATTTTAAGATATAAAAACATAGAATGATTTTTCTAAGAACATAAAAAATCAGAACAAAAAATTTTAATTGAATAAAAATGATGAACTAATTATATTATCATTTATACAAAAAGTCAACAAAATTTTCTATTTTTATTAAAAACTTTCAAGACGAATTCTATCCTACGATTTATCAGTATAAAGGAGGATTTTCATGTTTCTAAAGAATAACTTTATTGTATTAAAATTAAAAAGAAATTTTATATCTCTTCTTTTTTTACTATTTACCATTTGTATTTTAATATTTTCAAATTCCAATTTGCTAGCTGTCAAATCAGGAATCAATCTCTGGGCTACTTCTGTTGTTCCTTCTTTATTTCCTTTTTTTGTAGCAACAGAACTATTAATGCATACCAATATTGTTTATCATATTGGTAACATTTTAAATCGCTTTATGAAACCTTTATTTAATATTAGGGGTGAAGGTGCCTTTGCTTTTATCATGGGAATTATTAGTGGATATCCCATCGGTGCAAAAATTGCTACCAATTTTAGAAAAGAAAATATTTGTACAAAAGAAGAATGTGAAAGGCTTTTAAGTTTTACCAATAATTCTGGACCTTTATTCATTATTGGCTCTGTTGGTATTTTGCTATATCGAAATACCATGATTGGTCTTTTACTATTTATTACGCATTTACTTGCCTCTTTATCTGTTGGAATTATTTTTCGCTTTTGGAAAAAAGCAAAAGATTGTGATTCACATCCTTCTACTTCTAAAACATATGCAAATACAAAAACCCCAGCCTCTTTTTCTAACTTAGGTGAAATCTTATCAGAAAGTATTATAAGTAGCATAAAGTCTATCTTGCTTATTGGTGGATTTGTCGTCATCTTCTCTTCTATTATCTCTATCTTAAAATCAAGTGGTATTACACATATGATAGAAATCATTGCAAGTCCATTTTTTAATTTTATACATGTCTCTCCTTCTTTTATTGAACCACTATTTACAGGATTTTTTGAAATTACTAATGGAATTAGTAATATTTCTAATATTGCTTGTAAAAAACTTTCTATCAATATATTAATTACCTCATTTTTACTTGGCTTCGGTGGTATCTCTGTTTTATTACAAGTACTTAGTATCACTTCCAAAAGTGATTTATCCATTAAGCCATATATTTATGGAAAACTATTACATGGAGTCTTAGCAGTTTTATATACTTTTATATTGATGAACTTATTTCCTTTCTTCAATTTTGATTTGTAACAATTTGCATTTTTGTAATATATTGCATTTATCTTAATATATTTTATTAGAATGATTTTTTGACAATTTATGTAAAAAAACATTTTGTTAGTATTTTGTATTTAAATGGAGGTATTTTTTATGGAAAAAGATTTTAATTATTACCAACAACCTTTTATGGATTTTAATATGGGAAATCCTAATTTGGATATGAATGAATTGTATAAAGACCCCATGTTTAATCCTATCATGCAATATGAACAAGCTTTTAGTTATTATCGCTATTTATGCATGCAAATGGATTACAAGATAAAATGTAAAGAATATGAAAAATTATGTGCTTCTTCTCCTAATTCAGAAAGAAGAGATAATAAAAATTCTTAACCTTGTTATTATGATGACATATGCTCAGACAGAGAAAATCCATTTTCCTATGCAAGGTTGTTTTTCGTCAAATAGGAAAAGAGATTTTTCTATTTGACAAAAGAGCAATATAATCAAAAAGATTGTATTGCTCTTTTTATTGTATAGGAATCGACTAAGCGACATACTTGAATGGGAAAATCATTACGCAAAAAAGAAATATGCTAACACAATGATTCCTAATATAATTCTATAATATCCAAACACTTTAAAGTCATGTTTCTTAATATAATTCATCAAGAATTTGATTACAAACATAGATACCACAAAAGATATGATCATTCCCACTAATAAGATAATAATTTCAGCACCTGTAAATACCAATCCAAATTTTACTAATTTTAATAAACTAGCACCTAACATCGTTGGAATTGCCAAATAGAATGTAAATTCTGCAGCATTTGGTCTTGATAATCCAATCAGTAATCCACCAATAATGGTTGCTCCAGAACGTGAAGTTCCTGGGAAAATCGCTGCTAATAATTGAAATACACCAATAATCAATGCATCTTTATATGTGATATCAGAATTTTTATCTTTTGCACCTTTTCTATTTTTATTCCAATTTTCAATGACAATAAAAGCAATACCAAATACGATTAAAGCAATGGCTATACAAGTTGGATTATAAAATAAGGCTTCAAAGGTCTCATCAAATAATAATCCAATAATCGCTGCTGGTACACAACCTACTAAAATCTTTCCCCATAGACTCATAATATTTTTATCAAAATAAGATAAGATTCCTGTTGGTTTAATCGCTTTTTCTTTATGTTTCGTAATTGGCCAAATTTTCTTAAAATACAATAATACAACTGCTAAAATTGCTCCTAATTGAATAACTACTTGAAACATTGACCAAAATTCTGGTGAAACATTTTCGAATTTTAAAAATTGTTCTACTAATATTAAATGTCCTGTACTACTAATTGGTAACCATTCTGTAATTCCTTCTACAATTCCAAATATAATGGATTTTATAATATCTAAAAACATATCTTTTCTCTCCTTGGGTTAATGTCAGGGGACACATCTTACCTTTAGCTCATTTCTAATTATGTTAAAATATTTCCCCTTCCTTGCAATCTTTATTTTCTTTTAATTTTTTCTTTATATGTATTGTTTTATAATATCTTTCATGTATTTTGCTGATGTTATTGGTGCTGATTTTCCGCGGTAATCCTAATGCTTCTATAAAGTTTAAATTTTCTTGTTCTGCTATTTTTCTATCAATTCCATAAGGCTTTGAAGCCAAGTCTATTACTAATGTTTCCTTCTTAATTTCTTTTAATTCCTCTTTCAAGATTATTTTAGGAATTGTGTTTATGATTATATCATACTGTTTCAATTTTGTACAATTTTTTTGCAAATTTTCTATGGATATTGTTTCATATCCATATGCTATTGCCCAGGCCCTTTCTACTTCACTCGTTATCATGCAAGTTACTTTTGCAGACAATCCTTTTAACTTATATGCTAAAACCTTCCCAATTCTTCCAAATCCCATAATGAAGCAATTGCTATTTTGTAATATTTTCTTTGTATTTTTTAGGATTATCTCAATTGTAGCTTCTGCTGTTGGAATGGCATTCAATATGGCAAATTCTTCTTTTTCCATAAAGTCAATTACTTGATTATGCTTTCTATATAACTCTTCTTTTAATTCCTGATGTATGTTTCCAACAAATATCGTTTTATTTTCTAAATAAAAGAATATCTCTCTGATGGCAATATTTTTATTAGAAAATGGCATATTTACAAATTGATTATCTTTAGAAAACGGAATTGGCAAAACAATATTATCCGAATTTCTAATCATCTCTTCATATTTTTCACATTCTTTAAACTTCTCTAGTTTATCAAAACCATATAATTTCACTTCATATTTTTCTCTAGATAAAGTTTTAGCTAAGAAAAAGCTCCTTAAATCCCCTCCTATAATACAAAAATTTATACTCATAAAATCCTCCTTCTTAAACATTATAGTATAGTCATAAGATTTTATGAGTACTTTTTTACTATATCGAAAATTTAACTTTTATATTTTACGATTTAAGATTTTCCTTATACAACAAGATTATCTCCCTATTTTTGTCTTTCATCCTGTTCTTTTTCCATATTTTCTATATTAATATTTCTACCATTCTTTTCTTTTGTATTTTTCTTTAATAAATTGATATCGTTATAGCTCAAGTGTCTTGTGATATCTACCATTTCTTCTAAATGCTCTTTTGCTTTTATTTCTTTTTCTGTTAATTTTATTTCTTTTCCTTCTTGCTCTTCTAAGTTAAATGGAATAGAAATTCTTGCCATAATTGGTATAAATAATGGTTCTTTTTTGACCTTTTCCACGATTTTTTTAGAAGCGATATCAATGGCCGTATTCACATAATTAATAGCAGTTTCTTTATCCCCTTTCATTAAGCAAATTTTGGCCAATTCATAATAAGCATCTGCTGATAATTCATCTTCTTCAATTGCCTGCAAGAATCTTTTTTCAGCTTCTTCTAAATCTTTATAAATTAACGCAATTTCTGCTAAAGAATATTTTGCATTATATAGCAAAGAATTAATTTCGGCTGCCTTTTCATAACAAATTTTAGCATTCTGAAAATCATTTAACATGGTATACGCAATTCCTAAATTATAATGTATTTCATAACTTACAGGATTATATTTTAAGGCATCTTGATAAACATTGACTGCTTCTTTATACATTTCTTTAGAAATTAATATATCTCCTAATAATTCTGTTGCTTTATACATATCTGGTTTTTTATTCAATAAATTAAATAACATTTCTGTTGCTTCATCTTTTTTATCTAAATTATTTAATAATTCTGCTACTTTATAATAAGATTCATAATCTTTTTTATTAATGTCAATTGCTTGTACATATTCATCAATTGATTTTCGCATTCCACCTTCTTTTTCATATAATTCTGCAAGCATTTTATGTCCTTGATAACTATCTGGTACTTTTGAAACTAAATTTATTAGTGCCTCTTTTGCTTTTTTATCATTTCCAGCTGCCAAATATATTCTTGCTCTTGCTATATTCATGATTTCAATTAATGTCATACCTCTCTTTTCCAATATAATAACGATTCCTGGTATAACAATCGAAAGCACGTATTTTAATATATTTAAAAGCATATTTAATTCTATGAAAAGTGCAAAACCTAAAAAGTTGATTGCAATTCCAATTGCTTCTAATATTAAAATGACAATATAACTTGTATCATTGTTTTTTATCATTTTAAAAAACATGTATACAAAGATTGCAAGTGAAACCACTGTAAATATAAACTGTTCTATTATCATTTTGCATCTCCTTCTTTTCTCTATTTTATTCTAAATTCTTAATTGCATTTCTTGCCATCTCATCACATCTGTTATTAAATTCATTATCACTATGACCTTTTACTTTAATAAATTTTACCTTATGTATTTTCGTCAAGGCGTATAATTCTTGCCAAATTTCTTTGTTTTTTACTGGTTCTTTTCCTGATGTTTTCCAGCTATTTTTTATCCAATTGTATATCCATCCTTGATTAAATGCATTTACAACATAGGCACTATCACTATATATTTCTACTTCACAAGGAAATTTCAATAATTTAAGAGCCTCAATCACTGCTGTTAATTCCATGACATTGTTCGTTGTATTTTTTTGTCCTCCTGATATTTCTTTTGTATTTTCTTTATACATTAAAATAGAACCCCAGCCCCCTGGTCCTGGGTTTCCTGAACATGCACCATCTGTATATATGATAACCTTTTCCATAAAAAAACCTTTCTTCATTGTTTTTTATTTTTTTTTATGATAACATTATATCAGTAATTTACAAATTATACAATAATTTTAAGAAAGGAAGTTTGGAAAATGAGTAAAGTTGTCGGAATTATAGCAGAATACAACCCATTTCACAATGGTCATTTATACCATTTGCAAAAATCATTGCAAAATACAGGCTCATCTTATTCTGTTGCAATTGTTAGTGGTAACTTTACACAAAGAGGTTCTACTTCTTTAGTAGATAAATGGGCCAAAACAGAAATGGCTATCAAAAATGGCATTGATTTAGTAATTGAACTTCCTTTATTATATTCGATTTCTAGTGCTGAAAATTTTGCAGAAGGCGCCATTAAACTTTTGAACTCTTTAAAAGTTATTGACTATCTTTCTTTTGGCTCTGAATCTGGAGATATTTCTACTCTAAATATGATAGCAGATGTTTTAATGAAAGAACCAAAAGCATATAAAAATATATTATCTCACGAGCTAAGTAAAGGTCTATCTTTTCCTAAAGCAAGAGAAAATGCACTACTTATGTATTTAAATGATATTAGACGATTTTCAAATGTACTTTCTTCTCCGAATAATATTTTAGGAATTGAATATTTAAAAGCATTAAAAAAATTAAAAAGTCCTATCACTCCTGTTACAGTGGAACGCTATAATGCCGGATATCATGATACATCCTATAACGGAAATGTGGCAAGTGCCACAGCCATACGAAATATTGTAAAAAATAATGGTTGGGATATTTTAAGAAAAGTTGTTCCAGAAAATACCTTTTCTACTCTTTTAGAAAATATAAAAGTCGGACATGTTGTTCCTGACTTATCTGTTTTTGAGAAACAAATTATTTATAATTTGAGAAAAATGTCTATTCAAGAAATTGCCGAACTTCCAGATGTTAGTGAAGGATTAGAAAATGCTATTAAAAATACTGCTAATTCTTGTAATAGTGTGGTAGAATTTTTAAATATTATAAAATCCAAAAGATATACAAATACAAGACTTCAAAGAATTTTGTTATATGCTTTATTGGGAATTACAAAAAAAGATATGGCTTTATCTAAAAAAGCAATACCTTATATTAGAGTTTTGGGATTTAATCAAAAGGGTAAACACTTAATTTCTGAAATTGCTAAAGCAAACCCTAAATTAGAAATTATTACCTCTGTCAAAAAATATATGGATACAAGTAATAATAAGAATTCTAAATATATGTTAGAAAAAGATATTTGGGCTACAAATGTCTACACAATTGGATATGAATATGATTCTTGGAATAATTTAGATTATACACATAAATTGATAACTTTATAAAAGGGAAAGTGGGGACGGACTCATTTTTCCCTTTTTTTAATTTTAAAAACAGAAAAATATAGAATATAAAAAAATGAAACGATTTTGCGTATCTAAATTTGAATCTAGAAATTTAGCTTATACAAAATCGTGTAATGACTTTATATTCTATATTTTTTATTTTGCTTAGATTCAAAAAAAGGGAAAAATGAGTCCGTCCCCACTTTCCCTTTTTCTTATTTGGTTATCCATTTTACTAAATTCAAGTTTGCTGGTTCTAATAGCATTTCATGTCTTGGCATAACTCTAAATGTATAACCATAATTTCCACCAGTTGTTAATTCAATTTTAGTCGTAAAATAATATTTTCTGTGTTCTTCATCTTCTTCTTGTAATTGCATTGGAATAATGCTAACATTTTCTACAACACCATTATCTAATATTTTTCCATAATATGCTTCTACTGTTACATTTTCCACATCAATATTTGGAAGTTGTACTTCACAACCTACTTCAATTTTATTTCCAGCATCAATGGTTATATTATCTAAATTACTATTTTCTTGTGTAATTTTTACATCTTTCCAATTTTCATATAAATCTTTTTTCCATGCGTTATATGCTGCCACATTATCTATATTTTCATAATATTTTTTCGTTAAATTACATAATGGAATATATAATTGATCTGTATAATCTACTAACATTCTTGCTGTACTATATTTTCCTCCTGTTGTCATGATAGAATTTTTCATAATTTCCATCCATCTTTTTGATATTCCATTTTTATCTCTATCATAATAGATTGGAATAATTTTTTCTTCTAATGTATGATACATACTTTGACTATCTGCCATATCTTGTGCTTCATAAGAATCATATTCTGCATTTGTTCCAATTGTCCATCCATTTGTTTGTGTATATCCTTCAGCCCACCATCCATCTAGTACACTAAAGTTGATAACACCATTAACAGATGCTTTTTGTCCACTGGTTCCTGAAGCTTCCATTGGTCTTCTTGGATTATTTAACCATACATCTACACCACTTACTAAATATCTTGACATAGCAATATTATAATTTTCTAGTAAGAATATTTTTCCTTTAAATTGTGGCATCATAGATACTTCGTGAATATATTTAATTAAATCTTGTCCTTCTTTATCTGCTGGGTGTGCTTTTCCTGCAAAGATTAATTGTACTGGTCTTCCCGCATTATTCATGATTTGTGTCATTCTTTCAATATCTTTAAAGATTAATGTTGCTCTTTTATAGGTTGCAAATCTTCTAGCAAAACCAATTGTTAAAGCATCAGGATTTAATTTTGATACAATTTCATTGATTTCTTCATAACCATATCCTGATCTTCTTAATCTTTCTGTTGTATTTTCTTTTACAAGATTAATTAATTTTCTTTTTCTTTCTACATGTGCACTCCATAATTTGTCATCTGGAATATTTTTAATTTTCTCCCATACATAATCATGATGCATATTATCTTGCCAATATGGGATTAAATATTTGTTGTATAACTCTTTTAATTTTGGTGCCAACCATGAACAAGTATGAATTCCATTTGTTACATATCCAATTGGAGATTCATTAGCTGCAATATTAGGCCATACTTCACTAAATAATTCTCTAGAAACTGCTCCATGAAGTTTACTAACACCATTTTTCTTTCCTGCAATTTTTAATGCTAATATTCCCATATTAAAACCTTTTTCTAAGTTTGGTCCTGGCTTCATACCTAATTTTAAGAATTCTTCCCTGGTAATACCTAATCTTGGCCAAAAATCTTTAAAATATTTTTCAACCAATTCAATTGGGAATATATCATTTCCTGCTGGTACTGGTGTGTGTGTTGTAAATACTGTCTTAGAACTTGCAATATCTTTTGCTACTTCAAAAGATACTTGTTTTTCTTTGATAATATTTTTGATAATCTCTAAATTTAAAAATGCAGAATGTCCCTCATTCATATGATAAACAGTTGGTTTTAATCCTAAATATTTTGTAAGAAGACTTACACCTGCCATACCTAAAACAATTTCTTGTCTAATTCTCATTTCTTGGTCTCCGCCATATAATTTTAAAGTTACATCTCTATCTTCCTCATTGTTCTTAGGAATATCAGAATCTAGTAAATATAGTTTTACTCTTCCTACATTAATTTGCCATACTTTTAGATATAGTCTTCTTTTTGGGAATTTAACATAAATAGTTAAATCATCGCCTTTATCATCTTTTACAGGATTAATTGGTAAATCATATAAATCAATACTATTATATTCTGTTTCTTGTTGTCCATATCCGTTGATTTTTTGATTAAAATATCCATGTTTATATAATAACCCTACAGCAACAAGTGGAACACCTAAGTCACTTGCAGATTTTAAATGGTCTCCTGATAAGATTCCAAGTCCACCTGAATAAATTGGAATTGTTTGATCTAATCCATATTCTGCTGAAAAATAGGCAATTAAATCCTTTTTATTTCCAGGATATTTGTTAGAAAACCATGTATTTTTGCTATTCATATAATCTTCAAAATTTTCTGCTACTTTATCATATTCTTTTAAAAAGGTAATATCTTTTGAGACTTTTTCTAGTCTATCTTGTGATACTTGTTTTAAGAATTTTACTGGATTTTTTGAACATTGTTCCCATAAATCCATATCGATTTTTTGAAATAATCTTAAATACTCTGTATTCCAAGACCACCATAAGTTATTTGATATTTCTCCTAATTTTTCTATTCTTTTTGGTAACTGTGGATTTACTGTTATCCTATTAAATACATACATCTATATTTCCTCCTTAGTAATCTTTTTAACTTTTTCTGTCGTTATTTCTATACATATACATTATCTATTAAATAAATTAAAATGTCAAATGTTTTTGTAAAAATATAGTAAATTATTTAAATTTGTGATATACTCCATTTAGATGAATATAACTTAATGGAGGAATTACATATGGAAAATAAATATAATTTAACTTTAGAACAAAATATCTTTCTAGCTAAAAGAAATTTGGTCGATAATATATATGCTAATGCTAGAATGGAAGGATTAAATGTAACCTTTCCTCAGACAAAAACAATTTTAGAAGGTATCAATGTTCCTAATTTAAAAATAGATGAAATTCAATGTATTTTAAATTTGAGAGATGCTTGGAATTATGTAATAAACAATATTAAGGACGAATTTAATCTTGACTTCATTTGTAAAGTAAATGCTTTTGTTGCAAGAAATGAAAGTCTATCTTGGGGAACTTTAAGAAATGGAACTGTACAAATAACAGGAACAGAGTATATCCCTCCTATTCCTAATGAAGATGATGTCCAAAAACAAATACAAGATATATTAAAAATCGAAAGCACTACAGAAAGAGCTATTGAATATATGTTATATGGTATGAGAAGTCAATTATTTTGGGATGGTAATAAACGTACAAGTACCATTTGTGCTAACAAAATTATGATTGAAAATGGAAATGGTATTATTAAGGTTCCCGATACTCTATTAGAAAATTTTACTACTTTACTATCCGAATTTTATACCACCAATCATAAAGAAAAAATCAAACAATTTATTTTTGATAATTGTATTGATGGTATTGTTTTTTCTGATGAAAATAAATAACGTAAAATAATGGAATGTTAAATACATAATCATTAACATTCCATTATTTTTTCTTAAAGTCCTGTCCCTTTTGGACAAAAACTGTCCATTTTGATGGAATATTGGGGACGTGCCAAATCGTTTCAAAATGGAACGATTTGGCACGTCCCTATTGTTCACTTTTCCATTTGATGACAACTTTAAATAAGTCTCCATCTATATTGATTTTGAATTTTCCTCCTTGTAATTCTGTTAAACTTTTTGCTATAGATAGTCCTAGTCCACTTCCTTCTGTGTATCTTGATTTGTCTCCTCTTACAAATCGTTGCATTAATTCTTCTGCACTAATGTTTAATTTGTCTTTGGATATGTTTTTAAATTCTAAGTATACCTCTTCTTTTTGTTTTTCTAATTTGATATATACTCTAGAACCTTCTAAAGCATATTTTGAAATGTTACTAAATACATTTTCGATTACTCGATATAGATATCGATTATCTGCTTTAATTAGCACATTTTCATTTGGTAAATCCATTTCTATTTTTAGATTTTTCTTTTCTAATTTATCTTCAAATTCCCCAATACTTTGATTTAATAATTCTTTTAAATTAATCACTTCCATATTTAGTTTTACATTTCCAGATGATACTTTTGAGGCTTCTACTAAATCTTCTATTAATTTTTTTAGTCTTTGTGATTTTTTATCTAAGACAGCAATATATTGTTCAATTTGTGCATTTTGGATATCTTCTTTTTTCAATAAATCTACATAGTTTATGATAGATGTTAGTGGTGTTTTGATATCATGTGATACATTTGTGATTAATTCTGTTTTTAATCTTTCTGATTTTAAGCTTTGCTCAATAGCATTGGTAAATCCACCTGCAATATCATTGATATATTTTGCCATGATTTTTAAAGTGCCTTCTAATTCTTCTTCATTTAGTTTTACATTTGGATTTCCTTCATAGATATTTCTTAATGCTTCATTTATTTTTTGTAGTTTTTTATTATATTGTAACAATTTATAATATGCCCATATCCAAAAAGCAATTAATATAAGGAATCCTATTCCACTCCATACAAAACATGCCAATATGATGCTAATAACAACAAATCCCCAATAAATAATGGTAATTTTTCGATTTGTGTTTTCTTTATCTGTTACCTTTTTAAAAACTTTTTCTAATGTTACTTTTACCCATCTACACACTTTGTAAATTAAAAATGAACGAATAAATTGTTTTGCTTTTAGTCTTCTAATTGTTGTGCTAACCCATACTGCCAAACAAGCATATCCAATTAAGTAACATAGTAAAAATACAGACATTAAAATTCTTTGCGGAATTTGTGATTCTATATTTGCGATTGCAAAACTCATCATCATACCAATGACAAACATAATCACAATAGATATCACTTCATAAGAAATTCTATCAATACTATTTAATTGAATCCCTTCTTTTCCTTTTTCATGTCCTGTTGCCCAAATTAAATACACAATCATGATAATGATTGAAATTGCTGACAATGGTATTAAATAGACAGGCAAATTTTCATGTCCTTTAAACATATTATATACCGTTTGTTGAACATATAAAGAATTTGAATAATTTAAAGTGTTTGGGTCAATATTCGAATATACTTCATATCCTTCAAAATTATCTATTGAATAAGCAGATGAAGTCATATATTTTGTGCTTTCTTGATTTATGGTATTAATATTGGTAATTATATTTCCATCTTGATAACTCCAATACGTTTTTTCTGCTTTTAATTTATTTATCTCTTCTGGATAATTATTAGATCGAATATTAGTAAACATATTTCCTGTTTCTTCGTCTATAATAATATAATTAATATATTGGCTTATCATTGTACTATTGTAGTTTGCTACTTCATAATATACTGGATATTCATAACTTTCGTCTTCAATTTCATTGTAATGACTAAACAACTTACTAGTCTCTTTGTCAAATGATGTATCTCCACTTGTATTTGTCTCTGAAGCTGTTAAATATGATTCTGATATCATTTCAGATGTTTGTGAAGTATTTGTATTTTTTTGATTTATTCTTTGTTCCTCTTTATCTTCGCTAATATCTTGAACTTTATAAATTAGTGCCAATAAATATTCTCTTCCAAATTCTTCTGTTTCAATGTATTCTTCTGGTCCTTCCATTTCTCCATATTGAGATGTAATAGATACATCTATAATACTAATGGTCAAAACAAAAATCATAATCGGAATAAATATATAACATAAAAATTTTAATAATACAGATTCTTTTGCATTTTGCATATACTCACCTTCTTTTTATTTTTCATATTTCTATTTTTGCTATGTTTTCTTAAAATTTTTATTCGAATACTAGAATTATCTTTTGATTGACAGAGTTTTCAAATTATGAAATATCTTCTACTTTATATCCAATTCCCCAGATAACTTTTAAATATTTAGGGTCTTTTGGATTAATTTCTATTTTCTCTCTAATATGCCTAATATGTACTGCTATAATATTTTCTGCCCCATAACTTTCTTCATTCCAAACATTTTCATAAATTTGTTCAATAGAATATACTTTTCCTTTGTTTTCTAATAAAAACTTTAATATGTTATATTCTGTCGCTGTTAACTTGATGTCTTTTCCATCTACCATAACCTTTTTTGTTTCATCATTCATTTCTAAAGTGCCTGTTTTTAATACTTTTTCTTTTTGATTTTTATTCTTTCCATTTGTATCATTTGCATGGCTAAAATCCACATATCTTCTGATATTGGATTTTACTCTTGCAATTAATTCCAATGGATTAAATGGTTTTGTCACATAATCATCTGCTCCTGTATTTAATCCTGAAATTTTATCATAATCCTCTGATTTTGCAGAAAGCATAATCACAGGAATGGTTTTATCTTTTCTAATTTCTTGCAATGTTTCAATTCCATCTTTATTTGGCATCATGATATCTAAAATAATTAAATGAATCTCATTTTCTTTTAATTTCTCTAAAGCCTCTTCTCCATCATAGGCTTTTATAATATGATATCCTTCTTGTGATAAGTAAATTTCTATCGCATTTACAATTTCTTTATCATCATCTACTACTAATATATTGTACATAATTTTTCCTTTCTTGAACTTTAGTAACACCTTATAAAAATTGATAAAGTTCATTTCATATTATTTAAAAATTCATATTTGTTTCTATCTCCTAGCATATATACTATACCATATTTTTATTAATAATAAATAGAGGATTTATTAATTTTTTATTAAGTATTCATGGCATTTCTTTTATTTTAGATTTTTATCAATTATTTTGTACAGTGTACTGAACAAAATTCTATTTTTTGTACTTTTTGTTCAGTTGTCACATTTGAATATTATAAGCAAATTCTCTACAAACATGTCAATAATTTTTGAATATTTCACTAAAAAATAGCTTTATTTTATTAGCGAAT
>CAMLYR010000020.1 GCA_946491915.1 uncultured Clostridium sp.
AAAGCTTGCATTATTAGAAGCTGATGTTAACTATAAAATTGTAAAAGAGTTTATTGCGACTATTCAAGAAAAAGCCTTAGGTCAAGATGTTTTAAAATCTTTAACTCCAGGACAACAAGTTGTAAAAATTGTAAAAGATGAATTAGTAGAACTACTAGGTGGACAAACAAGTCAAATTAATTTTACACCAAATCCACCAACGATTATCATGTTAGTAGGTCTTCAAGGTTCAGGTAAAACCACAACAGCAGGAAAATTGGCAAATATACTTAGAAAACAAGGTAAAAAACCATTATTGGTTGCTTGTGATGTATATAGACCAGCTGCTATTAAACAATTACAAGTTGTTGGTGCACAATTAAACATACCTGTTTTTGCAAATGAAAACTCAAAAGATGTTGTGCATATTGCAAGACAAGCATTATCTGTTGCCATGTCAAAACTAAATGATGTAGTAATCTTAGATACAGCAGGTAGACTACATATTGATGAAGAATTAATGCAAGAATTAAAGAATTTAAAAGCAAATATTAAACCTCATGAACTATTACTTGTTGTAGATAGTATGACAGGTCAAGATGCGGTAAATGTTGCACAAAGCTTTAGTGATAATGTTGGAATTGATGGAATTATCCTTACAAAGCTTGATGGTGATACGAGAGGTGGTGCAGCACTTTCTGTTAAAAAAGTAACAGGAAAGCCAATTAAATTTGCAGCAACTGGAGAAAAACTAAGTGACATCGAAGTATTCCATCCAGATAGAATGGCTCAAAGAATTTTAGGAATGGGAGACATTCTAGCAGTTATTGAAAAGGCTGAAGAATCATTTGATATGGAACAAGCTGAACAGCTTGAAAAGCAAATGAAGAAAAAGGAATGGGATTTAGATGATTATTTAGCACAAATTAGACAAGTAAAGAAAATGGGTTCATTTTCATCATTATTAAAACTAATACCGGGCTTTAATCAAATAAAAGATTTAAAAGTAGATGATAAAGAATTTGTTAAAATTGAAGCAATTATTTGTTCAATGACAAAAGAGGAAAAACGAAATACAAAATTATTAAATGCAAGTAGAAGACAAAGAATTGCGAAACGGAAGTGGAACAACCGTACAAGATATTAACAAATTTATCAAATCTTTTGAAATGACACAAAAAATGATGAAACAGATGAAAAACAACAAAGGTGGCATGAAGAAGCTATTAAGCGGAATTGATGAAAATGCATTAAAGAATTTTAAGTTTTAAAATATAGACAAAAGTAATTTGTATTTGAATCAATCAGTAAAAGTGTTATTAAATTTTTAAATTTATATATAAAAATAAAGTGATTAGAGGGATGACAAAAATCCGAAAAAGGGAAATTTGAGTCCGTCCCCATAATCCCTAATTTTCAGGAGGTGAACCAAAAATGGTAAAAATAAGATTACAAAGACAAGGAAAGAAAAAAGCTCCATTCTATCACATTGTAGTAGCTGATTCAAGAGCTTCAAGAGATGGAAAAATTATTGAGCAAATAGGAACATATGATCCAATGACAGATCCAGCAACAATCGTATTAGACAAAGAAAAAGTTGAAAAATGGATTAAAAATGGTGCAAAACCAACAGATACAGTTAAAGCTTTAATTGAAAAAGCAAATGCGTAAACAAATGAAAAACTTCGTTTTTGATTTGTTTAATGAGGAAGGACATAATTATGGAAGAATTTTTAAGAATTATTATTTCAAATTTAGTAGAGAATAAAGATGCTATCGAAATCAATACGATAGACAAAGGAAAATCTGTTACATTTGAAGTAAAAGTAGCCCAAGAAGATATGGGAAAAGTAATAGGAAAGCAAGGTAGAATTGCTCAATCTATTAGAAATGTTATGAAAGCTGTTGCTAATAAAGAACATAAAAAAGCATCAGTAGAATTTTTAGGATAATAGGAGTAACCAATATGTTACCAAATCTAGAAATTGGTCAAATCGTCAATACGTTTGGAATAAAAGGAATGGTGAAAGTAAAACCATTTACAGATGATATTAGAAGATTTGATGAATTAAAAATAGTATATGTCGAAAAAAATAATAATCAAATAGAATATGAAATTGAAGAAGTAAAATATCATAAAGATATGGTATTAATAAAATTCAAGGGTATAGACAAAGTAGAACAAGCAGAAATGCTTCGAAATAGTTATCTAACAGTTTCTAGAGATTCAGTAGAAAAGCTAGAAGAAGGAAGATATTATATCGTAGATTTACTTGGACTAGAAGTTTATACAGATGAACAAATTTTATTAGGAACTTTAGAAGACATATTCAATACTGGTAGTAATGACATATATGTTGTAAAAAATAAACAAGGAAAACAAATTCTTTTACCAGCCATACAGGATGTAATTAAACAAATTGATATAGAAAATAAAAAAATCATTGTACACTTACTTCCTGGATTGATTTAAGTTATATGAAACAAAAATTTAAAGATAAAGAAACAACAAACATAAGGGAAAACGATCATGTTTTATAACAAAACAAGAAAGGAACAAAATCTATGAAATTTGATGTTTTAACACTTTTTCCAGAAATGTTTGAAATATTAAATCAAAGTATTATTGGAAAAGCAATTGAAAAAGATTTAATAGATATAAACTTGATTAATATTAGAGATTTTTCAAAAGATAAACATAAAAAAGTAGATGATACACCTTATGGTGGTGGTGCTGGAATGGTAATGAAACCAGATGTGGTCTATGATGCATATCAGTCAATAAAAGACAGAAATGCAAAAGTTATCTATATGTCACCACAAGGAAAGCCATTAAATCAACAAAAGGTAGAAGAGTTATCAAAAGAAAACCATTTAATTATACTTTGTGGGCATTATGAAGGAATTGACCAAAGGGTCTTGGATAAAATTGTAGATGAAGAAATATCTATAGGAGACTATGTATTAACAGGTGGAGAAATCCCAGCAATGGTGTTAATAGATAGTGTCAGTCGATATGTAGAAGGTGTTTTAAAAGAAGATTCTATAAAAGAAGAAAGCTTTTCAAATGGACTTCTAGAATATCCACAATATACAAGACCAGAGGTTTTTGAAGGAATGAAAGTTCCAGAAGTATTACTTTCAGGTCACCACGAAAATATAGAAAAATGGAGAAAAGAAAAGTCTTTAGAAATAACAAAGAAAAAAAGACCAGATATATTAAAATAAATTAATATTAGCAGGGGTAAACATGTATTCACAAGGGTAGGGGACATATTTTGTCCTAACAGGAATACCCAAAGAAAAAATATGTCCCCTGACATTAAGAAGAAGGAGGAAATTCTAAAATGGATATTATAAAATCAATTGAACATGAACAATTGAAAAATAAGATACCAGAATTAAAAGTTGGTAATACAGTAAGAGTACACGTAAGAATAAAAGAAGGAAACAAAGAAAGAATCCAAGTTTTTGAAGGAATTATTATAAAAGTACAAGGTGGAGGTGTGAACCAAACATTTACAGTAAGAAAAAATTCTTATGGTGTAGGTGTTGAAAAAACATTTTTAGTACACTCTCCATTAGTTGAAAAAGTAGAATTAATAAGGGTAGGTAAAGCAAGAAGAGCAAAATTATACTACCTAAGAGATAGAGTAGGTAAAGCTGCTAAGACTAAGGAAAAAGTAGGAGCAAGAATAGAAGATAGAGAAATTACTATCAAAGAAGACTTAGTAGAAGAACCAGCAGTAGAGGAAGCTCCAGAAGAAGCACCAGCTATTGAAACAGAAAACGTAGCTGTTCAAGAAACAGTAGATACAGTTTCAGAAGAAGTTGTTGAAGAGGTTAAAGAAGTAGAAGAACCTAAAAAAGAAGAAAAAGCTGAAAAAACTGAAAAAACTGAAAAAGTAGAAGAAGCTAAAGCTGAAGAACCAGCTAAAGAAGAAGTAAAAGAAGATTCTAAAAAAGCTGAAGAAAAACCAGCAACTGAAGAAGATAAAAAAGCATAGTAAAACAAAAAAAGATGAGTTTGTTGTCTCATCTTTTTTTCTGGTTTTGCCGAAATGTCCCCAATGGATCTAATCCTAATTGCCCCAAAATTAATGTTTTAATCAAACATATCCTCCATAGCATACATACCAGGTTGCTCATTTACAATAAATTCAGCAGCTCTTAAAGCACCTTCTGCAAATACATTTCTAGAATAGCTGGTATGCTTAATTTCAAAAGTTTCAAAATTTCCGATGAATTGAACAGAATGTTCTCCAACAATATTTCCACCTCTGATAGAAGACATACCAATTTCGTTTTTATCTCTTTTTTCATGTTTATCATGTCTATTATATTCACAATGAAGTGTATTTCCTAAGGATTCATTAATACTATCTGCTAACATTTGAGCAGTACCACTTGGACTATCTACTTTTCTATTATGATGTGCTTCAATGATTTCAATATCTGTGTTTTTCAAAAGTGGAGCAAGCCAAGAAAGAATTTTTTTCATAATCATAATGTCAAAAGACATATTGGCAGATTTAAAGATAGGGATTGTTTTACTTGCTTCTTTAATTATTTTTGTTTCTTCATCTGTAAATCCAGTTGTGGCAATAACCATTGGTATTTTATTTGCTTTGGCATAATTTAATATATTTAGTGTTGCAACAGGAAGAGAAAAGTCAATAATGACATCTGGCGTTACATTAATTTTTTCTATTTCTGTAAAAATTGGAAATTTAGAATCAGAATAACTTACTTTGTCAAATCCGCCAATGACTTGCATGTTCTCATTTTCTTCTACTAAATTACATACTACATTTCCCATTTTTCCATTACAACCATTTACAAATACGTTTAACATTTGATACCTCCATTATTTATAAAATTTATTATTAGATTTAATATATTATTTAAATATTTATATTTATATTTGATTTATTTTTGTTATTCTTTATTTTTATATACAATTATATTTTTTATTGTATAGGAAAAATCGGCTTTTATCTTGACCTTATATGGATTTTTCCCTTTACAACAAGGTTAGGCTTTCTATATTTGTGAAGTACTGCGAAGCATAACTAATTTAGTTTCTCTAATTCTTCAATTAATTTTTGTTCTTTATCACTACTCATTTTGGTAAGTGGTAATCTAGGAATTCCATAGTGATAGCCAATATGATTTAAAGCAGCTTTAACAGGAATAGGGTTAACCTCTGCGAATAAAGCTTTTATTAAAGGTAAAGCATCTAATTGCATTTTTGTTGCCTTTTTAATGTCGCCATCAAAAAAGTTTTGAATCATGTCATGTGTATATTGTGGTTTTACATTTGATAAGACAGATATTACCCCAAGTCCACCTAATGATAAAATTGGTAATATTTGATCATCATTTCCTGAATAAATATGTAAATCATCTCCACATAGATGTGCAATTTCAGCAACTTGTGATAAATTACCACTTGCTTCTTTAATTGCAACAATATTATCAATTTTAGATAGTTCTAAACAAGTTTCTGGTAAGATATTGACACCTGTTCTACTTGGTACACTATACAAAATAATTGGTAAAGATACACTTTCAGCGATTACTCTATAATGTTCAACTAATCCCTTTTGCGTACATTTGTTGTAATAAGGTGTAACAATTAAAAGTCCATCAACGCCTAAAGCTTCTGCTTTTTTAGAATTTTCAATGACTTTCATTGTATTATTGCCACCAGTACCTGCGATAATAGGTACTCTTCCTTTAGCTGTTTTAACTGCACAAGAAATTGTTGCATCTTTTTCATCTTCTGTCATGGTAGAAGATTCTCCTGTTGTGCCACACACGATAATGGCATCTACGCCATTTTCAATTTGAAAATTAATAAGCCTTTCAAATTCTTTGAGATTGACACCGTTTTCATCAAAAGGTGTACTGATAGCTGTTCCACAGCCTTTGAATAAAATTTTTTTCATAAAAATCACCTGATTTTCTTAAATAATAGATAAAAAATATAATTATATTTTTTGTACATTGTCATTATATTACAAAAATAATAAAAAGAGAATAGAAAATGAAAAAAGTTCATAGAATTCATAGGAGGTAAATTGTGTCAAGAAATAGAGGTTAAAGAAAAACGTTTCTCATAGAGAAAAACGTTTTTTGTATATAAAATAAATTTTAAAATCGCATTATTAACAAACTAAAAAACACATAAGCATATCGAAAAGCCTTTTTCATAAACATCCTAGATTTTATAACTTCAAAAGTTTCCGAAATGGCACAATATTTATCTACAAAAGTTAAGATAAATCCTTCGATTGATGTGGGAAATTGTATTGTTACAGGCCACATATGTGTAAGAATCATATCTTTTTCTTTTTGAGATAAATCAAATAATTTACTTGCATTGTCACAAGCTGTTTTTCCATGAGTGAAAGCATGAAATCCTTTTCTGTTAGGTTCTCGAACACGCCAGTCATACAAAAACAAATCATGTAACATAGCAGCTCTTGTGGCTGATCTATAATTTAAATGGTATTTTTTACAAATTAAATAACAATAATAAGAAACCATATAACAATGATCAAAACAGCTAGTTTCATAATGTTGTCTATATTTTTTCATCTCTTGAACGGTCTCATTATTTACCAAGTCTTCAATAATATTTAAGAATTCTTTATTATTTATGGAATTCCATTCCTTAGTTTCTTTTTTCATAAAAACCCCTTTTAAAATTTTATGTTTTTTGAAAATTTTTGTTATTGCATAAGAAAATTAGCTTTTATATTCATTCTATATAAGATTTTCTTATTTAATAATTATTTATCACTATTTCTTATTATAGCATAAAAGGTAAAAATAGTAAATGAAAATTTTCTTAAATTATTGAAGGAAAAAACAATTTATATTATAATTATTTTAATAAAAAATGGAGGTATATAAATGAAGCCAATATTATTTGTAGTATTCATTATTATATTAGGTATAATAATATACATATATATAAAAAGAAATGCGAAGAATAAGCAATTTCATAAATATAATAAAAAAAATCCAATTGTTACAAATAGTAATAATGAAGATAAGCGACATGAAGATTTTATGAAATCAATTAATGTAGTTAATCAGGATAGAATGATTATCGGAGAAATATATGTTAATGGAAAAGAGGAAAAATTGTCAGTTGAAAAAGAAGAAAATGGATATATATATTACCTAGGAAACGTAATTATTGGTGGGTATAACCCTAATATTATAGGTGATGATTTGATTATATTTAGAGAGAATACGTTAGAAAATCAGCTTTCAGACCAGATAAAAGATCAAATTGTTCAGGTAATTGAAAAAAGCAAAAAAAGGAAAGAACAAGAAAAAGAAAGAGAATCAATTAATGAAAGAACGAAAAATAGAAATATTTATGAACAACAAATGGGTTATCAAAAAAGTATAGGAGAAGAACGAAGACAAGAAAAAATAAAACAGGTTGAAGAAACACAAAAAAGAAAGGGATATAATGAAAAAGTAAAAAATAAAGAATTAGAAAAGCAAATGAAAGCTAAACGAGAAAAAATAAAAAATACAGTAAAAGATATTAATATTAAGCAAGAAGTAGATATGGATACTATGGCAACAGATATGGATACAATAGGAAAACGACTAGAAGAAGCAGGAAAGATAAAAGGAAAAGAAAAGGAAGGCAAGTTAGCATTTGTTGAATCAGATGATTTAGATAATTTAAGAGATGAAAATGGAAAAAGATTACATGGACATACTTCAAGATATGAGGCGGTAATGATTGATAAAAAAGGAAATGTTAAAGCTTTAAACTTAGAAAATGATACACAAGAGGGCACAAACCCAACAGAAAGCAATTATCAAGTAAAACAAAATAAGAATGAAGAGCTTGAAAAGGGAGATGTGTTAACAAGACTACAGATTCAAGGAGAAGAAACGATAGGAATAGAAAAAGGACAATATGGAGAAGTAGAAGTATATCATTCTCATGATAAGACAATAGGTGGAAATGGTGTTGAAGGAAATAAAAGCTTAGACAAGCAATTGGAAACAAAGAATTCTAAAAATCCAGTAGAAGGAACGAGTCAAGAAACACAGAAATTATCACAAAAATATCAAGATGGCTATCGTTCAGTAGAGGCTTCTTATCAAGAGGCAAAGAAACATGAAAATTCAAGAGGAGAGCCTTGTGATGAGTTAGAAGTAGAGGATTTGGATGGGAACCCAAATACAGTATCCCATAGCCATACAGATGATATTGTCGCCAAATTAATGCAAAATGGAGAAATCAGTGACAAGTTTACGGAAAGAGAGATTAGAGAAAGAGTAGAAAGAGAATGGAACAACAAAGAAGAAAATATTAGTAAAGAAGAATTTCAAGAAGATATAGAACAAGACATCGAAGCAGATGCTGAAAATATGCGTGGAGAAAGAGGTATGTAAAAATTATTAAAAATATATTAAATTTTATTAAAAAAGTTGCAATATTTTGACAATAATAGTATAATATAAAAGGTAGTATAATAATATATAGAAAGTATTATTAAAAAGAGAGGTATAGAAATGGATTATTTATATATACTAAGAGAAGCTTTAGTATGGACGGTTACAATATTTTGGTTGTATCAAGTAGTTGTTAGTTTATGTTCTTTAGTAAAATTAAAAGATAAACCTTTAAAAGTAAAGAAAGACCATCGTTTTATGGCAATTATACCAGCACATAATGAAGAAGCAGTTGTAGGAAATTTAATTGAAAGTTTAAAAAACCAGACGTATAACAAAGATTTATATGACATATATGTGATTGCAGATAACTGTACAGATAATACAGCAAAAATTGCAAAAGAAGCTGGTGCAATTGTTTATGAAAGATTTGATGAAACCAAAAAAACAAAAGGATATGCTTTAAATTGGTTTTTACAACAAAAAATTGCAGAAGATGCACCATATGATGCTTTCTTTGTATTTGATGCAGATAACATTGTTGATAAGAATTTTATAAAAAATATGAATAAAAAACTATGCCAAGGAGAAGACGTTGTACAAGGTTACAGAGATATTAAAAATCCATCTGATAACTGGATAACAGCAGGATATGCAATTTTCTATTGGCAAATGCATAGATTTTATCATTTAGCTAGATACAATTTAGGATTATCACCATTATTAAATGGTACAGGTTTTATGGTAAAATTTGATGTTATCAAACCACAAGGTTGGGATACAGAGACATTAACAGAAGATATTGAATTTTCTTTAAAAAGAATTATAAAAGGTAAAAAACTAGGTTGGGCAACAGATGCTATCGTATATGATGAACAACCTACAGGATTTAAACAAAGTTGGTCACAAAGAAGTAGATGGACAGTTGGTCATATTCAATGTATAAAAAGATATACAAAGGAATTGGCAATAGCAGCAAAAGAAAACAAAAAAATGATAAATCTTGATGGTTTATTATATATTGTTGGAAGTATACCAATGTTTATCATAACAATTGCATTATTATTAACAAATTTTATTATGTATAATTCAGCATCTATCACAACAGCAGAATTAATCAAAAACTTAATCATGTATTTGGTTCCAACATTTGTTTTACCAATATTTGTAGGAATGTTTGCAATGTGGCTAGATGGAAGAAAGATAAAGCCAATGGCAAAAGGATTACTTTGTTATCCACTATTTTTATTAACATGGATATGTATAAACTTTAAATGCTTATTTATTAGAAATACTTCTTGGGAGAAAATAAACCATGTAAGAAGTATAAAAATAGCAGATGTTTCTAATAATAGTAAAGCACAAACAGAAAAAGAATTAGTTAAAAATTAATAGAATAAATAAAAAAGATAAGTGGACGTTTCAAATGTTGTTTTACAATGACAATCATAATGTTCCACTTATTATTTCTTACATAACTATTTTAGTTACAGAGAAAGGAATTAATATGGAACAACTAAAAAAGATTGACAAAAAAAATAAATATATACATATCGGAATTATTTTATTAGGAATTGTATTTATCTGTTTATCAGCATTTCATGAAGATATATGGTTTGATGAAAGTTATTCAGTGGCCATTGCTAAACATAGTTTTAGTGAAATATGGAATATAACAGGAAATGATGTTCATCCACCTTTATATTATTGGATGTTACATATTGTATGGATGATTTTTGGGAATCAAAATATTGCTTTTCGATTATTTTCTGTTATGGCAATTGCCATTTTAGGAGTATTAGGATATACCCATATACGAAAAGATTTTGGAGAAAAAGTAGGAATGCTATTTTCATTTTTAGTCTACTTTTTACCAGTTATGTGTACATATAGCCAAGAAATTAGAATGTATTCATGGTCATGCTTAATTGTGACAATATTAGCAATTTATGGATATAGGTTATATAAAAATGTAAAAGAAAAAACAACACTAAAAATGCAAAATAAAAATTTAATCATATTTGGTATTTTTAGTATAGCAGCATGTTATATACATTATTATGCTTTAGCAGCAGCTGGTTTAATGAATTTTATGATACTTGTATATTTGATAAAAAATAGAAAAGAAAACATAAAATTATTACGAAATTTTATTATTTTAGCCATCATACAAATCATTTTATATATTCCATGGTTATTGTATTTAAAAGGACAAGTTGACCATGTAGAATCAGGATTTTGGATAGAATTAGAATATAGTACATGGATAGAAGTTTTCAGTTTTCAATTTAGAAGACAATTAGATACAGAATTTGTTTTTGATACACATACAATTATTGCATTGATTGCTTCCTTAGTCATGTATGTATATATAGGATATAGAATCTATAAAGCGAAAAAAGAAAAGGAAATGTTGTTCCCAGGAATCATTTCTATTTTGACATATATATTCGTTATTTTTGCAGTATATATTATTTCACTTAGAACACCAATTCTATATGCAAGATACTTAATTGTTATTACAGGATTGTATATTTTCGGAATGGCATTTTTTATGGCAAAAGAAAAAAGGAAATGGGTCACCGGAATTGTATGTGCTATTATTTTAGTTTTGGGATGTGTTAGTAATATAACCAATATGACGATTAATTATGATGATAGCAATATGGAACAAATTAACTATCTAAGAGAAAATGTAGAACCAGATGATATTTTCATTTATTCAAATATAGGAAATGGTGGCGTGATTGCAGCCTTTTTCCCAGATAATAAACAATATTTTTATAATGGTGAATTTTGGGATGTAGAAGAAGCTTATAAAGCTTATGGACCAGGAATGGAAATTATTTATAATTATGAAGATATATTAAACGATTATCATGGAAGAATCTGGCTAATTGATTCAGAAAATTGCGAGTTATATAATGCATTTCCAAAAGAAGGAATGCAAACAATTGTGGAACCAACACAATTTAGAACCAAATACCAAAATTATGTATATACATTTATATTACTAGAAAAAGAATAATAAAAAGGATATAAAGTATGAAAAAGAATAAAAGCGTGAAAGCGTTAATCATTAATATATTTACTTTTTGTATTTTAATGCTAGCAATATATCTAGCATATCAATTTTATCAAAGTAATAATTTTAATGGGCTTATACGAAGTGAAGCAAATTTGGGAATATCAGAATTTGCAAGGGACAAAAAAATAAAATATTCTGATAGCAATAGTTATAAAATCACATCAAATGAATTTAATGATGCTATGTTTTCAAAAGAAATAGAAGTAAAAAAGAACACACCATATAAAGTCACTTGTATGATAAAAACCAAGGGTGTACAAGCAGATAAAAACGCTTCTAGCATTGGAGCGCAAATTTCTATATCCAATACAGTAGAAAGATCTGTTGCGATTAGTGGTGATAGCCAATGGCAAGAAGTAGAGCTCATATTTAATTCTAAAAATAGAGATATCGTAGATATTGCTTTTCGACTAGGAGGAACAGAAGGATATGCAAAAGGTGAAGCTTGGTTTTCTGACTTTAAAATAGAAGAAGGACAGACTGAGGATGATAGTGATTGGAAGTTTGCTTGCTTTATCTTTGAAAATACAAATGTAACAGTTGATAATAAAGATATTGATATACAGGTAACCAATACAGATATTACAGATATTAAAAATACAATAGAACGATTTGAGAATTCTTGTAACCAGCTATCAGAGGAAAAAATGACTGCAGATTGTGATATATATGAAATACAAGAACCAGTTACTTCTTTATCATATGATGATGAATTTGGTTATTATGTTGCACCAGAAGATATAGAAAAACAAATTAAAGATGTTATTAATCAAAATAATTATGACCATATTTTTGTAGTTGTAAGATTGGGAAATGAAGAATATGAAGATGACATTGAAATTAAAGATTGGATTGGATTAGGTGGGATGGACTATTATGGAATTGGATTTTCCAATATTCGATTACCAAATAGTTCGAAAAGTTATATTTATAAATATGATTCAAGAGTAAATCAATTTCCAGAAGAAGTATTTTTACATGAATTTTTACATTCATTAGAAAGGACTGCAAAAGAGTATGGATATACCATACCTGCATTACATGATTATAAAGAATATGGCTATGAAAATGAATATTTAGTAGGACAAAGAGAATGGTATAAAGATTATATGAATCAAGAAATATATACATCAAATGGATATATAGGATTACCAAAAGAGATATACACATTAAAGCCTGCTAAGAAATCAAATTTTGCATATCCTTTCGAATTAGAGGTTTATACAGAACCACAAAATATCATTGAGGAAATTAGAGGTATATTTGAAAATTTATTTAGAAATATAGGGCTTATTATAGGAAAAATATAAAATGTCCTTTTTGGGACGTTTCTGTTTAGGACATTTATGTTGAGAAGAATTCATAAAATGAAAGGAATATATCTATTTAAAATAGTGGAAGTAATAAAGAACAGGAGGAAACATGAAAGTATCAGAATTTAATTATGAATTACCAGAAGAACTAATTGCACAAACACCAATAGAAAAAAGAGATGAATCTAGATTAATGGTTTTAGATAGAAGTAAACAAACCATTGAGCATAAAACATTTAAAGATATTATTGATTATTTAGAACCAGGGGATTGCTTAGTAAGAAATAATACAAAGGTGATTCCTGCTAGAATCTATGGAAAAAAAGAAACAGGAGCAAAAGTAGAGTTTTTATTATTAAAAAATATAGAAGGAGATATATGGGAAACCATTGTAAGACCAGGAAATAAACTTCATGTAGGTACCAAAGTTATTTTTGGTGATGGATTATTAACTGCTGAAATTTTAGAGATTATGCCAGGAGGTACAAGAAAAGTTAAATTTTCATACAAAGGAATATTTAATGAAATACTAGATAAAATAGGACTGATGCCATTACCACCATATATTCACGAGGAATTAAAAGATAATGACAGATATCAAACCGTTTATGCAAAATATAATGGATCAGCAGCAGCACCAACAGCAGGTTTACACTTTACACCAGAATTATTAAAGAAAATAGACGAAAAAGGTGTCAAAATTGCAAATGTTACATTACATGTTGGTATAGGAACGTTTAGACCTGTAAAAGAAGAAAATGTAGAAAATCACGAAATGCATACAGAACATTTCTATATCAAGCAAGAAGATGTCGAAAAAATTAATGAAACCAAAAAACAAGGAAAAAGAGTGATTGCTGTTGGAACAACTTCTTGTAGAGTGTTAGAAACGATTGCAGATGAAAATGGTTTTGTGAAAGAAACAGAAGCAGATACTAGTATCTTTATTTATCCAGGTTATCATTTTAAATGTTTAGATGGATTAATTACCAATTTCCATTTACCACAATCTACTTTATTAATGTTAGTATCTGCCTTAGCCGGAAAAGACTATATTTTGAAAGCATATCATGAAGCTGTAAAACAAAAATATAGATTTTTTAGTTTTGGAGATGCAATGTTTATAAAATAGTAAAGGGGAAATGAAGATGAAAAAGTTTTTTGAAAATAATAAAATATATTGTACAATTATTATTATATTGATTGTTATCCTAATAGGCATAATACTTACTGGTGGAATACAAGTAGGCGTTACAATTAGTGAAAAAACAGTTAGAGATAGTGGTGGACCGCTAGAACCAAGTGATACAGGTAGTGTTTCTCATTCTGAAACAAAATTATTAATAGTTAATTTGATAATCTTATTGCTTTCTATTATATTTTCAATATATGGATATGCAATTGATCATAGTAACAAATCTAAATTAATGATATTAGCATTCATTTTGCTTTTAGCTCTTTTGACTCCAATATTTTCAGAAAATAATTATGAGAATCAAATTACAATAGCAGGAGAAAGAGAAGATATGAGAACAGATTACGGAAATCATACTATGAATTTAATTCAAAAAATATTGAATGGCAGTACAAATTAAAAATTTAAAAGAAAAAAATAAAAGAAACATTGATAGAAGAAAGAATGGAGGAAGCATGAAACCAGCAGTAACATATGAACTATTACATGAATGTAAACAAACAGGAGCAAGGAGAGGTGTTATTCATACACCACATGGAGATATACAGACACCTGTATTTATGCCAGTTGGAACACAAGCAACAGTAAAATCAATGACACCAGAAGAATTAAAAGACATGGTAGGCGCACAAATTATATTATCTAATACATATCATTTGTATTTAAGACCAGGGCAAGATATTGTAAAAGAAGCAGGTGGACTTCATAAGTTTATGAAGTGGGACAGGCCGATTCTTACAGATAGTGGTGGATTTCAAGTATTTAGTTTAGGAGATTTAAGAACGATTACAGAAGAAGGCGTAGAATTTAAATCTCATTTAGATGGGAGCAAACATTTCTTTTCACCAGAAAGTGTTATGAAAACGGAAGAAGATTTGGGTGCAGATATTATTATGGCTTTTGATGAATGTGTAGAATATCCAGCAAGTTATGAATATACAAAACAATCTATGGAAAGAACAACAAGATGGGCTAAAAGATGTAAAGAAGCACATAAAACAGAAAATCAAGCACTTTTTGGAATTATTCAAGGTGGATTTTATGAGGACTTAAGACAGCAAAGTGCAAAAGAACTAATTGAATTAGATTTGCCAGGATATGCAATTGGAGGTATTAGTGTAGGAGAACCAAAAGAAGAGTTTTTGAAAATGCTTCGATTTACAACACCTTTAATGCCAAAAAATAAACCAAGATATTTAATGGGAGTTGGAACACCAGATTATTTAATAGAAGCTGCAATTAGCGGAATTGATATGTGTGATTGTGTATTACCTACAAGAATAGCTAGAAATGGAACGGCATTAACTTCTCATGGAAAAGTTGTCGTTAGAAATGCCACTTATGAGAGAGATTGGAATCCATTGGATGCAGAATGTGATTGTTATACTTGCAAAAATTACTCTAGAGCATATATAAGGCATCTTATCAAGGCAAATGAAATTTTAGGTGTTAGATTATTATCAATACACAATTTGAGGTTCTTGACTAATTTAATGGAAAAGGTTAGAATAGAAATAGAGAGAGATAATTTAGCAACTTTTAGAGATGAATTTTATAAAAAGTATGGCTATGATGCCGAGAAGTAGGAGGGTGTATATGAATTTATTAGATGAAGATTTTTCAACCAATAAAACCAATAAAACAAAAAATATTATAAAAATAATTATTATATTTATAGTATTAATCGTAATAGCAATTATAGGAATTCTCTCATATATGATGTATTTAGAAGGAACAACTTTAAAAGTATTTTTAAATAATCAGGAAAATGCAGATGTAAAAAACTTATTAGTATTTGAAACAGATGGAACAATTTATGTACCAGTAAGAGCAATATCTAGTTATTTAGGATATAATAGTTATAGTGGAGAATATAGTAATCGATCTGAAGATAATAGTAAATGTTATGTGGAAAGTGAAGATGAGGTAGCAAATCTTACATTAAACTCTAATAAGATATATAAATTAAATTTACAAGAAAATGATAATAATTATACATATATATATATGGATAAACCTGTAAAAGCAATTAATGGAGAATTATATATAACCACTGATGGAATGCAAAAAGTATTTAATACAACATTTCTTTACGATCAGGCAAGTAATAGAATTACAATTAATACACTTCCATTTTTAATTAGTGGATATTCTAATGTAATCTTAGATTATGGATATACCAATTTAAGTGAAACTTTTGAAAATGAAAAAGCAGTCTTAAAAAATATTCTTATTGTAACAGATGATAGATATTGGGGTGTTATCAATGCATCAGATGGATCTGAAATTTTAGAATGTAAATATGATGATATATTATATCAAGAAATTACAGGGGATTTTATTGTATGTAGTGATGATAAATTTGGAATTATGGGAACAGATAAAAGAACTAAAGTCAATATTAATTATGATAGTATAGAATTAATGGATTATGATGCAGGATTATATTTAGTAAGTAGAAATAACCGATATGGCGTTATAGATTTGAAAGGAAACAATATTATATATGTAGAAAATGACCAAATTGGAGTAGACATATCTAGATTTGAAGAAAATGACTTAAAAACAGGATATATTTTATTAAATAGTTTAATACCTGTACAGAAAGATAATAAATGGGGATTGTTTGATACAAAAGGAAATCAAGTTGTAAATTTTGAATATGATAGCTTTGGATATATTGCAAATAGCAATAGAGAAGCACTAAATTTACTAGTAATACCAAGCTATAATGTAATGGTAGCTTGCTTAGATAATCGATATACATTGTTAAATTCATCAGGAGAACAACCAATTAGAGCATTTGTGGATGACATCTATATGACAATTAGTGGAGGAAAAAAATATTACCAAATGACTGCTAATGACAAAACATATGATGTGGAAGAATATCTAGATAGATTAGGAGTACAACCTGTAAACAACAATACAAATACATCATCAAATACATCATCAAATACCACACAATCTACTACATCAACAGATAATGAAGAAAACAATAATCAAGTAAGTAATGAAACAGTTGAAGAAAATAGTCAGCAAAGCAATGAAGAGCAAAATAATGGAGAAGCTCAAAATGGGGAAGAACAACAAGGTGAAGGACAACAATAATGAAAAGGAAAATATATAAAAGTTAAATTTCCGGTACAATAGAAAAGTAAAGAATATTTACTTGGATTTTAAGTAAATATTCTTTCTTTTTGACCAGTCATACCAATAGAAAAAAATACAAAAATAGTATATAAATATATAAGGCGTAATTTTTATAAAAATAAGAAAGAGGTATTAAGTGAGTAATATACATATAGTTTCCAACGGCATATATTTTCCTAAAAAACAGATAAAAAATGATGAGCTAGAAAAAATACTGAACTTAGAAAGTGGATATATTGAAAAAAGAACAGGAATAAAAAACAGATATTATGCAATAAATGAAACCATACAAGAGATGGCAGTAGGAGCTGTAAAAAATCTTTTTATTTCAGAAAATGAAAAGCAAAATATAGATCTTATTATATCAGCAACCACAAGTACAGATATGTTAATGCCAGGAATATCAAATTATGTACAAAAAAAATTAGGACTTTCTCCATGTATATGCTTAGACATATTAGCTGGATGTGGTGGATATGTAAATGCATTTGATATTGTTAAAGTATATATGGACTCACGAAATATAAAAAGAGCCTTAATTATTGGGGCAGATAAATTATCTGAAATTATTGATAAAAAAGATATAGGAACAGCAGTGGTTTTATCTGATGGTGCTGGAGCAACCCTAGTAGAAAAAGAAGAAAGTACTTATCAAAAAATATATATGTCCAATATTAAAGCAGAAGAAGATAAAAATAATATTTTAACATATCAATATGGACAAAACGTATATATGAATGGAAAAGAAGTATATAAATATGCAGTAACTAGAACGGTTGAAAATATAAATGAATTAATAGAAAAAGCCCATATAACATTACAGGATGTAAAATATATAGTAGCACATCAATCAAATTTAAAAATTATGAAATCCATAGCATCAAGATTACATATAGAAATGGAAAAGATGTATACAAATATACAAGAAAGAGGAAATACTTTTTGTGCTAGTATACCAATTGCTTTGCATGATATGCAAAAAAAGGGATTGTTAAAAACAGGAGACAAGATAATTTTGTTAGGATATGGTGGAGGATTAAATACAGGGAGTATTTTGATGGAAATATGAAAGAGTATAATTGCTTATATATTTATATTTCATAAATTTTTCGGTTCAATACGATATTTAAGAATTTGTAACATCATATATTGAGCCTCTTTCACTCAGACCCTCACTTACGTGAGTACCGTGAACATCCCTCAATATATGATTAACAAATTCTAACATATCTCCAATCACATTCAAAATTTATTCCATATAAATATATAAGCAATAAAAAACAGATGATAATAAAAGAAAGGATGAAGAAAGAATGAAAAGAGCATTTTTATTTCCAGGACAAGGCGCTCAAGTCGTAGGAATGGGAAAAGATATTTATGAAAAATATGATGAAGCAAAAAAGATTTATGATGAGGCTTCAAGAATATCTGGAATTGATGTAAAAAAACTTTGTTTTGAAGGTCCAGAAGAAGAACTTAATAAAACAGAAAACACACAAATTGCCATATTAACAACAAGTTTAGCAATATTAGAAGTCCTAAAAGCAAAAGGAATAGAAGCAGATATTGCAACTGGATTAAGCTTAGGAGAATATGGGGCATTAATTTATGCAGGAATTATCAGTTTTGAAGATGGAATCAAATTAATTCAAAAAAGAGGATATTATATGGGAAATCTTTTACCTGATGAAAAATTTTCTATGGCTGCAATTATTGGATTAGATTCAGGAAAAATAGAAGAGGTTTGTCAAGAAATTTCTAAGAAGAATAAATTTATTGTTGTTGCAAACTATAATTGTAGTGTACAAACGGTTATATCAGGACAAGAAGATGCGATTGATGAAGCAATGGAAACATTAAAAGCACAAGGTGCTAAAAGAGCAATAAAATTAAATACAAGTGGACCATTCCATACAATAAAATTAGAAAAAGCAAAAGAAGCATATGAAAAAGAATTGGTAAGTATTGATTTTCATCTTGATGCAAAGACGAAAGTTATCAAAAATATTGATGGTACATATTATACGGAAAATGATAACATAAAAGAAATTTTAGCAAATCATATTATCAGTCCAGTAAGATTTGATAAAGCAATTAAATTAATGGAACAAGAACAAGTAGAGGAATATCTAGAAATTGGACCAGGAAGAACGTTAACAGGATTTGTAAAGAAAGATAATAAAGAAGCAAAAACATTTAATATTAATAGTGTAGACAGCTTAGAGAAATATTTAGAAGGCTAATGTATGTACTGAAAGTAAAGAAAGGGAAAACTTAGCAAAAGTCAATATAAATTTACAAAGGGAGGAGACATTTCTTAGCTTAAGTGAAAATGATCAAAAGGTAAGGTGGTTCTCTGACACAAAAAAAGAAAGGAAGAAGAAAAATGGAAGAAAATAAAACTGTATTTGTAACAGGAGCTTCAAGAGGAATTGGAAAAGAAGTAGCCTTAAAATTTGCAGACAACGGGTATAATGTTGTTATTAACTATGTTTCAAGCAAAACAAATGTAGAAGAATTAAAAGCTGAATTTGAAAGTAAAGG
>CAMLYR010000021.1 GCA_946491915.1 uncultured Clostridium sp.
TTCGCTAATAAAATAAAGCTATTTTTTAGTGAAATATTCAAAAATTATTGACACTATATCTTCTTTATAAATTGCGTTCTTTTTTACTTTTCTTTCTTATTTCTATATAAAATTATCAACTTATAAATCTAATGCATTCATAATAAGAACCTGACCCGACATAGCAATCAAAGATTGCAGTCGGGTACCCCAGAACCTTGTTGTCAAAGACAATAAAAAACTTCTATTTATTAAATTTTAATCTAATAAATAGAAGGCAATTTTATTTATCATATTATCAATATCTCTAAAAAATTTGTTAATATTTTTATATGCGTTAGGCAGATTTTAGTTCAAGGCGTAGTTTGTCAGCAATCATAGCTATAAATTCTGAATTTGTTGGCTTTCCTTTAGCTGCTGAAATGGTATATCCAAAAATGTTTTCAACCACTTCTTGTTGACCTCTTCCCCATGCTACCTCTATTGCATGACGAATGGCTCTTTCTACGCGACTTGGTGTCGTATTGAATTTACGTGCAATTTGTGGATATAAACTTTTTGTAATTTGATTAATCACATCTATATCATTCACTACCATCATAATGGCTTCTCTTAAATACTGATATCCTTTTATATGTGCAGGTACACCAACTTCGTGAATGATATTTGTTACCAATGCTTCTAAGTTTTCTTCTGACTTTGTATTATCTGAAGATATTTCTATGTATTGTGGCTTTGTTTCTCTTGTAATAAAGTTATTATTCGTATTTGTTGTTGTTGGTTTATAAAATTTAAACTCTCTTATTCTTTTTATTAAAACTTCAATGTCAAATGGCTTTACTACATAATATTGTGCTCCTAATTCTATGGCTCTTTGTGTTATTTTATCTTGTCCAACTGCTGATAACATTATACAGATTGGCTTTTTCGCAATTTTAATTTTATTAATATTTTCCAAAACACCTAATCCATCTAAATGTGGCATAATCACATCTAGTAATATAACATCTGGTACTGTATTTGCTATAATATCTATTACTTCTGTTCCATCTTTGGCTTTCGCAATAACCTCCATATCTTCTTGTGCATCTATGTATGATGCTAAAGTTTGACTAAATTCTTGATTGTCATCTGCTATTAAGACTGTAATCTTTTCTTTCATAATTTTTCCTCCAAAAAAACAAATTGTAAATATTTTACAATTCTGATTATATGTTTGCAGACGATCATTTGCAAGATAAATTGGTAATTTTTTCCATTTATTTTATAAAACCATTATTTTGGTATACTTTTTTCTATATATTTTTTAGATAAAACTTCTATATTCAATAAATTAAGATTTTTTAATGCATAATCCTTTAATAATTTCTCTTTTTTATCTTCTTCCATTTCAATTTTACAAACAATTTCTTCTGTATAAATTGTATCTTTTATTTGAATATCATTATTTTTACAATAATACTTAAATTTCTCAAAATAATTATATTCCAACTTCACTTCACATTCTGTTCCTATGGTAATTTCTAGCAAATCACTTTCTTCAATTGCTTTTTGTAAACTATCTGAATATGCTCTAACCAAACCACCAGTTCCTAACAATATTCCTCCAAAATATCTTGTTACAACAATCAATACATTTACCAAATTATTTTTTTGTAAAATATTTAGCATAGGTCCTCCTGCCGTTCCAGAAGGTTCCCCATCATCACTAAATCTTTCTACAATTTTTTCATCTTCCAATACTCTATAAGAAACACAATTGTGTCTTGCATCAAAAAATTTCTTCTTTATTTTTTTGATTTCCTCTTCTGCTTGATCCTTTGAAGTTACTTTTATAAAATTTGCTATAAATTTTGATTTTTTCACAACAATTTCTGTTTCTACATTATTTTTTATTGTTAAATAACGATTCATCTTCTCTTCCTTTTCCTTTTTGTCGCATTAGGTTCGTTTGTCTATGCGACATTTTTTGTTGTGTCGCATTGGGTTCGTTTCTCTATGCGACATTCTAGTTTAGCCCTGCTACATATCCTGTAGAATATGCTATTTGTAAATTAAATCCTCCTGTATAACTATCTACATCAATAATTTCTCCTGCAAAATATAAGCCTTTTACTTTTTTAGATGCCATTGTTTTAGGATTGATTTCTTTGATATTAATTCCTCCACTCGTGATAATAGCTTCTTCTATCGGTCTAAAACCTTTTATGATAATTTCAAAATCTTTTATTTGTTTTATTAATTCTTCTCTTTCTTTTTTTGTTATTTCATTTACTTTTTTATTTGGATGTATTTTACTTCTCATAATGATTACTGGTATTAATTTTTGTGGTAATAATTTATCTAAACTATTCTTAAATTGCTTATTCTTTACTTCTTCAAAGTCTCTTAAAATTCTATCATTTAATTTTTTTTCATCCAAAGCTGGTTTTAAATCTATTTTTAAAACCAGCTTTTTCTCATCAAATAATGTATCAATATTTTTATACCTAACCAAATGTGCTGACGAACTTAAAATCGTTGGTCCTGAAACTCCAAAATGTGTAAATAGCATTTCTCCAAAATCTTCATATATTTGCTTATGTTTTTTTATATCCATTAATTTTATTTCCACATTTCTTAAGCTTAGTCCCTGTAATTCTTTACATTCCTCTTTATCATATACCTCCAAAGGTACTAATGATGGCTTGATTGATGTTATACTATGTCCTAATTTTTCTGCTAACCTATATCCATCCCCTGTTGAACCTGTTAATGGATAACTTTTCCCACCTGTTGCTAAGATAACTTTATTGGCTTTTATCGTTTCTTTTTCTGTTCTAACACCAATGACTACAGTTTCTCCATCTATCGTTTCTGTTAAGATTTCTTCAACTTTTGTATTGTATTTTATTTCTATATTTAATTCTTTGATTTTTTTAGTAAAACATTTTAAAACATCAACAGATTTATCTGTTACTGGAAAGATTCGATTTCCTCTTTCTTCTTTTACCTCTAATCCCTGTTGTTTTAAAAACTGAATTATATCTTTGTTTGTATATTGTTGATATGCACTATATAAAAACATTCCATTTCCTGGTGTATTTTTGATAAAATCATCCATCTCTAAAGAAGATGTAATATTACATCTTCCTTTTCCTGTAATTAACAACTTTTTTCCTAATTGATTATTTTTTTCTATTATCAAAACATCATTTTTATTTTCTTTCGCAGTAATCGCTGCCATCATTCCGGCAGGACCACCACCAATTACAATTACTTTATTCAAAACAAATTCCTTTCTATCCAATTGGTAGGGCGAAAAGGGAAATTGGGAACGGACTCATTTTTCCCTTTTTGCCCTTCAAATCATCCCATCAATTGAACCTTATTTTTTCATTTCTTCTATTGCTTTTAATATACCATATTTTCCATAGTCATAGGTTAATCCACCTTGCATATAGGCAATATATGGTTCTCTAATTGGTCCATCACAACTAAGTTCAATTGTTGACCCTTCTGTAAATGTTCCTGCCGCCATGATGACTTCATCTTCATATCCTCCCATTGGACTTGGTTCTGGTACGACACATGAATCAATTGGAGACCCTTTTTGAATTCCTTGACAGAATTTGATTAATTTATCAGCTGTTCCTAGATGAATGGTTTGTACTATATCTGCTCTTTCGTCATTGTATTTTGGTTCTACAGTGTATCCTAATTCTTCTAAAATACAACTTGCAAATATGGCTGTTTTTACACTGCTTGCCACTACCTGTGGTGCAAAAAATAGTCCTTTTAATAAATTGGTATTTTGATTTAGTGATGGACCGATTTCTTTTCCAATTCCTGGTGCTGTTAGTCTTTCTGCACATAACTTGATTAAATGCTCTTTTCCAACAATGTATGCTCCACTTGTAGCAATTCCAGCTCCTAAGTTTTTCATTAATGACCCTACTGCAATATCTGCTCCAACTTCAATTGGCTCTCTATCTTGTACAAATTCTCCATAGCAATTGTCTACCATGATGATAACATCTTGGTTGACTTCTCTTATGGCTTGTATTGCTTTTTCTATTTTTTCAATTGTTAAGCTTTCTCTTGTAGAGTATCCTCTTGACCTTTGAATTTCTACTAATTTAACATTATTCTTTGACAATCTTTCCTTAATTGTTTCTATATCAAAATCATTATTGACTAATTCAATTTGTTCATAATGTATTCCAAAAGCTTTTAATGAGCTTTCACTTATTTCTTTTCCAATTCCGATAACCGTTTGTAAAGTATCATATGGTGCACCTGTGATACTAATCATGGTATCATTGGGACGTAATAAAGCAGACAACGTAATTGCTAAAGCATGTGTTCCTGAAATAAATTGTGCTCTTACTAAACTATCTTCTGCCCTAAATACCTTAGCATAGATTTCTTCTATTTTATTTCTTCCTACTTCATCAATTCCATATCCTGTTGAAGTTGCTAAATGCATTTCTTGTAAATTACATTCTTGAAAAGCTTCAATGACTTTTATACTATTTTTGCTACAAATGTCATCCATTTTCTTAAATTGTGGTTCTATCTTTTTTTCTACCTCTTTTGCTAATTGTAATAGTTCTTGATTCATGTTTATCTTTTCCCCCTATTTATTTGTAAATTTATTTTTCTATGCTTTTTCTTATAAATAAGATTTTTTTGATTAATTATTGATTTATGTTTTAATAACATTTCTATTTTACTATATTTTACATAATTTAGCAAGAAATTCTTTATTTTCTCCCCTAATTATGTTATAATGTAAAACATGTTACTACATTAACGATTCTAGGATATATAGAATCAGATTCCATAAGGAGGTATTCATGTTTTTTACAATTAGTATGATAGTAATGGGAGTATTGGGCTTCGTCATCATTCATTTGACAGAAGTATCTCTCGTTTCACTTGATGCAGCAATTATCTCATTAAGTGTTCTTTGTGCCGGTTTTGCAATTATGTCGCTAATCATGAAAATGGGAAAACTATTTTATCAAGCAGTTGAAAATCTAATTGAAGAATTACGAAAATTTAATGATACTAAAAATGATGATAATAACCGGAAATAATACCTCCTTATGGGAGGTTATTTATTTTATAAAAGGACATATTCTTCAATTTTAGTTATATCTAAAATTTATCCACGTAAAAATTTTATATATAATTTTTTTATCCAACAAAAAAAGACTAGAAGTTTTTATACTTCTAGTCTTTTTTGATAATCTCAAAACTTTATTATTTTTGTGCATATGGTAATAAAGCAATATGTCTTGCTCTTTTAATAGCAAGTGTAATATCTCTTTGATGTTTAGCACACATTCCAGTATTTCTTCTTGGTAAGATTTTACCTTTATCACTGATAAATTTTCTTAATTGTTCTGGATTTTTGTAATCTAAAACAAAGTTTTTATCACTACATAATAAACATACTTTTTTTCTTTGTTTTCTGAATCTTGGATTGTAATCCTCATCATAGTTTTTATTATTTCTTTTATTTTGTTTTTTATCTGCCATTTTCTATTTTCCCCCCTAACAAATTAGAATGGTAGGTCATCACTTGAAGACATTTCAAAATCTGCTCCCATACTTCCAGGTGCTGTATTTCCAAATGTGTTTTCAAAAGCTGTATTATTTGATGTTTCACCATCTCTTTTACTATCAGCAAAATATGCTTCTTCTGCTACAACTTCTGTCACATAATGTTTTTGACCTTGGTCATCATCCCAAGTTCTTGTTTGAATTCTTCCAACAATACCTACTTGTTGACCTTTCTTAAAGTATTTGCTACAAAATTCTCCTAATTTAGCCCATGCAACAATATTAATAAAATCTGCTTGTCTTTCTTCTCCTTGTCTTACAAATCTTCTATTAACTGCTAGACTAAATGAAGATACTAATGTATTGCTTGTTTGTGTATATCTTGTTTCTGGATCTCTTGTTAATCTTCCCATTAAAATTACTTTATTCATATCTTATCACCTTTCTTTACTTTAAATAAAGGCCCCTTCTTTATTTAGTATTTCTTTTCGTTTTTTCCTATTTTTCTACTTTTACTGTAATAAATTTTATAACGTCATCTGTAATTCTGTAAACTCTTTCAAGTTCAGCTATTAATTCTGGTTTTGCTTCAAAGTTGAATAACATATATGTAGCTTCTTTGAATTTTTTAATGTCATAAGCTAATTTTCTTTTTCCCATGTTTTCAACTGATTCTACTTTACCATTTTCATTGATTAATCCTGTAAATTTTTCTTCTAAAGCTTTTAAACCTGCTTCGTCAACATTTGGATTAACAATGATAATACTTTCGTATTTATTCATCATCTTTCACCTCCCTATGGATTTATAACCTGTGTTTTTCACAAGTAGAGATTAGCCTTTTCATTATAAAGATAGTCTTTCTTATAAAGCAAAAAGCTATGCTTTTTAAAGCACAGCTATTTTATCACATTTTTTTATATATTGCAAGCATATTTTTCTGTTTTTCATTATTCTTTATAAAAATCATATTTATTGTCTTGAACTACTTCTTTTTTCTGCGTTTCAAACCATTTTGGTACTATGAAACAATATAATACAAAAATAATGATATTAAAGATGACTCCATTTGATCTAATTAATAAAGCATAATAATCATCTTTTTCCTCTTCCAAAGACTGTTGTGTAGATTCAATTGTTCCTTCCGTCGTTTCTTGTGAATCCGTTATTTCTGAATCATAATTCATAAAATTATTTTGAGAACTTACTCTTGATAGATTATTTTCATATTGCATCATTGCCATTGCAACAGTAAATATATTATAAATGACAAGAACAGCTGTAAGAATATATGCTATTTTTTTTACAGTTTCTACATTAAATTTTTGCCATAAAATCTTTACAGCTATAAAAGCAATCATTATATTTTCTACAAGATATATAATATAAGCAACAATTTCATTTATCTCTACGCCAATTGAACTTTTTACTATATTAATAATTACATTAAGAATGATATTAATGATAACTAATACTATAACACTTTTTGCTATTTTTTTCACTTTTTATCCCCCTCGTATATTTTATATCACTATCCTATACTTATAGTTTATATCATTATTCTATACTTATATTTTTTATTCGTCAATCATTCTTCTTTATTTTTTATAAATTATTTTTCTTTATTTATTACTACTTAAGTCTTAAATATATTTCTATTATTCCAAATCACCACATGAGTAATAAAATAAAACTTATATCACTTCTAGTTCCTGATAATTTTCCATACATAATCTTTTTGCTTCTGGTTTCATAAATGTCAATCTTTCCGTTAGTCTTTGATAATGTTCTTTAGAATTTTCCAATACCTCCTCTAATTTACTAATTAGCTTACTTACATGCATATTATAATATTGTATTCCTTCTTGAATTTCTTCTTCTGAAACCATATAATGTCCAAAATAAATTAAATTAAATAAATCTCTCCATTCATTTTCATCAAAAATCGCTTTTTCCATATATTGCTTAATAATAGAATACGACGTATTTTCATACCATTTTTTTACGATATATTTTCTACTTTTTATCATATCTAGTAATTCTTTTGACAATCCAGATAATTCTTCTAAGGTTAATACATTTTCTTTTAAATAATCTTGGGTAACTCTAATAGCATAATACAAAACTGTATGATTTTCCTCTAAAATAGATGCGCCTGCATAATCTCTAATATGAATTGCTTTTGATCTAAGTACAGCTAATGGGTTAACCTCACTAATGATTCGAATTCTATAAAAATAGCCCTTATCTAATAAAGAATAAGAAATGATATTGGTATATATATTAGAAATAATCTTCTCATAGGAATCTGTGTATAAATTATTTAAACCATACAACTGCTCATTTCCCCATGTAGCAATATTTCCATTGTAACTAATCAAAAAATCTAATCCCCACTCATCATTTTTATTTTTTACCAATGAAGGATTACTAAAAGAATTGTATTTCATATCATTATCAAAAAGTGTAATTAATTGTTGTAAGTCTATATTTGGATTTTTTAAATTGACTTTTAAATTAGAATGAAATATTTGAGCAATTCCAATACTGATTTTATATCCGTCTGAAAACTGTAAAGCATATCGATATAAACCAATTTTCAGAATTTCTTCATTATCTGATACATATTTTTGCTTATCTGTTCTTGTACATCCTGGATAATGTTTTATTACTTTTTCAATAGAGTCATCACCTGTTAGTGTATGTAATTGTAATTCAAAATTTTCTTTATCTGCAAAGCAATTTTTGAATACATCTATAATATGAAAAATGCAGTCAATTCCAATTTTAGCTATATGCCATTTATCCATACTGATTCTAAGAACTACTTTTGTTGGTGTTTTTCTTTGGCATAATGCTTCATACATTTCTTCAATCATATTCTTGCAGTTTTTCGCATCTGCTCCCCACATACCACTTGTCACAATCACAATTCTATCTGTTTTTGCTCTTTTAATTGTTTCTTTAATATATTCAAATTTTTTGAAAGGTTCTCCACCACCTAAAATAGATAAATAACCGTTGTTTGATCTATTGATAAATGTCATAAACTTTTCAAACCCTTCTTGTGAAAATTCATACTGTTCCCTTGGTAGATCATATCCTTCATTGTCAGACCTAAAAAAGCAGTGTGAACATTGAACATCACAAAACTTTGTAAAAAATACAAAAGCCATTGTTTTCCCTTTAAATTTTTTTAATTTGTCCTCACGGATTCTAACTTTTGTAACAATTTCCTGTATATATTTGTTAGGTTCATCAAAAATATTTTTCTGCAAAAAAATCCCTCCAATAACTAAAATTTAATAATTTCACAAGTTTTAAAATGATAAGTAAATATATTGTTATTTTTAGGGATTCCTTTAAAGTAACAACAAATCGCTGGAATGACTCCAGAATGTGTTACTAATAATACATTCTTTTTTTCATACATTTCTTTATATTCATCTAAAAAATTGTAAACACGGTTTAATAATTGCTGAACCGTTTCAGCTTTATCATAGTGACAATTAAGCGCATAATTCCAAAATGAAGAACAATCAAAATCTTCTTTCCTCAATCCTTCAAATTCTCCAAAGTCTCTTTCAATCAGTCTAGAGTCTGTCATAACAGGTGTTTTATAATTACTAATAATTTCAGCCGTTTTCTTGGCACGAATTAAAGGAGACGAAATAATTTTATAAAGATTTGTCTGACATAATAAATCTTTTGATATATTTGCTTCTTGTATTCCAAAATCATTTAATGGAATATCTGCCCTTCCCTGAATTTTATTTTTTAAATTCCAATCTGTTTTACCATGCCTAATCACATATAACATAAAAACCTCATCTTCCCAATTTACTTTTCTCTTTTGTAGGAAATACACTATCTATGACTTTTTTATCATCGTTTGTATCCCAATCAATAAAGGAAAATCCTTTTTGTGATAGCATATATTCTAAGCAAATCTCATCTATGCCGATATTTTTTAAATATCGTTCAAATTCTTCTATTTTTTCTTTGTAGGATTCAATTCCTCTAACCGTTTGTATAAAACCTTTTATCACTTTATCTTTATCTTCATTCGATGGTACTCTTAATTCATCAATATGATAACGTCTTCCCCATCCTTCTCGAGAAGCACGTAAATAAATCGCATTGGAATTTTTATTAGATTTTTCAATTTCTCTATGGCTACAATTCCATACTTGCTCCACACTATGACTGTATTTAATAGAATTTATCCAATCTCTATTGTCAAAAGAAATTCTTCCTGTCACTACATCATGTCCATTTTGAAAAGGTTTCTTACAATACCAGACCTCTGAAAATCTATCCAAAAAGTCATTATCTAAACTAGCTTTAAATTTTTCTAAATCCTCCATTGAACTAATGCAAAAATTAGGAAGTTTGAAACAATCATGTGAAGGAATAGAAGAAATAATATACATACCACTATTGGGATTAGATTTTAGTTCCTTTTCTATATCGCTAATGAGTGTATTTACATGAAAAGCAGAATATCGGTGAATTTCATTTTCTAAATCTTCTTGCTTTTTTAAACCAAATACTACTAATACAAGATGCTTTTTCCATTTATTCGGTATGACTTGTCCCAAATACATACCCCCTTTACGATTACACTATATTGTATGCTCTGACCTAAAATAATATGACTAAATTTTTTACATGATTTAAAAAATTTCTCCAAAAAGCCAAAAATAGCTTTACAACTTTTGTAAAGCTATTTTTTATTATGTTTTATCCTTTATTTCCTTCATGAATGGTATGTTTTATCAATATTTTTTTATCTTTTTTTACAGTCATTTGATTCATTTTCTTCTGCAATTCCATAATTGGTATTGGCAATATTGAAATTCCTAATGTTATCAACCATTGTGTTTGGGTTAAGTTTGTTACATTAAATATATCTGCTAAAGCAGGAATGAATACAACAATTGTCTGTACAAAGATTCCAAGTATAAAACTTCCTATTAAAAATTTATTCTCTAATATTCCCACTTTAAAAATGGATTTTTCACTTTTTATGTTAAAACTGTGGACAAGTTCTAATAGTCCCATACTGATAAATGCCATTGTTCTTCCAACTTCTACTCCATAATATTTATTTCCTATACTGAATGCAATTAATGTAAGCATACCTATCATGATACCTTCTAATATGATTTTGCTCCATAATCCATCTGCAAATATGCCTTTTTTTGAATTCACTGGTTTTCTTTCCATGATATCTTTTTCAGGTGGCTCTAATCCTATGGCAATTGCAGGTAAAGAATCGGTTACTAAATTGATCCATAATAATTGGATAGCCAATAATGGCGATTGAAGTCCTAAAACCAATCCCATAAAAATGGTTACAATTTCTCCTATATTTGTTGCAATTAGAAAATGAATCGCTTTTCTGATATTATCATAAATATTTCTTCCTTGTTTGACAGCATCTACAATGGTTACAAAGTTGTCATCTACTAAAATCATATCTGCTGCATTTTTGGCAACATCTGTCCCACCTTTTCCCATGGCAATTCCAATATCTGCACTTTTTAGTGCCGGACTATCATTTACACCATCTCCTGTCATTGCTACAACTGCACCATTTTTTTGCCATGCTTTTACGATTCTGACTTTATGTTCCGGTGTAACTCTTGCAAAAACTGTATAATCTTGTATTTCTTTTTCAAACTTTTCTTGGTTTAATTTATCTAGTTCTTCTCCTGTAATGGCTTTATCATTTTTTGAAAATATACCTATCTTTTCTGCAATTGCCTTTGCAGTTGCAATATGGTCTCCTGTTATCATGACTGTTTTTATTCCTGCTTTTTTACAAGTTTCTACTGCTTCTTTAACACCTTCTCTTGGAGGATCTATCATACCAATTAATCCTACAAAAGTTAAATGATTTTCAATACTACTACTCTCTATTTTGTTTGGCAAATGATCTACTTCTTTATATGCCACAGCAATTACCCTTAATGCTTTATTGGCCATTTTTTCATTTTCTCTTGCTATTTTTTCTTTATATCCCCCTATACATTTATTTAATAATACATCTGGTGCCCCTTTGGTTATCACTCTATATTTTCCGTTTTCTAATCTATGTATAGTTGTCATCATTTTTCTAGTTGAATCAAACGGAATTTCATTTACTCTTGGCATAGATTGATACAATACATTTTTGTCCAATTTATTGATATAAGCAGCTTCTACTAATGCCATTTCTGTAGGCTCCCCAACAACTTCTACTTTCCCATTATTCATCTCTAACTTACTATCTGTACACATAGTTGCCAATTCCATTGCAAAGTTTGGTTTTTCTGCTTTAATTTCTACTACTTTCATTTTATTTTGTGTTAATGTTCCTGTTTTATCTGAACAGATAACATTACTACTTCCTAATGTTTCAACTGCTGGTAATTTTCGAATAATACTATTTCGTTTTGCCATTTTGGTTACCCCTATAGATAACATAATTGTAACAATTGCTGGCAATCCTTCTGGTATGGCTGCCACAGCTAATCCCACAGAGGTCATAAACATTTCCATTGGTGGTATTTTTTTGATAATTCCAATAACAAAAATGACTAAACAGATGATCAAACAAATGACGCCTAATATTTTTCCTACTTGATTTAATTTCTTTTGAATTGGTGTTTCTGGTGATTCATTTTCAATAATCATATTGGCTATTTTTCCAACTTTTGTATGCATTCCAATTTCTGTCACCACAACTTTTGCATGTCCATTTACTACTGTGCTTCCCATAAATACCATATTGACAATATCTCCTAATGGTATTCCTTTTTTACAAATCACCGTTCCATCTTTTTCAACGGCTTCTGTTTCACCTGTTAAACTAGATTCTTCTACCTTAAAATTAAAATTTTCTATCATTCTACCATCTGCTGGTACACGATTTCCTGCTTCTAAGATAACCACATCTCCTACAGTTAATGTTTCTGATGGTACTTCTATTTCTTTTCCATTTCGAATGACTTTTGACATTTGTGGTGTCATTTTTTTCAAACTTTCAATTGATTTTTCTGCTTTTGCTTCTTGTAAGACCCCCATAATGGCATTTAGAACAACAATTGCTATAATAATGATAGAATCAATATAATCATTTTCTCCTTGATACCAAGATACACCTGCTGATACAATGGATGCCATGATTAAAATAATAATCATAAAATCATTAAATTGTTTAAAAAACTTGACAATAATTCCTTCTTTTTTGCTATTTTCTAATTCATTTTTGCCATATTGATTTTGTCTTTTTAAAACCTCATCATCACTTAATCCTTTATCAAAATCTGTATTAAGTGTTTTTTCAACTTCTTCTTTTCTAAGTGTTTCCCACATATACTTTCTCTCCTTTGTATGATATTTTTCCGTTTCGATATTTTTGCAGGTGAGGTGGTATGTATTATTTTTTGAATGTATTGATGAATGTGCCGTGGAGTAGATGTATAAATTCTTAGTTTTTAATAAGTGAGGAAGCGCGAACAGCGAGAGGCTCGCTTATTAAAAACTTAGAAGTTATCATCTATGAAGCAAGCCGAGGAAATCATGAAAAAAATAATACATACCACCTCACTTGCAAAAATATCGAAACAGACACAGACATTATCTTGTCCTTCGTTTTTCTAATTGTATTCACATAGTATAATTTTATTACTGTTTTTTTAACATTTTTTTCTTATGTTCATATGATGTGGGTAGAGGTGTTTTTATGTTACTTAACTGTTTATTTTTAGCAATCTCTAGTAGTATCGATTCTCTAGGAATTGGTATTACATATGGAATTAAAAATACAAAAATAACTATGGGCGCTAAATCCATTTTATTTTTTATTAGCTTTATCATTTCCATTATTTCCATATATTTTGGAAATTTGTTAAAATACATTTTCCCTGACTTTCTTATTCATTACTTAGGTAGTTTTCTTTTAATATTAATGGGATTATTTATGTGTTTTCAATCATTAAAAAAAGCAAAACGAGATGATATTGTAAAAAATAGTAAAAATTTAGAAATGTCAGATACGGAAAAAATATATTCTTTTTTTATAAAATGTTTGGGGATTACGATAAAAATTATTAAGAATCCTAGTTCTTCAGATTTGGATAAATCCAATATTATCGATTCTAAAGAAGCTTTGTTTTTAGGATTAGCACTTTCTTTAGATAGTTTTTGCATTGGAATTGGTTTTAGTATGTTAAATACCTTTTCTATTATATTTCCATTATTAACAAGTTGTTTTCAGTTATTTTTCTTAAGTCTTGGAAATTATTGTGGAAAAAAATTATATTCTTTTAGTAAATTACCTGATAACATTTGGTCAACAATTTCTGGTATTTTATTAATTATGATTGGATTTTGTAAAATAATATAATCATTTGTCTATATAAACTTAATTTTATTTTTGTTTTTCCATTGCTTTATGAAATAAAGCGTGATAGTATAGGAACAAGTATCTAGCATTATGGTCATAAGCTATTATGTGACCTATGTAGTCTATTGCACTAGAATGTTCATTGTGTGATAGTTGCCTCAAAGGCAGAAAGGAGTTGCTATGAAAGAAGCGCGGTTTAAAAATCTTTCTTATAAAGAAAGGAGAAGCAGACTAGCAGCAGGACTGAAGAAAAAATCGAAAGGAATTTTATCTGATAAAGAAATCGATATGATTGTAAGAAAACTCGATATCAATGTCCAATATAATCTGAAATTAGTCCGTTCTGCGGAAGAAATGCAGAAGGAATTAACTCTGATTTGGTGTGAGCCTGACTTGTCAAAATCTCACATCTCTTATGTACGAGAAAATGGTAAAGTTTTATTGGGGAAAGCTGGATTAACCGTAATCAAACACAATTGGGATCGGAGTCGGTTTCCGGATGATTTTCACTCACGTCCTATACTAGATGATGATGAAAAAACTGTTATTACCGTAGAAAAGCACTATATTTCTTTATTTAAAGATGCTTATAAGGAAATTAAGAAAGTGTATCGGATTGTAATCTATATTCCAGAAACTATTTAAATCTGTAGCAACGCAAACTGAAAGAACGGAAGGGTTCACCTCTTCCGTTCTTTCAACTTTTTTAATTATTCTTCAATTTCATAGATAACAATTTTGATATACCATTTTCCTCCATGGTAATTCCATAAACCGTATCTGCTGCTTCCATCGTTCCTTTTCTATGTGTAATCACTAAGAATTGCGTATTTTTAGAAAATTTCTTTAAATATTCTGCATATCGATAAACATTGACATCATCTAATGCTGCTTCTATCTCATCTAATACACAGAATGGTGCTGGATTGATTTTTAAAATAGCAAATAACAAAGCAATCGCTGTAAATGCTTTTTCTCCTCCAGATAATAACATCATATTTTGTAATTTCTTTCCTGGTGGTTGTACGGTTATTTCTATTCCACATTCTAAAATATTGTCTTTATCTTCTAATCGTAAACTTGCAGTTCCTCCACCAAATAATTCTTTAAATACTTCTGCAAAATTTTTGTTAATCATCTCAAATTTTTCTTTAAATTGCTCTTTCATGATACTTGTCATATCAGAAATAATCTTTCTTAATTTTGCCATTGTACTTTCCAAATCCACTCTTTGTTCACACATAAAATCATATCTATCTTTTAAGTTCTTATATTCTTCTATTGAATCAACATTTACACTTCCCAATTCCTTAATTTCATTTCGTAATTCTTTTACTTTTTTCTGTGTTAATTGTACATTTTCTGGTTTTCTGTAATCTACGACATTGTTTGGTGTTAATTCATACTCTTCCCACATTTTATTGATGATTCCATTAATGTCTTCTTCTAGTTTCGTTTTCTTAACATCTATTTTTACCATTTGTGATTTCAAATCTTCAATCATTTTTAATTTGTTGTTAATTTCCTCTTCTTGCTCTGCTAATTTTTCATTCTTTTGAACTCTCTTTTCTTTTAGTTCTTCTATTTTAGAACCACTATTTTTTACTTCTTCTTTAATCTTTTCTATCTTTTCTTTGATTTCTTCAATTGCCTTTTCCAAATTAAAATTATCTTGTTTGATTTGCTCAATTTGCGTCTTTTTATTTTCAATACTTCTATTTGTACTTTCGATTTCAGAATGAATTCTTTCTTGAATTTCCTCTATTGAAGTTTCACTTTCATCAAATGAAGATACAGAAATTTTTAAATTGGTAATATCAAAATTCAAATCATCTACATATTTTTGATTATCTTTATTTAGTTCCGCAAATTCTGTAATGATTTTTTTCAATTTTTCGTTTTCTTCATTAATGGCTTGTATTTTTTCTTGGAAGTCTGTTTTATTCTTCATACTTTGTTCTTTTTGTTCTTCCAATTTTTTGCTTTCTTCTTTTAGTTTATTTAATCTTGTTTCTATTCTCGTAATATTTTCCTCTATGCTATTGATTTTCTCTTTTCCTGTTGCATATGTAATTTCAATTTCTTGCAATTCTTTTTCAAAAGAGGATGCCTTTTCTAATACATGTTCAATAGACTCTTGATATGTTTCTTTTTCCTTTTCAAGTTTTTGTATTTGTTCTTCTAATTTCTTAATTTCTTTTTGTAGCTTTTCAATTTCTCTTCCTCTACCTAAGATATTGACTGTCTTTTTGGCAACAGAACCTCCTGTAATCGCTCCTGATGGATTAATGACATCTCCTTCTACTGTGATAATTCTAAAACTATATCCATTGTCTTTAGCAACCCTAATTGCTGTATCCATATCTTGTACAATGACCGTTCTTCCTAATAGATTTTGAATAATATTTTCATATTTTTTGCTATATCGAATTAAATCTGAAGCAATTCCGATAATTCCTGTATTTTTACCTCTAATTTTTTCAAGTTTTTTTCCTTTCACTGATGAAATTGGTAAAAATGATGCCCTTCCTAAATTATTTTTTCTTAAATGTTCAATCAATCTTTTTGCATCTTCTTCATTTTCTGTTACAATATTTTGCAAACTACTTCCTAAACACATTTCAATTGCTGTTTGATATTCTTCTGGTACTTCTATAATATTTGCTAAAACACCATACATTCCTTTTCCTAATTCTTTTGTTGTCTCACAATCTTTTAATAATGTTTTAACACTTTTGATATATCCTTCTTTTTCTTTTTCTGTTTCTATTAAGAATTTTAATTTTGATTCTTTGATTCTCTTTTCTCCTGAAAGCATATTGATTTTACTATCAAAATCTTTGATTTTCCTGTCTGCTTCTTGTTTTTCTTTATTTACTTCTTCTAAATCTGTTAAAATTTTATTTCGTTTACTTTCTATTCCATAAAATTCTTTTGCAATCTCTTCTTTTTTCATTCTGGTATTATCTAGCTCAGAAATATTTCCAGTCATTTCATTTTTAATTTGTGTTTGCCTTTTTTGATAGTTTTGATAATTAATATCTTGCTCAGTAATACATGCTTGCAATTCATATTTTTTATCTGTATTTTCTTCTACTGTTTTCTTATGTTCTTCCATCTCTAATTCTTTGCTAGACAATTTTTTTGTAATTTCTGCCAATTCTTTTTCTTTTTCTTCTAACTCTTTTGCAAATTTTTCTCTATTTTGTTTTAAATTTTCTTTCTTTTCTTCTTTTTGTTTCTTCTCCTCTTCTAATTCTTTTATTCTTGCTGTTAATTCTTCAATTTCTTTTTCAAATCTTTCTTTATTTTGTTTATTATTTTCAATTCTTGTATTAGACACATTAATATCAGAATTTAACATCTCAATTTCTTTTTTACTTTCAAATCCTAAATTAGACATCTCTTCAATGGATTCTGTAATATGATCAATTTCTGATTTTAATTCTTCTTTTAATGCTTTGATTCTTTCTAGTCTACCTTCTTCATCATTGCATTGTGTTTTATAAATTTCTTCATCTTTTACAATATCTTCTAATTCTTTTTTATATTTTTCTATATTGTATAAAAACAAACCAATTTCAATATTTTTTAATTCTTCTCTTAAATTTAAATATTTTTTTGCTTTTTCTGCTTGTACTTTTAAGGGCTCTATATTGGTTTCAATTTCTGCTAGTATATCATTAATTCTAAGAAGATTTAATTTGGTATGTTCTAATTTTTTCTCACTTTCCGCTTTTCTTACTCTATATTTTACAATTCCTGCTGCTTCTTCAAAAATATGTCTTCTATCTTCTGATTTATTACTTAAAATTTCATCTATTTTTCCTTGCCCAATAATAGAATATCCATCTTTTCCAATACCTGTATCCATAAATAATTCTAATACATCTTTTAATCTACATGGTACTTTATTAATATAGTAACCTGTTTCTCCACTTCTATATATTTTTCTTGTAACCGTTACTTCTGTATATTCAATAGGCAAAGTTCCATCTGTATTATCAAATACCAATGATGCTTCTGCAAAACCTAATGATTTTCTATTTTGTGTACCTGCAAAGATAATATCTAGTGATTTAGAACCTCTTAATGATTTCATACTTTGTTCTCCAAGTACCCATCTGATAGCATCTGATATATTGCTTTTTCCAGAACCATTTGGTCCAATAACTGCCGTAATTCCTGGCATAAATTCTAATACAGTTTTATCTGCAAATGACTTAAATCCTTGTAATTCTAATCTTTTTAAATACATGTATATCTCCTCTTTGTTATGTTTATTTTTACTTATGTTTCTATTTATATATTTATTTTTCTAACATTTTTACTTTTATACTATATACTATTTTTGCCTAAAAAACAAGCAAATCTTTTATAATTCTATCCATAAAATTTTTATCATTCCTTATCCTTTTATTAAATAGAAATAGAGATTCTGACTATTTGTCAAAATCTCCACTTTCATCACAACTATTCTTACATATTTTTATCAATATCTGGTAATAATTGTTTCTTTCTTGAAACAACACCTGGTAAAAATGCTCTATTATTTTCTAATTTAACATCAAATGCCTTTTCTACTGCATCTGTTCTTTTTCCTAAAGCAATAATTTCTGAATTACTATTTAAAATATCTGTTATAGCAAATACAAATAATTGTAATCCTTTTTTCTCTATTTCGCTATTGATTGCACTTTCTAAATCTTTTTGTCTTTTTAAAACATCTTCGATGCTTACAGTATTTACTTGTGCAATCACAAATTTATTTCCATCTTTATCAAGATTTTTTGCATCTAAGTTTACTAATTCTGCTTCTGAAAAATCTCCTAAATCTGTTCCAGCTTTTAACATTTCTAATCCATATTCTTCAACATTAATTTCTGCTATTTTTCCTAGTTCTTCTAATGCTTTTTTATCATGTTCTGTTGTTGTTGGTGATTTTAATAATAATGTATCTGATATGATGGCACTTGCCATTAAAATGGCTTCTTCTTTATTGATTTCATGTCCTAGTCTTTTATATTCTTCAAATAGAATCGTACAAGTACATCCATATGGTTTTGCTGTGTAATATAAAGGTTCTGATGTTTCAAAATTTGCTATTCTGTGATGATCTGTTACTGACCAAATTTTAGCTTTTTCAATTCCTTCTACACTTTGATTGAATTCATTATGGTCTACTAATGCTACACCTTGTCCATCTTCTATTTTATCCAACATTTCTGGTGCTTCTAAATGTAAATAATCTAATACATATTGAGTTTCTTTATTTACTTTTCCTAATCGTTTAGCTACTGTACAATTCCAACCATTCTTCTTATCTAATCTTTCACTTACTAAACTTGCACAAATTGAATCTGTGTCTGGATTTTTATGTCCAAATATAAATACTTCGTTTTCCATATTCATTTCTCCTTTTTTCTCTTTTTATTATCTTATCTATTATATTTTCATTTACGAAATTTGTCAATAATTAGAAATCTTAAAAGATTATTAAGTATGATTAATTTATGATAATGTCTTAAGTAATAACTTTTGAAAATGTCCCAAATA
>CAMLYR010000022.1 GCA_946491915.1 uncultured Clostridium sp.
TCAAATTTAGATACGCAAAATTGTTTCATTTTTTTATATTCTATATTTTTTTTATCCTGCTTAGGTTCAAAAAAGGGATTTTTGAGTCCGTCCCCAAAATCCCTCGAATCCGTTTTTCTTACTTCTCATCATATTTCATATTGTCACCATATCGTTTTACTTTTTGTGTAGTCGTCTTTTCAAATTCTTTATCTCTAATAATAAATCCCTTAATATGTTTGTAATTAGGTAATTTACTATTAACACTAGATACGACATCAGAAATAATTTTCTTAATTTCTTCTTTGGTAGGAACACTACCTTTTAAATATTCTGAAATAGCTTCTAAATTTGGATATATTTGTGCTTTTACATAAGTTTCATCATCATCATCTTCTTGGATTCCTTGTACTAAAGCTTCAGAGATTAAAGGATTATCATTTAGATAATATTCAACTTCTTCAGGGTAAATATTTTTACCATTTTTTGTGACAATCACACTTTTACATCTACCAGTAATATATAAATATCCATTTTCATCAATTTTTCCTAAATCACCTGTATGGAACCAACCATCTTTCATTACATTGGCAGTTGCTTCTGGATTATTGTAATAACCTAACATGACATTAGGACCTTTGACAATAATTTCACCAATACCTTCAGCATTTGGAGAATCAATCTTGTATTCTACATTGGGAATAGGAAGTCCAGCAGCATCGTCTTTTTGGAAGAAATCCGTATTTCCAGCAACCAAAGGAGAACATTCTGTTAAACCATATCCTTGTAGTGTATTTAAGTTTAATTTTCTAAAGTCAGATAAGATTTCTGGATTTGCAGCAGCCGCTCCAACAATAAATACACGTAATCTTCCACCAAGAGTGTTTTTGACTTTTGTTTTTACAATTTTCTTTATAAAGAAAGGAAGGCTATCAAATGGATTTTCATCTTGATTTTCTTTTCTATATTTTTCTGGTAAAGTTTTATTCATATTTCTAATAATTGTTTTATGCAATTTTTCTAAAAGCAAAGGAACACATAAAATAACAGAAGGATGAAATTCAGCCATATTTTTTGCAATATATCGTAATCCTTCACAATGAGCAATACTAGCACCACTATAAATAGGTAGTAAAAAGCCTAATGTACATTCATAAGTGTGATGTAAAGGAAGGACTGAGAAAAACAAGTCACTTCTTTTTACTTTTACAATTCCATAAGTGGAAAGAATGTTAGAACATATATTTCTTTGTGATAAACAAACCCCTTTTGCATTTCCAGTTGTACCTGAAGTAAATAATAAAATACGTAATTCGTCAGGATTAATTTGAATATCATCAAAATCATGAAATCCATTTAGATAACTATCTTTTCCAATGACTTTAATGTTATCAAAATATAAGATGTCATTTGTTTTAGCATCTACTTTATCAAAAGAAACCAATACAGTTTCCTGATTATTTAATTTAGTAAAATTTTCCTTGATAGAAGTTAAGTTTTTTAAATCTCCTAAAATACAAACTGCTTCTGAAACATTCATAAAATTAATGACATCATCACAATGTAATTCTTTATCAATAGGAACCACAATACCTACAATAGAAGCAGCCATATAGGATACACACCATTTATAGCTGTTTTTACCAATAACGGCAATTCGCTTGTTTAAAAAGCCACGTTTGATGAAATCTGTTCCTAAATGGACAACATCATTTTTAAATTCCTCATAGGTAATAGAAACAATATTTCCATTTTCGTCTTTTAATCTAAAAGCAGTTCTAGATTTAAAGTTTTCGGCAGAGTTGTATAACATATCTTTAAAATTGGTAACTTCATCGGTTTTATGATATTTCAATTTTAGTTGTTCGGAAACTGGTAAGTTTTTTTTCATTTTTATGAATCCTCCTCATCTAGATAATATCTGTAGTTTATGATTGTAAATTACTACAATCATATAGAATTAATGATTAGTTATATCGATAAAAAGTATAATTTGTATCTTGCTTGATTGTCAAATTACCATCTAATATAGATTTATTTTCAGAAGAAAGTGGAATATCAATCGATACAGTTGTTTTAAAATCTTCATCCAAATTATTGGTAATATAAATATCAAATGAAAGTGTACAAGCGATATCTTCTAGGATAATATTACATTTTTGTAGCAAAGAACCATCATATGTAATTGGTGATGAAATATCTGTTATGGTATAATCAGACTTTATATTCGAATTTACATAGCTAAATGTTAAAGGATTAGCTAAATTGTTATATAAAGTTGGCGTACTTAAATCTGCTTCATCACTAGAGGAAATTATAAATTCAAAAGAATCTGTAATTCGATTTTCTTCTATTATATCACTTTTGGCAAAATCATGGATACTCTTGAAATATAAGTTTGGTTCTCCTAGTTTTGGCATATTTGAAAATTGTATATTTTCAATATGGACTTTCTTTAATGTATTTTCTAAAGTATCTTCATCTGATGTGTTTTTGATAAATAATGCAATATCGGTATATTGATATAAATTTTGTATGGTAAAGTTATTAGCTGTATTGGTTTTGTAACTTGCATCAGCACTACTAAATAAAGTGATAGAATCTATTATAAAAATTGTAGACTGGTTTTTATCAACAAAACTTAACATATCCTCTTCAAAATTTTTCTTTAATATATATTTTTGAAAAACGAAAAATGCAAGAAAAATTACAACGAAAATTAATATAATCGTTATAATAGTTAAAATAATCTTTGCTTTTTTCATAGTTAAGTGATTCCTTTCTTAAGGTATAAATCTAAATGTTGCCTCGGTTTACACAGTTAAGAAATGTTCATGTGCCAATTTTATGAAAATAAAATTGAAAGTTTTTTTAAACCATCCTCCTTAGTGAATATCTATATCATAGTATAAAAATACAAGAAAATCAATAGGAAAAACGTAATAGAAAATTTCCAAAATTTAAAATTGACAAAAGTAGACAAAAAAAGGTAAAATGATGATAGGTGATTAGATGAAAACAAAAGAAAAAAAGGAGAAAAAAGTAAAAATAACCATCAAGAATTTAATATATTTTTTAATTTTTGTTGTATTCATTTTATATTTTATTCTTTTTTATCATCTATATTTTTCAAAAAAGGTATATGCAGCAGAAGAAATAGCTAGTCAAAATACGGAAAAAGTAAGAATTAGTCAAGCGGAAGCGTTGAATTTAGAAGAGTTTATTTCACAAAATACAAATGATAAACAAAGAGAAGAGTATGAAGTAACAGAAGAGACTTTAGAATATATTACAAAATATAGAACAAATACAAGTCTTCCTAAAGGTATGATACAAGTAGTGCAAGAAGGAAGACAGGGCGTACAGGAAGTAACTATTAAGAAAATATATAAAGGCGAAGAATTAATCAGTGAAGAACAAGTTCGACAGAAAATAATAACTGCTTCTATTAATAAGATTGTAGAAATAGGCGGAGGTGCTGAAACAAGTAATTATACAGCAAAAGTAGGAGATATTTTATATGTCACTTCTGACAGATTATCTGTTATGGTAGAACCAGATGAAAATTCACAAAAAGTAGCAACACTATCAAAAAATGATGAATTAAAATTAAAGGAAATAAAAGCATCTTGGTATCGAATAGAAAGTGGTAACATAAGAGGATATGTAAAAGCAGAATGTACCACATATATTAATCCAAATGCACCAGAGGAAGAAGAAACAATCAATGATAGTACAACCACTAGTACCAATACAAAATCAGCAAATGAGTTAAAAAGTGCATTAAGTTTTAACATGGCATTAAATAAGCCAAGTGGATTATCTTTAGAGCAATTTAAGAAAGTCTTAAATGATGATAAAGATAAAAATAATATATTGGCTAATAATTCTGAATATTTTTATTACATAGAAAAACAATATCATATTAACGGAATATTTGTTGCAGCTGTAGCAATCCATGAAAGTGCATGGGGAACATCAAAAATAGCATTAGAAAAGAAAAACTTATTTGGATATGGTGCTTATGATTCTAGTCCATACAATAGTGCATATAATTTTTCTGATTATCCAGAAAGCATAGATTTATTAGCTAGAGTTTTTGTGAAATATTATTTAAACCCAAAAGGAACAAGCATATATGGAGGAGAAGTGGCAACTGGTTCTTATTATAATGGAGAAACATTAACAGGGGTTAATACGAAATATGCAACTGACAAAAATTGGGCGAACCGTGTATATTACTATATGGAATATTTGTACAATAAATTGTAAAAAATTCTTGCTATTTTTCTAAAGTTATTGTATGATATATAGGTATAAGAAAAAATAGGGAGTATTTTGCCAAAAATATAGAAGAAAGGGGCAACAGATAGATGAAAAAAGCAGTAATCATTGTTACAATATTTACAATTGTCTTTGGAATATTTATTTGTACAAATACAGTTCATGCAGCTGAACAAGCAATTGATGAAGAAACGGAGAGTAAACTAGTCGAAATAAAGGATAATGCAGCAAATTCTTTAGCAGATTATCAAGAAAAATATGGTTCAGATGTATATGGACTTGTAGCATACATATTGAATGTTATTAGAATTTATAGTATTCCACTTTGTTTTTTAGGAATTGCGATTGGAGCAATCCATAGATATGTAGTAGGTGTTAGAAAATTGGATACCTTGGAAAAAGGTATGGGATTAATTGTAACCTTTGTAACAATATTAATTATATGCCAAGTATTACCACTAGCATTCGCAATGTTTGTAAAATTTGGAAGGGGGTAACAAATGAAAGTTTTATTTGCTGTAAGTAATGAAGAAATTTCACAAGCCATCATAAAAAAATATCAAAAAGAATATAAAGAAATTATTTCGCATAAAAATGTATATTACTTTAATGCAATATTAAAAGAAATACAAAAAGATAAAACATATGATAGAATTGTTATAAGTGAGGATTTAGAAGCTTTTTCACATACACAATATGATCAAATTGATAAATTTATATTTGAAAAATTAGATAGTATTAGTGATGAAGCATCTAATATGAGAGGAAATGACATACCAATTATTTTAATTTGTTTAGATAGAAGAACAAAATCAGAGCAAATGTTGGTTAAATTGTTTGGTATCGGAATCTATAATGCCATATTAGGAAATGACAGAAGTGTTGATGAAGTTTGTAGACTTATTCATAAACCAAGATTAAAGAAAGAGGCAAAGGCATATTACAAAATTGATTCTGAGGAAGTAACCTATCAAGCGGAAAACGAAAACGATGTTAGCGAGATGGAAATACAAAATATCTTAGCACATTATAAAAGTCTAGGAAAAGATGAAGATAGATATATTGATAGTTTTAATAATATTGCGGCACAATATAATGATACACAATTAAGAATTATTACGAAGTTTTTGCCTTTAAATGTAAGGGCAGTATTAGAAGAAAGGTCTCCTAAATATCAAAAAATCATGTCATTTAATAGCAAAGTATCTAATAGTTTAAGACAAGATAATAAAAAGGGAGAAACAGGAACCAGTGAAAAATTGTTAAGATCCAAAAATAAGACAATTACAATGACAAAACCCGTTGTTATACCTTCTTCAGTGAATATGACAGGTGTAAGGAAAATGTCCAAACCTAAGAAAACACAAGAACAACAACAAACTTTGCACCAGGCAGCACAACAGCAGTCAGTACATGAAGTAGCACAACAACAGGTAAGACCAGTGGCAAACGTAAAACAAGAAGATAGTATACCAAATATCTTAGAAACAGAACCAAAATCAATAGGAATCTCAACAACCAATAGTTCAGAAGAAACAATACAAGAGGTACAGCCAGTAAAAAGGGGAAGAGGAAGACCAAGAAAAAATCCGGTTCCAGTAGTAGAAGCAACACAAGAACAAAAACCAGTAAAAAGAGGAAGAGGAAGACCAAGAAAAAATCCACTTCCAGTGGAAGAAACAGTTTTGCCAGAAGTTGAAGAGCAAGAAAATGATACAGTATTACCGGGATTTGATAGTTATCAAAACAATAATGAAGACGATATGGTATTACCAGGATTTGAAGAAAATGATAATGATACAGTACTACCTGGATTTGAGGATAATCATACAGATTCTGTTTTACCAGGATTTGAAGACGAAGATGATAATACGAGTACAGTATTACCAGGATTTGATAGTTATCAAAACAATAATGAAGACGATATGGTATTGCCAGGTTTTGAAGAAGTAGATTCTATTCCAGAGCAAGAACAGAATACTATACAAGAACCAACATTTAATTATTCTCAAAATACAAATCAAAGTTCATATAGTAACCAATATGGACAAAGTTATCATAATGCATATGATGAATATGTTCCTTCAAATTCAAGAGATATGACAAGAACAAACAATAATTATGTGCAAACAATAGATATATCTTCATTGCTTACATCTGATAAAAAAATTGTAACCTTTGTTGGAACTAGTAAAAATGGTACATCATTTATTGTGAATAATGTAGCAGAATTATTATCATCTATGGGAATCAATGTTGCCATTTTAGATACAACAACAAATAGAAATTCATATTATATATATACAAAAAATGAGGAAGCTTTAAGAAATATTGCATCAAATAGCATTGAACAATTAGCAGAAGGAATTGCAAATGGAATACAAGTAAATAAGAATTTAACTGTATTTACATCTTTACCAGATGAGCAAGATTCTATTAGTAGAGTAGATGAAATCTTAGAAACATTAGTAAAGAATTATTCTTTAATTTTAATTGATTGTGACTTTAATACACCAGTAGGATATTTTAAACAGTCATTAGAAACCTATCTAGTACAATCTTTAGATATTCTTACAATACAACCACTTACAGCATTTTTAAGAGAGCTAAAAGCAAAAAACATACTAGAAGAAGGAAAACTAAAAATTATATTAAATAAATTTGTAAAAATTAGAGGAATTAATGAAAAGACAATTATAGGAGGAATGGCATTTTATAATGATCCTGCTATGTCATTTATGACAGAACTGTTTGATAGAAATTTAATTAAATATATAACTATACCATTTGAAGAGGAAATATATATAAAATACTTAGAAGGAATTATTAATTGTGATATTAACTTAAAAGGCTATTCAAAAACATTTATGCAAGTATTAAAAGCTTTAGGAAATATGATTTATCCATTAGTTTCAGGAAAAGGAACATATAGACCACCAACAGTTGGAACAGAAAATAATCAATCAGGAGTTTTTTCTCCAAGTATGAATGATACATTAAACCAAATGAAAAGAAATTTTTAAATAGGAGGAATTAATTGTGATAATAGGAGTTGCTGTAGTATTAGTAATCATTGTAATTATACTAGTTATTTATAATATAAAAATTAGCCAAAAGATTCAAAAATTTAGAAATATCAACCAAAAAATTACTAACCTACAAGTTGTTCAAGATTTTATGAATACAATAGGTGAAACATCTTCAGTAGATGAAAAGATAAAGAAAATAAACAATATATTGATTGAAAAATATGAAATCAAATATTCAACAATTGTTGTTTTTAATGGTGCTGAATATGAAATAAAAGCGTCAAATGTAGATGAAAGACATTGGGATTCATTAAAATCTTTACAAGATGTAGATATGTTTAAAGACAGTATACAAACAGCTACTCCAAAATATGTTACTGTAAATAGTGATAGTGAAAGACTTCCATATCAAAAAATGGAATTTGGACGAGCAAAATCAGCAATATTCTTTCCGTTATATATAGATAATGTATATATTGGATATTGGATATTAGAAAGTGGTACACCACATGACTTTGATAATGTAGACATAACAGTTTTAGAAGTCATTAAAGACAACATAGTATCTGTATTAAAAACAGTTGTACACCAAAAAACATTAGAGTCTATTGTAAGAACAGATTTATTTACAGGGCTATACTCAGAAGAATATCTATATGGAGAGGGAAAGAAAATCATTGACCAATATACGATATCAACAATTTGTATGTTCAAAATTATTAATATAGAAGAAATTAATAAAAATTATTGTAGAGAATTAGGAAATGAAGTGATAAAACAAATCAGTGCATATGTTAAAGACAATATTTCACAAGAATATGTGTTTGTTAGATATATGGGACCTAAATTTGTTATTGCATTTTCTGGAGTAGATACAGAAGGAGTAGCAGCGTTTATCAATGACATAAAAGATCATATTGAGCAAATGAAAATATCTTTGCCAAAAGACACAACGAATTATACAACTGAAAACAATGAAAATAAAAATATAGATATGTTAAATCAAGAAGTAACACCAATTATAAATATTGCATTATCTTCTTATTATAAAGGAACAGGATTAGAAGAAGTTTTAAAGAAACTAGAAGAATACTTAGATAATGCAGATAAACAAGAAAGTGATATAACCAATATATAATACTTAGTCTCGTTGTATATGAAAAATTTTATATAGCGTAAGATTTCAATACAATAAGAAAAGAAGGAGGGAATTGTATGGAATTTGACAAAACAATGAATTTTAAAGTAGAAAGAGAACAAAATGCAAAAAGCCAAGAAATTTTAAAAGAAGTGTATGCAGCATTAATGGAAAAAGGATATAATCCAATTAATCAAATTGTAGGATATATTTTGTCAGGAGATCCTACTTATATAACAAGTCATAATGATGCAAGAAATAAAATAAGAACTATTGAAAGAGATGAATTGTTAGAAAAAATGGTAAAAAAATATATAGGATTAGAAGAGGACTAATATGAGAATATTAGGAATAGATTATGGAGATGCAAGAGTCGGAATAGCGATAACAGATGAACTAAATATAACAGCACAAGGATTAGAAACCATCCAAAGAAATCATTCTGATAAAATCGTACTAAAAAGATTAGATGAAATTTTGGAAACATATGAAGTAGATACTATTGTTGTAGGACTACCATTAAATATGGATGGGACTATGTCTGAAAGAGCAGAAATTACTAAAAAATTTGTCCATAAATTAAAATGCAAATATAATAAGATAAAAATAGAAGTAATTGATGAAAGATTAACCACTGTTGCAGCTCATAAAACCATGAATTTTTTGGATGTAAATAAGCATAAAAAAAGGAACATCGTTGATACTATATCTGCAGTATACATTTTAGAAACATATTTAAATAAATTAAAAAATACATTGAAAAATTCTTTTTAATCATGTATTATATGTAATATATAATAAAATAAATAAATGGAAAGGAGAATTTTATGAACGATAACGAAAATTATGAAGGAGAAGATTTAGATAACATTGTTATATTAAATGACGAAGATGGGAACGAAGTAAGATTTGAATTCTTAGATTTAGTAGAATTAGAAGACGAGGAATATGTGGTATTATTACCAATTGCAGAAGAGGGAGAAGAGGAAGAAGAAGGAGAAGTTGTCATCTTAAAAGTAGAAGATGTAGATGATGATACAGATGAAGAATCTTATGTAAGTGTTGATGACGAAGATACACTTAATAGAGTATTTGAAATTTTCAAAGAAAAATTTAAAGATGATTTTGATTTTGTAGATTAATTTAATATAAGGCGAAGGCGATTCGCCTTTATTAATTAGATTGGAGGAATTACAAATGAGAAATTTTTCTACATGGTTGTTAGTTTGTTTTATGGTAATGTTTTGGGTATTTAGAATGATGGTTGCTTTAATGGCACAATTGCATCAAGAATTTTTCATTACACCATTTGATTTAACAATAGAAATTGTCTTACTATTTGTTGTATTGTTATGTTTAATATTGGTTGTAAAAAGAAAAATGGTAGGAGCCTTAATATATTTATTAGCTTATGGAATGTATTTTGGTTCAGATGTAGTAACAAAAACGACAGCTATATTCGAAGATGCTTCACAAGTAGGAATAGCTGATTATACAGCATTGATTATATCTTTAATAGGAATTATTTTACCAATAGCAGTATTATTAGACTTATTAGCAGATAAAAATAGAAAAGCACATCCTAAAGATAAAAAAACAGATTGGTTTTATAAAAATGAGGCATATGATAGAAAATTAGATGATAGAGCAGATAAAAATAATTATAGAACTTTATAAGTAAGAAGGGGGAAAAAACATTGATTTTAATAATGTTAATATTAATAATCATTTGTCTAATATTAGTTGTATCAAGTAAAATAGCTGATATTATTGTAGGAGGACTTTTAGCAATAGGAGGATTTGCATTTAATGCATATTTAAATACAGCAGATTCATTAGAATTAAAATTAGAAGCACTTCAAGAAGGGATAACAGATTTACCATCTTATAGTAATGCTATTATAGCTGTTGGAGTTGTTCTAATTGTAATAGGGATTGTAAGATTTATAGCAAAAAGAAGAAACCAGAATTAAACACTACTAAAAATACATAAACTAAGGATATAAAGCATACAAGCATCTTAAAGTACTTGTGTGTTTTTTTCTTTATAAAAAAGAATAAATGTGATATAATAGTAAACAAGGTGAGTGAAAAGTAAAGGAGTGAATGAAATTGCCGAATAAAAAGAATCAAAAAGAAAGTAATATAGATAAAATGGATAGAGGCATTATTCTTAATTGGTATCCAGGACATATGGCAAAAACCAAAAGACAAATTATGGAAGATGTAAAATTAGTAGATATTGTCATAGAATTGTTAGATGCCCGTATTCCTATATCTAGCCAAAATCCAGATATAGCAGAAATTACAAAAAATAAAAAGAAAATAATCGTGTTAAATAAATGTGATTTAGCAGATGAAAGACAAAATAAAAAATGGGTGGAATATTTTAAAACGAAACATATTCCAGCAGTTTTAACAGATTCGAATTCTGGAAAAGGAATAGATGAATGTGTTAGAAAAATAGAAAAAATCATGGAAGAAGATTTAAAAGGACAAGCAGAAAAAGGAAGAATAGGAAGAAAGATAAAAGCGATGGTATTAGGAATACCAAATGTAGGTAAATCTTCATTTATCAATCGAATTTCTAAGAAAACATCTGCAGGTGTTGAAAATAGGCCAGGCTTTACAAAACAAAAACAATGGATTCGTATCAATGAAAAAATTGAATTATTAGATACTCCAGGAGTATTATGGCCTAAATTTGAAAGTGAAGAAGTATCATTACATCTTGCATTTACAGGGACCATAAAAGAAGATATTTTACAAAGAACAGAAATTGCCTATCATTTAGTAAAATTTTTAATAGAAAATTATCCAAAACAATTATGTGAGAGATATAAACTAACAGAAGAGTATATTCATGAACAATTAGAAAATGAAGAAAGACCAGAAAATGAAAATATTTATGAGATTTTTTTAGCAATCGGTAAAAAAAGAGGTTGCATTATTTCTGGTGGGAATATTGATGATGAAAAAACAGCAAGAATTCTATTAGATGAATTTAAAAATGGTAAAATTGGAAAAATAACATTGGAAAAAGCTTAGAAATACTTTTATATAGAAGCAATAGAAATATAAAAAATTGTATGGAGAAAATAAGAATAAAAAAGGAAGAAAAGAAATGGAAGAATTCTTAAAAATAGATAGAACAAAACAAGAAGTGGAGCTAATGTCACCATTAACATGGGCATATATTGGAGATGCAGTATATGAACTATTTATAAGAAATAAGTTAATTAATGAAACAAATTTGAAACCTCATAAATTACATATAGAAGCGATTAAATATGTAAAAGCAAAAAGTCAAGCAGAAAAGTTAAATGAAATCTATGAATTTTTGACAGATGAAGAAAAAGATATTGTAAGAAGAGGAAGAAATACACAAAATCATCATTTGCCTAAAAATTCAAATGTGCAAGAATATATGTATGCTACAGCTTTTGAAGGATTAATTGGATATTTATACTTAACAAAACAAAATGCAAGGTTAAGAGAAATCCTTGCAAATATTTGATATTTATGATAATGTGAGAATATAAAGAATCTTAAAACAACAAAAAAAATTTATAATTCATAGAAATATTTTAGGAGAAAAATACGAATGAGAATTGAAAATGGGATATTATTAGAAGTTTCGGATAGTGATATAGTAAATGGAACACTAGAAATACCAGAAACAGTTACAAGTATAAGTTATGGTGCTTTTTCCGGATGTGAATATTTAAGAGAAATCCAAATACCAAATAGTATTACGAGTATAGGTGAATATACTTTTTCCGGATGTAACAATTTACGAAAAATACAAATACCAAATAGTGTTACTAGTATAGGTAATTATGCTTTTTACGGATGTGAATATTTAAGCGAAATCCAAATACCAGATAGTGTTACAAGTATAGGTGAGGATGCATTTAACGGATGTAAAAGTTTAACAGAAATGCAAATACCAAATAGTGTTACGAGTATAGGTGATGGTGCTTTTTACGGATGTGAAAGCTTAAGGAAAATCCAAATACCAGATAGTGTTACAAGTATAGGTGAGGATGCATTTAACGGATGTAAAAGTTTAACAGAAATGCAAATACCAAATAGTGTTACGAGTATAGGTGATAATGCTTTTTACAGCTGTGAAAGTTTAACAGAAATGCAAATACCAAATAGTGTTACTAGTATAGGTAATAATGCTTTTTACAGCTGTGAAAGTTTAACAGAAATGCAAATACCAAATAATGTTACGAGTATAGGTGATAGAGCCTTTGAAGAATGTAGTAATTTGAAAAAAGTTCATATATCAGATAGTGTTACGAGTATAGGTAGGGAAGCTTTTTCTAGCTGTGAAAGTTTAACAGAAATCCAGATACCAGATAGTGTTACTAGTATAGGTTATAATGTTTTTGAACGGATGTGATAATTTACAAAAAATCACCATGTCCAAAAATATTGCAGATCAAGTATTAGAAAAATTGTATAGCGAAGAAATGCCAATTGACAAAATATTAATGTTTGGAGAAGATTTAGAAAGATTTGAAACATTAAAAGAAAAAAATAAAGTATATTTAGAACAAGATGCAGATTATGATGAAAAACAAATGGATATATTTTATCATAGAATGATAAAAAGTATAGGAATAGAGGAAACAGAAAAGATATTTGAAATACCAAATCTAAAAGAAAAAGATATCAAAAAATATATGACAGAAAAAAATGAACTATTCCAAAATTTATATAATTTAAAATTCCAAGCACAAGGTAATTTCGGAGTTACTTTAGAAATCTTTAAAGCACTAAATAGAGAATTGCAGATGTACAAAAAAGATGAGCAAAATAAAAATAGTGCAGAAATGAAAATATTTAAAGAGCTAAATAAGCTATTAGAAGAAGAAACACAAAGATATTCTTTAAAAGACCTAGTAAAAATGAGTATGGAGCGTGCAGGATATGAAATAGACTTAGATAATATTGAACAAATAGAAGAAGAAATCAATGCTAAAATGACAAAGAACAATTTAGAAAAAATAGAAGGAAAAGTAGAAGAAAAATTAGCAGAAAATACTGGAGATGAAATAGGAATTGTAAGAGCACAAGTAAAGCCAGTAAGAATCATGATAGAAAGTGCAATAAAAGATTTGATTAAAGAACAAGGAGAAGTCACGAAAGAAAATCTAGCAGAGAAATTAGCAGAAAAAATAGGAGAAGCACATTCACATTATGTAAGACAAAATCAAGACAAAATCATATCAAAAATGTTAGATTTATTAGAAGATGAAGAAGTATCAAACTTATTAAATCATACAGTGGTAACAGCATTACAAGAAACCAAGAAACAAATTGATGGAGCTTGGAAATATAAAATTAATCAAGCTTTAGTGGAATTGGGATATACATTTGATAATTTACCAAATGGATTAGCAGAAGATGAAATAGCAAAATTAAAGGCAAAGCTAAATATAGAAATAGAAACAACATCCATTGCAGAGTTAAAAGAGGATGCAGATAGAGAAGAAGCATATGAATTATTGAGGAAATATGGGGATGTTGTAACATATAAACAAATACATGATATGTTTGGTTCAGTACAAGAACCATATTCTGAAGAATTTATGGATTTTTTTAAAAAGCATAAAGAAGAATTTTTGTCTAATCCAGAATATTATATGGAATTTGGTAGAATACATAATCATTTTAAAAGAATTGTCAATTCTAGAGAATTGAAAAATATATATAAAAGTGGAAAATTAGAACTTTCTGATATAATGGGGTATTTATTAAATTCAAAGTTTGCCAATACCAGAGAGGGAAACGAAGAATTAGCTAGACTAGCAAGTTCGGTAGGAGGAATTACAACAGAAGAAGAGTTTGAATATGTGCAAGATGTATTTGAAATAACAAAAAGAAGAGAAAGAAGCAGTATACCACCAATTCGTGTAAAGGGTAAAAAATATGAAGCCAGAATGTTAGCACCAGATGATGTATTAAATTTGTTTGCAGGAAATATAACAACATGTTGTCAAAAATTTGGAGATACAGGAGAGGCTTCTATGCTCTTAGGAGCAATAGAAGAAAATGCAGGAATATTTGTTGTAGAAGAAATTGGAGAAAATGGAGAAAGAAATATTGTAGCACAATCACTAACTATTAGACAAAAAGGAAAAGATGGTGCAAGAGATAGATTATGTTTTGATAATATAGAAATTCCGCAAGAAATATTAGAAGAAATTCCTAAAGAAGATCATAAAGAGATATTAGAATTATATAAGCAGGCAGGAAAACAAGCGATTGAAATAGACAAGAAATTTTTAAGAAAATTGCAAAAAGAGGGAAAAATAACACAAGAACAATATGATAGATTTGTGTTAAAAGAAGTAATAGCTGGAACAGGATATAATGATTTAGAAGGTTTAAAAGATTTACCAGAAGCAGAAGTCGTAGTTCCAGATGAAGCATATTATGAGTATAAGACAAGTCAAGGGTATATGCATCCTTGGATAGATTCCACAAAAGGTGAAGTACCATATGGTTCACCAGGAAAGCCAGTCATATTAACCGAAATGCCTGAAGAAGAAAGAAAAGAAATTCTGAAAAGACAAAAAGAAAATGCAAAACAAGAGAAGATTCAAGAAATTCCATTATGGTATAAAAATGTTGGACAACCAACTATATATACAGAAAAAAGTATATCAGAAAATGAAATAGATATCATAAAGAATATAGAAAGACAAGCATTTAGAGAAGAGCAACAGCTAATGGTTTCAGCCACCGTACAAGATATGGAAGATATAGAAAATATTTATGGAATAGAAGATGCCAAAATCATCATAGGAAGTAATAAAGATTGGTATGTAATATATGGTGAAAATGATGACGGAGACATAGAAATATCAGATTTAGCAATCGTAGGAGCAATGAATGCAGAAACAAGTAGTAAAGAATCGCAAGGAAATGTAAAATTAGCCACAGCAGAAGCTACAAATATATTATACGAATTATTAATAGGAGAAGGAGAAAAAGGAAAAAATATTCATTGTGATGCAACAAAAGATACATCACTAATCAATATAAAACGCATGTTAAAAAAAGGATTAGTAAAAATATACGATGACGAAGAAGAAGAGATAATATATGACAAACAAAAAGGATTGGTATATGCGAAAAATGGAAAAGAAGTTCAATGGCATTATTTTAGTAATCGTAAAGACATAGAAATGTTTGGAGTGTATATAGAACCACAACTAGAAGCCATCAAAGAAGAAGCGAAGAAAATACAAGAATTATTAAATAGAGTCAAAGAAACAGAAAAATTAAAAGGACAGAAAAAAGAGAAAGGTCTTGATGAATTAAGAAAAAAGATAAGGCGAGGAGAACAGACAAATGATGAAAGATAATATTTATAAATTAAAAGAAGCTTCAAGAGAATATAGGTTAAATAATCAATATGAATTAACAAAAAATGTATTAGGATATATACAAGACAGAATAAAAGCAAATGAAAGTGAGATTAGAAACTTAATCAATTTACAAAAAGAGGATATCACATATGAAGATGTATTTAGCATTATCAATAAAGAAATAGAAGAAGATGATGCATATAAAAGATATGCAAAATTAAAAATAAATCAAGACAAATTTTTATCCACTTGTATTGCTATGCCGATTGGTGTAATAGCTATAGAAGTATATAATACACAAGAAGTCATAAAATGGTATATAAGAGCAATAAAATCAAGAAATGCAGTAGCCATTTCTGATGTGGAATATGCAGAAGATAATGTTAAATCATTGATTTTGCTAATTATAAAAGAAGCGTTGAAAAAGTTTGAAATCAGTGAAAATTTAATTATGATATTACCATATGATGAGTGCTTTTATGAGTATTTTGATAAAGTCATATATACCTATGATGATGTAGGAAATCATTTAGAAGTTCCCAAAACAGAGGAAAAAGAAAAGAAAGAAGAAAGGTATGTATATTTAGAAGATGATAGTTTTCAAGATGAAGCAATTAAGAATCGTAATGCAATTATTGTAACCGGAAACATAGAAGAAGTAATAGAAAATATCAATAAAAAGAAAACTAAAGGAGCAGTTATATATACTAAAGATGTAAATAAAGCATATACATTTATAAACTTAGTAAATAGTGAAAATGTATTTGTAAATGCAAATTTAGAAAATGTTCAAGATACAATCAGAAAAGATAAGTTATTATATGAATATAAAAATATGATAATACCTATTCCACAAGAGGTAACAAAGGAACTAATGCATAATTCAGAAAATGATGAAAACAATAAAAGTGAAGAAAAAGCGCTTGTTGTTAAAGAGGAAGGAATATTAGGAAAAATAAAAGAATTTTTAAGAAAATTATTCAAGTAATTAATTTTTGCCCAAACAGAAACATCTCCAATTGGACAAAAATGAAAAATTCAAAAACATATGAAGGTCTTTGGACACGGAATTCGTCCAGTTGTATGTTTACCTTCAACAGTAAAAGGAGCAAATGATGGTGGAGTATGGATTTTGGAAAAATAACATATAAATAGAATATGAAAAAAACAGTAGAAATAAAAAATATTTTTACTGTTTTATTATATGAAAATCAAATAAAAAATCTTAGAGTCTTCTACTCAAAGATTTAGAACTAAAAATATAATATCAATAAAAGCGTATAAAGTTAATAGATAGAAAAGTTTTAAATAAATAATAAAAAATAAGGAATAGAAGAATAAATAAAAGTAGGAATAACTTGTTTTTATGATGAAATCAAGTTATTTTTACTTTTTTCTTTTTACCTTAAGTAGAAGACTAAAAGAAAAATGTAAAATTCATGAAAAGTAGAAAAACAAAGGAAAAGAGGTAAAAAGAATGAAAAAGATAAAGAAAAAAGAAAATCAAAAAGGAATTACACTAATAGTATTAGTGATTACCATTATTGTTTTGCTAATCTTAGCAGGAGTAACCATAAGTGCGATAACAGGAGATGATGGAATTATAGGAAATGCAGGACAAGCAAAAGAAGAAACAGAAATAGCGAACGAAAAAGAGATAGTGGAAAAAGCAACTGTACAAGCAATGGGAAATAATAAATATGGCAATATAGAGGAAAGTGAATTACAAGGTGAATTGGATAAAGAAACAGATGAAGGAAAAACAGAAGCAACAGATGTAGGAGAAGTTATAAAAGTACTATTTGTAGATAGAAAGTAAAAGAAATTATGTAGTAGATAAAAATGGAAATGTAAGAGACATGACATGGTGGGAAACAAGTGATGAAGATGGCAATAATTATGTAACAAATGGAGAAGTTACCTTACAAACAGGAGATTATATAAGCTATAATGCAAATGATAATGGAGAATATACCTATACAGCTGAAGCAGAGAAAACAGGAGTTAGTAGTGGAGAAGGACAAACTTTTAGTAGTAGTTATGAAACTACATGGAGATTATTAGGAGTTGAACATAGTTCTGATGGAGACTATTTGATGTTAGTGCCAGGAACGCCAATTCAATCAACAAAATCAACAGGACTTACTTTACGAGGAGCGATAGGATACTGTTATGGAATAGGAGAAATGAAAAACATTTGTGAAATTTACGGACATGGAACAGGTGCTATTTCTGTAAGATCAATGACAATAGAAGATATGAATAAAATTACAGGATATGATCCAACAAATACAGGTGATGGAACGTTTTTTAGAGAAGGAGAAATAGGAGAATATCTAAATGAAGTAATATATACTAGAGAAGAATTTGGATATACAACATTACAAGGAAAAAATGGAAGTACAGGGAGTTTTGGATATACTTCATTTATATATTATGATGAAAATAGTAAAACACACAAAAACTTAGCTCTTGGGGAAAGTATTACATTAACAAATACATATTATGGATATTATGCGACGACATTAACAGAATCATCGACTGGAACTGTAAAGGGAATAGCCACAAGTAGTAGAGAATATTCTGTTCTGTTTCCCTTTAGAAAGAACTATTGGTTCACATCTCGTTATATATTAGCAGGAGGAATATTTACTGATACAGGAGCTACAGGCTTTCATGCAGTATCAAATAATGGTATTGGAGTAATTGGAAGAGGAGATGTACTTTATGCAGGAAATACATATTTGAGTCCATCTAATAATATTATGCCAATCGTCTGTCTAGATAAAAATGTTCAACTAGAAGAAACTGGAAATCAAGTGAATTCATGCACAGAATGGAAAATAAATGTATAAAAAAACAACTGAAATGGTGAAAATTCAAAAATAAGACTTGAAAAATTTACAAATATATAGTAAAATAGGTATGTTGGAAAACAACATACCTTTTACTTAGCTTATAGATATGCACCAAATCTTAAGCTCAGTTAAAGGAGAAAACAAAAAATAGGAGGTGTAAACGATGACAAAGGAAAGAAAACAAGAAATCATTAACACATATAAAAGAGAAGAAAACGATACTGGTTCACCAGAAGTTCAAATCGCTCTTTTAACAGAAAGAATTAATGAATTAACAGAACACTTAAAAGTTCACAAAAAAGATAACCATTCAAGAAGAGGTCTTCTAAAAATGGTTGGAAAAAGAAGAAACCTATTAAACTACGTAGCTAAAAAAGATATCAACAGATATAGAACAATCGTTGAAAAATTAGGAATAAGAAAATAATTATATTCAATAAGCCCGGTGTATAATCGGGCTTAAAAAAAATTTTAGTAAACTTGTTGATTTAGGTAAGTAGCTTGTATGATAGACTGTTGGGGACGTGCCAAATCGGACATTTTTTGTCCAAAAGGGACAGTCCATCATAGAGGTTACCATCTAAATTAAGTTTACTAAAGTTTGCAAGTGGTGCAAATTTATTTAATGGTAGTGTAAAGTAATCTATGAAAAAATAGAATATGAAAACATTATCCAAA